>NZ_CP012070.1:640958-961437 GCF_001189535.1 Arsenicicoccus sp. oral taxon 190
AGGGTGAGCGGGTAGGCCAGCAGGTGCACCTCGTCGAGGACGTTGGACACCGGCCGGTTGTCGATCCCGGCACCCACCATGGCGACGAGGGCGCACGCGATGACCCAGCGCCCGACGATGGCGGGCAGGTCGTCGAGGACCGCCAGGTTCAGGCGCGACTCGTAGAGTCGGCTGCCAAGGAAAAGGACGACCAGCACCAGGCTGACAAGCACCGCCGGCCGAGCCGAGGCCCCCGTCACGAGCCAGGCGAGCAGGCACGCGCTGATGTCCGAGGCCAGGGTGATAGTGCGCACCCCGCGGACCCGGGTCCACAGCGTGGGGACGTACTCGTGGAGCTCAGGGTCGGTCAGCACGCGGCCACGGGCGGGCGCCGCCGGCGGGCGATGCTGTCCGGGCACTTCCATCACGTCTGACATGACTTCTTTCCTGCTCCACCAGCACGGTCGGCCCCGACGAGACGACGCCCGGACCAAGGCCCTCCCTGACCTCCCCTAGAGGGTCCCGCACCCGGGTTACGCGCACGTATCGTTCCCGCCAACTCGCACAACCCCCTCACCCATACGGGCCTTGTCAAACACGTCCCGTGATCATGGATGCGCCCATGCAGGGGACCGCCGTATGCCGTGCCCGCGGTCAGCGCGACCGAGTCACCCCCTCGGCGCGAGCACGCTCGGCGACGGCGTCGGCGACCCGGGTCACCACCTGCGGGTCGAAGGGGCTGGGCACCACCTGCTCCGGCGTCGGCTCCGGCACGCAGTCCGCGATGGCCTGGGCGGCGGCCAGCTTCATCCCCTCGGTGATGCGGGTCGCCCCGGCGGCCAGGGCCCCCTTGAAGATCCCCGGGAAGGCGAGGACGTTGTTGATCTGGTTGGGGTAGTCGCTGCGGCCGGTGGCGACGATCGCGGCGTGCCGGGCGGCAACGTCGGGGTGCACCTCGGGGTCGGGGTTGGCGAGGGCGAAGATCATGGCGTCCAGGGCCATCCGGGCCACCGCGCTCTCGGGCACCGAGCCCCCGGCCACCCCGATCAGCACGTCGGCGCCCCGCAGCGCCCGCGAGATGTCACCGGACAGCCCGCGGTGGTTGGTGGTCGCCGCGAGCTGCCGCTTGTGCTCGGGCAGGTCGCGCCGCTCCGGGCCGATGATGCCCTGGCGGTCGCACACGACGATGTCCCGCACCCCGGCCCGCTGCAGCATCTGGGTGATCGCGACTCCGGCCGCGCCGGCGCCCGTGATCACGATGCGCAGCGAGCCCAGCTCCCGGCCGAGGACGCGGGCGCCGTTGGTGAGACCGGCCAGCGTGACCACGGCCGTGCCGTGCTGGTCGTCGTGGAAGACCGGGATGTCCAGCCGAGCCTTGAGCCGCTCCTCGATCTCGAAGCAGCGGGGCGCGCTGATGTCCTCCAGGTTGACCCCGCCGAAGGTGGGCGCGAGCGCCGCCACCATCTCGACGATCTGGTCGGCGTCGGTGGTGTCCAGGCAGATCGGGACGGCGTTGATGCCGGCGAAGGCCTTGAAGAGCATGGCCTTGCCCTCCATCACCGGCATCGCGGCGTGCGGCCCGATGTCCCCCAGCCCGAGCACGGCGGTCCCGTCGCTGACGACCGCGATGGTCGAGGCGCGGGTCGTGTAGACGTCGACCAGGGAGAGGTCGTCCGCGATGGCGGAGCAGACCTTGGCCACGCCCGGGCTGTAGGCCAGCGACAGGTCGCGGGCGTCCTTGACCTCGCAGCGCAGGGCCGTCTCGAGCTTGCCGCCGCGGTGCAGGGCGAAGACGGGGTCCGCCGGATCGGGCTGGTGCGGGTCCGGGGTGGTGGTCAGGCGGGTGGCGTGGGCATAGGACATGAGGGCTCCTCGGCGGCAGGCAGCGGCTCGCGGTCTGTCAGGTCGACCCGATCGGTCGTCGTCACGCCGGGGATGTCGGCTGTCGAGCACCCCCGCCGCCTCGGGTGGGAGGCGCTGTCGGATCAGCTCGACCGTCGCAACGGTCCGCCCAGGCTACGCGCCGGTAGCCGTGCCCGTCATCGAGACCTCGCTCACAGCCTCAGCCGAGACGGGGGTACTCCCGGTCGGCCTCGTCGCCGTCGCCGTCGCCGTCGATGATGTGCACCGCGGCCTCCTCGGCCGACGCGGCTCCGCCGCTGAACCCCTCGTCCACGGCCACGAGGTCCTTCTCCTCGTCCTCGTGCGCCCCCTCGTCGGGCGCCATGAGCCGCCCGGCCCGCCGGTCGCCGACCTCCGGGTCGCCGAGGAAGTCGTCCTCGACCGCGATGGCGTCGGAGTCGTCGCCGCCGACCCGGTCCTCACCAGGTCGGACGTGCGCCCGCGGGTCATGCTCGTCGGTCGGGTCGTCCGGGAGCTCCTCCTGCAGGCGCATGTCGATGGTCTCGCCGTCGTGCTGCTCCTGGGCGGTGATGCCATAGCTCTCCACCTCCCGGGGACGCTCGGGCGGGGAGTAGCCCTCGTCGAGCAGGTCGTCGACGCCACGGTCGGTGAGCTGATCCTCCGCGGACAGCTGGTCCTCGTCGTCGACGCTAAAGCTGCTTTGGTCGTCGGTGGTGTCTCCGGGCTCGAGGTCGAACTGGTCGCTCATGACGCCCACCTTGCCAGACCGGTCGCTGCTTTCACCGCCTGCCGTCCCACCATCGCGCCTAGACTCGTCACGCTCCCCTGACGCATGCGGACCAAGGAGTCACGCTGAGCCAGCCCGCCCCGGGCGTGCCCCGCACGACCGACCACCCGCCCCCCTCCCGGCTGCCGCTGCTGCCGCCGCAGCGGGGGATGCTGTCCGGGCACCTCGTCGACCCCACCTGCAGCGCGTGGCACGTCGCCCTGGTGTCGGAGCTGGCGGGCCCGGTCGACGTCGACGCGCTGGCGGACGCGGTCCGCCGGACCACCGACGAGATGGACGCGCTGCGGGTGCGCTTCGACACGACCACGGAGCCCCCGACGCAGCACGTGGCCCCCACCAGCGCGGGCGCCGTCGAGATCCGCCACCTGACCGGCACCGCCGACCGGACCCCGGACGAGGTGGCCGCGCGGGCCCTCGCCCTGGTCCGCGACGTCAGCGAAAGCCCCTGGGACCTCACGACCGACTCCCCCGTCCTCAGCCACACCCTCGTCGTGGCGCCGGGGCGGGTGTGGTGGCTGCAGCGCGGCCTGCACGCCGCGGTCGACGGCTTCGGCGGGTGGATCGTGCGGCACCGCGTCATCGAGCACTACCTCCACACGGTCAACGGGACGCCCCTGGACGACGCCCCCTTCCCGACCCTGGCCGACCTCGTGGCCGCCACGGGGACCGTCGGATCCCCTGAGGGCCAGGCGTTCTGGCGCGACTACCTGCACGGCGCACCGGAGCGCCTGTCCCCCGCCGACGCCAACCGTCCCGTCGCGGACCACCCTCACCGGCACGACGTCGTCATACCGGTCGAGGTGCGCGACGACCTCGCGCTCGTGCTCGGCAACCGGGTGTGGACCTACCCGCTGATCGCCGCGGCCGGCGCCTTCGTCGCCCGGGTCAGCGAGCAGCACGAGTCCGTCATCGGCACGCCGGTGACGGGCCGCGCGTCCGCGCTGGCCAGGCGGGTCCCGGTGCAGATGATGACCGTCGTCCCGCTCCGCATCCGCGTGGACGCGGACGACCGGCTGGTGGACGTCACCCGCCGCGCGGTCGACGACGCCCGCGCGACCCGGCCCCACCAGGGCGTCCAGGCGGAGGAGATCTTCGAGGCGGTCCCGTCGGCCTGGCGCGCGGGCCGGTTCCACGGCCCGGTCGTCAACGTCATGCCGTATGACGCCGACCCCGTCATCCCCGGCGTCAGTCTCGCGACGGACGCGCTGCAGCGGGGCCCGATCTACGACCTGCTGCTCACGGTCCGCCCGCTCGACGACGGCTCCCTCGCCGTCGAGGTGCAGTCCCACCGCGAGCTCTACACGGCGGACGAGACCCGCTGTTGGGCCGAGAGGTTCGCGGCATACATGGCGCGGGTGTCGCGCCCGGGCGTGGTGGTCGCGGAGCAGGACACCAGGCATGCCGCCGAGATCGAGACGGCGGCGCGGCTGGCGACGCCGCGGGTGCCCGCGCGGTCGGCCGACCTGCCTCCATGGGGTGCCGTCGTCGACGTGGACGGGCTCGCCGTGCCCGGGCTGGACGGCGGGACGCCGAGGGGCTACGTCGTCCTCGACCGGCTCGGCCACCCCGTCGGCTGGCACCAGGTCGGCGAGCTCGTCGCCGTCACCGAGGCCGGTCGGCACCCGACCGGGTGGCTCGTCTCCCAGGACCCCGACGGCACCCTGGTCAGCCGCGGCGCCCTGGACGAGCGCCGGGAGGTCCACGGCCGGTATGTCGAGGCCGGCGCCGTCGCCGCCACCATGGCCGCCGTGCCCGGGGTGCAGGACGCCACGGCGGCCTGGGAGGGTCGCCGACTCGTCGCCCGGATCACGGTCGCCCCGGGGGCCGACGAGGACCTGGTCGGCGAGCAGGTCCACCGCGCCGCCCCGGCAGGATGCCGGCTCCGCACCACCTTCACGCCCGGCCCCGGCTAGCGGTGGCGGTTCCCTCGTCTCCCGCAACATGACTGACAAGATGACTGACTCAGCACTGACGCGCCTGCACACGACAAAAGGCCCTGGCTCGCGTTTCCGCTGACCAGGGCCTTTTCTTCTGTCTCAACACAGAGCGCACCCGAAGGGATTCGAACCCCTAACCTTCTGATCCGTAGTCAGATGCTCTATCCGTTGAGCTACGGGTGCAGTCGCCGCTCCCCGAGGGGGTCGCAACGAGGAGCAACTTTACCGCAGGGTGCCCGCCAGATGAAATCGGGTCGGCACGCTGGTCGAAGCCACCCGATCGCGTTGGGCTGCGGTCTCGCCGGCGGCGGTGGTCGAGTGCGCCCGCAGGGGGCGGCGTCCAAGGCCGCGGCCTGATCGGGTGGGTTCGACCATCGAGGACGGCGGTGAAAGCCACCCGACGGCGCCCGGCTGCGGTCTCGCCGCCGGCGGCGGTCGTGGAGCGACTCCCATGGAGTCCGCCGGTCGGGGCGCTGCCCTCATCGGGTGGGTTCGACCGTCGAAGACGGCGGTGAAAGCCACCCGATCGCGTTGGGCTGCGGTCTCGCCGGCGGCGGCGGTGGTGGAGCGACTCCGATGGAGTCCGCCGGTCGGGGCGCTGGCCTGATCGGGTGGGTTCAACCATCGAGGACGGCGGTGAAAACCACCCACTGGCGCCCGCCTGCGCTTTCGCCGTCGGCGGCAGTCCCAGCGCCCCTGGTCCAGACGCAGCCCAGTACCGGTTGAGTACCGGCGCAGCTTCAGTACCGCAGCAGCCGCTCGGTCCGGGTCAGCAGCCGCACCAGCGACGGCGGCCCCTGCAGCAGGTAACGACGGGCGAGGCGCTTGGGCTCGCGCGACAGTCGGTAGGCCCACTCGAGGTGGTTGTCCTGCCAGAACTGCGGCGCCCGCTCGACGGTGCCGGCGATGAAGTCCGCCGCCGCACCGAAGGCCAGCAGCGCACGGGCCCCGGACGCGACGCCGTGCTCGCGGATCCAGTCCTCCTGGCGCGGCTTGCCGAGGGCCACGGCCACGACGTCCGCGCCCGACTCGCGCACCACCTCGGCCCACCTCGCGGCACGCGCTGGGTCGGCGAGGTCCGAGCGCTCCGGCGCCCACATGCCCGCGATCCGCAGCTCGGGCAGGCGCCGCTCCAGCTCACCCCGCAGCCGCGCGTGCAGCTCCGGCATACCGCCGAAGAACCCGACCGACGCGCCCTCCTCGGCGGCCGCCCGCAGCATCGGCTCGAGCAGGTCCGCGCCCGTGAGGCGCTCGTGGTCCACCCCCGTGACGCGCTTGGCGGTCAGCACGAAGGGTGCACCGTCCATCAGCGTCAGCCAGCGCAGCCCGCCCGACGCGGAGCGGTCGTGCGACCCGGTGGGGAACCAGTGGAGGTGGTCGAGGTTGGCCGACTCGATCGCCACCGGCTCACCCTCGCCGCGCAGTGCCGCGCGGTAGATCTCCATCGTCTCCTGCTCGGTCGCGAGGTCGACCACGACCCCGCCCATCCGTAGCTGCTGCACCGGGCCGTCCTCACGTCTCGTCATACGGGTCTCGACTCAACTATGTCAGGCAAGGTCTGCCTCAGTGTGAGGTTGCCCGCACATCGCCGCCGCGCTGTGGCCGGGGTCCGGGCCAGCGGTTACGGTGACAGCACAGATCTTGCCAACGTCGGCAATGAAGGGATGGCCGGTACCACATGTCCACCACGCACAAGAAGCTCGCGGCCTGGGTCGAGGAGATCGCCGCTCTGACGACGCCGGACCAGATCCACTGGATCACCGGCACGGACGAGGAGGCCGCGCAGCTCAACCAGGCGCTGGTCGACTCCGGGACCTTCATCAAGCTCGCCGAGGACAAGAAGCCCAACAGCTACTACGCCGCCTCCGACCCCAACGACGTGGCCCGCGTGGAGGACCGCACCTACATCTGCTCCAAGGAAGAGAAGGACGCGGGCTTCACCAACAACTGGATGGCCCCGGACGAGATGAAGGGCATCATGCGCGACCTCTACCAGGGGTGCATGAAGGGCCGCACGATGTACGTCATCCCCTTCGTGATGGGCCACCTCGAGGCCGACCAGCCGATGTACGGCGTCGAGATCACCGACTCCGCCTACGTTGTCGCCTCGATGCGCGTCATGGCCCGCGTCGGCTCGGACGTGCTCAAGCAGATGGAGGAGACGCAGGCCGACTTCGTCGAGTGCCTGCACTCCGTCGGCGCACCGCTGGCCGAGGGCGAGCAGGACGTCCCGTGGCCCTGCAACGACACCAAGTACATCGTCCACTTCCCCGAGGAGCGCGCGATCTGGTCCTTCGGGTCCGGCTACGGCGGCAACGCCCTGCTCGGCAAGAAGTGCTACGCCCTGCGCATCGCGTCGGCCATCGCCCACGACGAGGGCTGGATGGCCGAGCACATGCTGATCCTCAAGCTCACCAACCCCGAGGGCAAGACCCACTACATCGCCGCCGCCTTCCCCAGCGCCTGCGGCAAGACCAACCTCGCCATGCTCGCCCCCACCATCCCCGGCTGGAAGGCCGAGATGGTCGGCGACGACATCGCCTGGATGCGCTTCGGCGAGGACGGCCGGCTGTATGCCGTCAACCCCGAGTTCGGTCTGTTCGGCGTGGCCCCCGGCACGGGCTGGAGCACCAACAAGTCCGCGATGGAGACGATCGAGGCCGGCAACTCGGTCTTCACCAACGTGGCGCGCACCAAGGACGGCGACGTCTGGTGGGAGGGCATGACGGACGACAAGCCCGCCGAGCTCATCGACTGGAAGGGCAACGAGTGGACGCCGGAGTCCGGCACCAAGGCCGCCCACCCCAACGCCCGCTTCTGCACCCCCATCAACCAGTGCCCGATGGTCGCCCCGGAGTACGACTCCCCCAACGGCGTGCCGATCTCCGCGATCCTCTTCGGCGGGCGCCGCGCCACGACCATCCCGCTGGTCGCCCAGTCCCGCGACTGGACGCACGGCACCTACATGGGCGCCACGCTCTCCTCGGAGACGACCGCCGCCGCGACCGGCGCCGTGGGCGTCGTGCGCCGCGACCCGATGGCCATGCTGCCGTTCATCGGCTACAACGCCGGTGACTACGTCCAGCACTGGCTCACCATCGGCCAGAAGGGCGACGCCGACAAGCTGCCCAAGATCTTTCAGGTCAACTGGTTCCGCAAGGACGACGACGGCAAGTTCGTGTGGCCGGGCTTCGGCGAGAACTCCCGCGTCCTCGCCTGGGTGGTCGACCGCCTCGAGGGCAAGGCCGAGGGCGTCGAGTCGCCGATCGGTCTGCTGCCCAAGCCCGAGGAGATCAACACCGACGGCCTCGAGCTCACCGACGAGCAGCTCGCCACTGCCCTCGCCTTCGACAAGGCCGGCTGGGAGAAGGAGCTGCCGATGGTCGAGGAGTGGTTCGGCAAGTTCGGGGACGAGCTGCCCGCCGAGCTCCGCGCCGAGCTGGACGGGCTCAAGGAGCGGGTCGCCCAGGCCTGACCGGGCCCTCCCCACTCCCCTCCCACGATCGTGGACGTTTTGTGCCGTATGGCGACACAAGACGTCCACGATCTGTGTTGGGGGCGGCACGCACACCGCCGTCGATCGGCGACGGGCACCGCGTCCGTCAGGCCCCGCGGGTAGCCCGCCGCGCCGCCGCCCGGCGCTGAGCCTCGAGCGGCGGCACCGAGGCACCACCGCACACCGGGATCGCGGAGAGGTCCCGCCCCGGCGTCCGCCGTCGCACGGCATGGTGCGGTCGCAGCAGCCAGGTCATGACGCGACCCCCGTCCCACCCGCGGCAGCGCCCCCGGCCGAGCCCGAGGCCGAGCCCGGGGTCGAGTCGACCGAACCAGACCCACCCGAGCCGGAACCACCCGAGCCGGAGCCGCCGGCCTGACCGGGGGACCCGCCGGGCAGCTGGCCCGGCATACCGGGCGCCTGACCCTGCTGACCGGCTCCCTGCTGACCGGGGAGCTGGCCCTGCTGACCGGGGAGCTGGCCGCCCCAGCCCCCGCGGCCGGGGTGACCGCGACCCGGCCCCCGCTCGCCGCCCTGGGTGTGGCTGTTGACGACGGGAGCCGCGACCGCGACCGCTCCGCCGCCAACGGTGGCGAGCCCGACCGCCACGGCAGCGGCGGCTGCGGTCCTGCGACCCGACCATCGCGGGGGCCGGGCGGCAGCATCGGGAGGGGAGGACGGTGCCGGGTTGGTGGCGTCGTACTTGAGGGGATCCATGGCTGACTCCTTGTCGCAGGTGACGGGCGGGCCGTCGATCGGCATGCCATGGACCTTCGACCTGGCGCCTGTGGGGTCGCTGTGGTGCGGCCCTCGCCGCGCTAGGAGTGGCCGGCGCCCGGCTCCGCACCGACACCCCCGGCACCGCACCGACACCACCCGACACCGCACCGACACCACCCGACACCGCCCGCCCCCACCCCGACCACGGCATAGTGGTGTCACAGGAAGCGCGTAGGATTCCCCAGCGCCGGCCACAGGGAGGCCCCGGACCATGAGACCCATGAGCACGCACCCCACCGCCGCCCCCGCGCTGCACCGCTTCGACGGCTCCCCCGTCCGGGTCCTCGTCGTGGACGACGAGAACAACATCGCCGAGCTGCTGTCCATGGCCCTGCGCTACGAGGGCTGGGAGGTCCGCACCGCCGCCACCGGGCTGGAGGCGGTCCGCACGGCCCGCGAGTTCAAGCCCGACGCGGTGGCCCTCGACATGATGCTCCCGGACTTCGACGGCCTGGAGGTGCTGCGCAAGATGCGCCAGGAGGACCCGGACATCCCGGTGCTCTTCCTGACCGCCAAGGACGCCGTCGAGGACCGCGTCGCGGGGCTGACCGCCGGGGGCGACGACTACGTCACCAAGCCGTTCTCGCTCGAGGAGGTCGTCGCGCGGCTGCGGTCGCTGATGCGGCGCACCGTGCTGACCGAGACCGCCCCCGAGTCCCACCTCGTCGTCGGGGACCTGGTGATGGACGAGGACGCCCACGAGGTGCGCCGCGGAGGCGACGAGATCCGGCTGACGGCAACGGAGTTCGAGCTGCTGAGGTTCCTGATGCGCAACCCGCGGCGGGTCCTGTCCAAGGCGCAGATCCTGGACCGGGTGTGGAACTACGACTTCGGCGGTCAGGCCAACGTCGTGGAGCTCTACATCTCCTACCTGCGCAAGAAGATCGACGCCGGCCGCGAGCCGATGATCCACACCATGCGCGGCGTCGGCTACGTGCTCAAGCCCGCCGGCGCCTGACCCGGCCCCCTCGGCATACGGAAGGGAGCCCATGCGCCCCCAGGACTGGTCGCTGACCACCAAGCTCGTCACGTCGGTGGTCGCGCTCTTCCTCGCCGTGACCGTGGCGATCGGCGGTGCCACCGTCCTCGTCATGGAGCAACGCCTCACCCAGCAGGTCGACGCCCAGCTCGCCGACCAGCGGCAGATGATCGGCCGGGACCCGCGCGACGACGGCGGGGGCGTCGTGCGCCAGTGCACCAACCGGCCGCCCGGGACCGGCGAGGGGATGCTGCGCGCCTGCCTGCAGGACGGGGACCTGCTGACCGGGTACGTCATCAGCCGGGGCAGCTATGCCCAGCTCACCGGCCAGCAGACCGCCGCCGTCGAGAGCTCCGGCGCCTCTGAGCGTCCCAAGACCGTCAGCCTCGGCGACGGGCTGGGCGACTACCGCCTGGTGGCGTCCTACCGGGCCGGAACCACGATCGTCACCGGCGTCCCCCTCACCGGGGTGCGCCACGCCGTCGGGGAGCTGCTGCGCACCATCACGCTCGCCTCCCTCACCGGGCTGCTGCTCGTGGGGCTGCTGGGCACGTGGCTGGTCCGCCGCAACCTGCGGCCGCTGCGCCGGGTCGCCGACACCGCGACCGAGGTGTCCCGGATGGAGCTGGCCTCCGGCGAGGTCGCCCTGGTCGAACGCGTCCCCGCCGACCTCGCCAACCAGCGCACCGAGGTCGGTCAGGTCGGGCACGCCCTCAACACGCTCCTCGACAACGTCGGCGACGCCCTCACGGCCCGGCACCAGTCGGAGACCCGGGTGCGCCAGTTCGTGGCCGACGCGTCGCACGAGCTGCGCACCCCTTTGTCGTCGATCAGGGGGTATGCCGAGCTCTCCCGCCGCGAGCGCGAACCCGTCCCGGCCGGGGTGCGCCACGCCCTGGACCGGATCGAGTCGGAGGCGCTACGGATGGGCACCCTGGTCGAGGACCTGCTGCTGCTCGCCCGCCTCGACGCCGGTCGCCCGCTCGAGCACGAACCCGTCGACCTGTCGATGCTCGTCCTCGAGTGCGTCAGCGACGCCCAGGTCGCGGCGCGGGACCACCGCTGGGAGATGGACCTGCCCGAGGTGGCGATCGAGACGACCGGGGACCGCGACCGGCTGCACCAGGTGGTGGTCAACCTGCTCGCCAACGCCCACAAGTACACCCCCGCGGGCACCGTCGTGCGCACCTCCCTGGCCGTCGACGGGTCTCACGCCGTGCTGCAGGTCCACGACGACGGACCAGGCATCGCGCCGGAGCTGCAGCCCAACCTCTTCCAGCGGTTCACGCGGGGCGACACTGCGCGCAACCGGGCCGCCGGCTCCACCGGGCTCGGGCTGTCCATCGTCGACGCGGTGGTCAAGGCGCACCACGGCGACGTGTCGGTCGCGTCGGTGCCGGGGTCGACGACCTTCACCGTGCGGCTGCCGCTGCGCGGGGGGCGCGTGGACCCGGCGACCGACCACGCGCGAGGATGGGCCTGACACACCCCAGCGAGGACAGGAGCGACTCATGCAGATCGTCGACAACGGCCCCCAGCCCAACGCCTTCGACATCGAGACCGCGACCAAGGACAACACCAACTACCGGACCACCGCCTGGACCGGCAAGTACCTCCAGGTCACCCTCATGTCGATCCCGGTCGGCGAGTCCATCGGTCTCGAGGCGCACCCCGAGACCGACCAGTTCCTGCGGGTCGACGCCGGCACCGGCCGGTGCGTGATGGGGCCCGCCGAGGACGACCTCAGCTTCCAGCAGGACGTCGAGGACGGTTGGTCCATCCAGGTCCCGGCCGGCATGTGGCACGACGTCATCAACACCGGCGACGAGCCGCTGCAGGTCTACGCGGTCTACGCGCCCAGCCACCACGCGCAGGGCATCGTGCAGGCCACGGCGGCCGACGCCGAGCGCGACGAGGAGTCCGGCAAGGACGAGCCGCCGACCTGGACCGTCCAGCCGGGCGACGGCGCGGAGGACAAGCACGCCTGACCCGGAGGTGCCCTGCCGTCGGCAGGGCACCTCTCGCGTGTCGTAGCAGCACCTCAGCAGGCGCATAGCCGCTCCACAACCGGGCAGCCGACCGTGGACGTATGACGACCTCGACCCCCCTGCGCAACCCCCTCACCGCCCTGCGGTCGAGGCGCGGCCAGCGCGAGACCCTTACCCCGGCAACCGGATCCGCCACGATCGGCGGCGGCGGGGCGGCATACGCCCCCAGCGCAAGCCCGACGCGAGCCGGGAGCAGGACCAGGACCACCAACCGCCCGGCCGCCCTGTGGCGCGGCCCCGAGAGCGACCCCAGCTGGGCGCGCCCGGCCCTGATCATCCTGCTCTGCGCGACCGCCGCGTTCTACCTGGTCAACCTCACCGCCTCCGGGTGGGCCAACGCCTTCTACTCCGCGGCGGCGCAGGCCGGCAGCGCGTCGTGGAAGGCCTTCTTCTACGGCTCGTCGGACGCCGCGAGCGCGATCACCGTCGACAAGCCGCCGGCCTCGCTGTGGCTCATGGCGCTGAGCGTGCGGGTCTTCGGGCTCAGCTCGTTCGCGATCCTGCTGCCCGAGGTGCTCCTGGGCGTCGCCACGGTGGGGGTGCTCTACGCGACGGTGAAGCGGCACGCGGGCCCCGTGGCCGGCCTCCTCGCGGGGACCACCCTGGCGCTGACACCGGTCGCGACGCTGATGTTCCGCTTCAACAACCCGGACGCGCTGCTGGTCCTGCTGATGACCCTCGGGGCGTGGGCGACCGTCAAGGCCCTCGACGAGCGACGGGCCCGCTGGCTCGTGGCGATGGGCGTGTTCCTCGGGTTCGGCTTCCTGACCAAGACGCTGCAGGTCTTCCTCGTCGTCCCGGCGTTCGCGCTGACCTACCTGCTCGCGGCCGACGTCACCCTGGGACGGCGGGTGCGGCACCTGCTGCTGGCGGGCGTGGCCTTCCTCGTCTCGGCGGGCTGGTGGGTCGCGATCGTGGAGCTGGTCCCCGCGTCGATGCGGCCCTACGTCGGCGGCTCGCAGGACGACTCCTTCCTGTCGCTCACGTTCGGCTACAACGGTTTCGGCCGACTCACGGGGGACGAGACCGGGTCCGTCGGCGGGGGCGGCGGCTGGGGCTCGACCGGCATCACGCGGCTCTTCGACAGCGAGATCGGCGGCCAGATCTCCTGGCTGCTGCCCTCCGCGCTGCTCCTGCTGGTCGCCGGGCTGGCGCTGCGCGGGCGCCGGCCCCGGACCGACCGGCTCCGCGCCTCCTTTGTCCTGTGGGGCGGGTGGCTGCTGGTCACCGGCCTGACCTTCTCCTTCATGGCGGGCATCTTCCACGCCTACTACACGGTGGCGCTCGCCCCGGCCATCGCCGCCCTCGTCGGCATCGGCGCCGTGGAGGCGTGGTCGCGTCACGACCGTCGAGGTATGGCGATCCTCGCCGCCGCCACCGCGATCGCCGCCGCGTGGTCCTTCGTGCTGCTGGCCCGCTCGGCGGACTTCCTGCCCTGGCTGCGCTGGGTCGTGGTCGTGACCGGTCTCGCCGCCACCCTGCTGCTGCTGGTGCTGGACCGGGTCCACCGGGCCGCGGTGCCGGTCATCGCCGGCGCCGCCCTGGTCTCGGTCCTCGCGGGGCCCGCGGCCTACTCGGCCCAGACCGTCTCGACCGGCCACACCGGGTCCATCGTCAGCGCCGGCCCCAGCACCGGGTCGGGGATGGGCGGCCCCGGTGGCATGCCCGGTGGCATGCCTGGCGGGGGACCCGGCGCGATGCCGGGCGCGACGACAGGCAGGACACCTGGCGCGACGACAGGCGGGACGCCTGGCACAACGACAGGCGGGACGCCTGGCACCGGCGCCGGCATGGGCGGGCTGCTCTCGGCCTCGACGCCGAGCACGGAGGTGGTGAGCGCGCTGTCGGCCGACGCGAGCAGCTACACCTGGGTGGCCGCCGCCGTGGGTTCGCAGAACGCCGCCGGCCTCCAGCTCGGCACGCAGCTGCCGGTCATGGCCCTCGGTGGCTTCAACGGCAGCGACCCCTCGCCGACGCTGGCGCAGTTCCAGGCCTACGTGGCGCAGGGCAGGATCCACTACCTGCTCGCCTCGCAGGGCATGGGCGGCGGCGGGTCGTCGACCTCGACGTCGAGCCAGATCCTGCAGTGGGCCGCGTCCCACTACCAGAGCGTCACGATCGGCGGGTCGACGTTCTACGACCTCACGCAGCCGGTGTCCTGACGACGGACGACGCGAGCGGCCCGACCCGGGGAGGTCCCCGGGCCGGGCCGCTCGCGCCCGCCGATCAGCTGGAGTAGCGCCGCAGCTCGTGCCGCGCCACCGCCATCATGTGGACCTCGTCGGGTCCGTCGGCGATGTGCATCTGCCGGGCGTAGGCGTTGAGCTCGGCCAGGGGCGTGTCCTGGGAGAGGCCCAGCGCGCCGTGCGCCTGGATGGCCCGGTCCACGACTCGTGAGGCCATGGCGGGGGCGACGACCTTGAGCGCGGAGATCGCGGCCGCGGAGTCCTGGTCGTCCTTGTGGTCCAGCGACCAGGCGGCGCGGTAGCCGAGCAGCCGCGCCTGGTCGATCTCGACGCGGGAGTGGGCGATCCATTGCTGCACCAGCCCCTGCTGGGCCAGCGGCCGGCCGAAGACCACCCGCTTGGGCACCCGCTGCGCCATCAGGTCGAAGGCGCGCTCGGCCACACCGATCAGCTTGAGGCAGTGCATGAGTCGCGTGGGTGCCATGCGCGCCTGCGCGAGCCCGAAGCCGCGGTGCAGGTCGCCGACGACGTTGCTCAGCGGCACCCGCACGTCGGTGAAGCTGATCTCCCCGTGCCCGCCCGTGCAGGCGTCGGGGAAGCCCAGCACCGTCATCGCCCGCTCCACCTGCACCCCGGGGGTGTCCATGGGGACGATGACCAGCGAGTGCTGCTGGTGCCGCTGGCCGCGCGGGTTGGACTTGCCCATCACGAGCAGGACCCGGCAGTCCGGGGACATGGCGCCGCTGGACCACCACTTGCGGCCGTTGATCACGACCTGCCCGGCGGCCTCGTCGACCTCGATGGAGGTCGCGATGTTGCCCGCGTCGGACGACGCGACGTCCGGCTCGGTCATGGCGAAGGACGACCGGAACTCCCCCGCCGCCAGCGGCTCGAGCCACTCGGCGCGCTGCGCGTCCGTCCCGAACCGCTGCAGCAGCTCCATGTTGCCGATGTCGGGGCTGTTGGCGTTGATCGCCTCCGGCGCGAGGTGGGGCGAGCGCCCGGACAGCTCCACGACGGGCGCGAAGTCGAGGTGGGACAGGCCTCCGCCATACGGCTCGGGCAGCCACAGGCCCCAGAGGCCGGCGCCGCGAGCCGCCTCGACGAGCCGCGACAGCACCTCGGGCCGCTGCCACCGCTGCTCGGGGGTCAGGGCCGCGACCTCGGCTCGCGCGATCGGCTCGGCCGGGTAGACCTCGGCCTCGAGGAACTCGGCCATGGCGGCCTGCCACTGCTCCTGCGTGCGAGAGAGAGAAAAGTCCACGCCATCACGGTAAGGCTTGCCTGTCCAGGCGATGTGCGCGGGGTCACCCTGTGCAGATCCCTGCCCGTATGCCGAGACGCCGCCCCTCGCCCGCACCGCCACCGGCCCGGCTGCGGCCGGCCCCACGAACGACGCCAGGCCGGACCCGATGAGGGTCCGGCCTGGGGTCAGGTGTCCGAGGACGACGGCGCGGAGGTGGCGGGATTTGAACCCGCGAGAGGTTATCAACCTCAACCCGCTTAGCAGGCGGGCGCACTAGGCCACTATGCGACACCTCCAGTGCAACCCGCACAGGCTACCCGTCGGGCGCTGGCAGGGGCAAAACGGCCGATCAGCCCTTCGACGTGTCGCTGCAGACATCGTCGCTGGCGGCCTTGGCCTGCAGCGTCGGGCTGGCCGACGAGCCGGGGACCGGCGCGGCCTTGAGCGGCTGGGCGGGCAGCGGCTGCGCGCCCTCGCGGTTGGGCACCAGGACCACGGCGGGGGCGCCGCGCCCCACCGACACCGTGACGGCCTGCCCGGCCTTGCCGTCGGCCTTGAGGGTGGCGCCCGGGAAGGCCAGGGCGACCTCCTGGGCGGCGGCCATCTGCGACGCCGAGTGGTGCACGACGACCCCGTCGGAGGGCGCGGCCGCGGACGCGACGCGGGTGACCCGGAAACCCTGGACCGTGAGCGCCCTGGACACCTGGGTGCCGAGGCCGTCGGTGCCGGCGGCGTTCTCGATCGCGACGGAGACCGCGCTTGGGGCCACGGTCGGGGTGACGGTCGGGGTGGCCGAGGCGCTCGCGGTGGCGGCCGGGGCGGTCGGCCACGGCTTGTCCTCCCGCAGCAGGGTCCACAGGTCCTGCGCGGCCGGGCTCAGCTGCAGCCGGTCCGGGTTGGGCTTGTAGGTCTCGGTCGGCGCCGTGATGAAGCGGACGTTGGCGGGCTTCAGCTCGCGCAGCTGGCCCGCGAGGCTCGACAGCGCGGACACGTTGGCGATCTGGGGGTCGGTGGTCAGCGACTTGGTGGCGGCGTCGAGGACGCCATACAGCTTGCCGGGGTTGAGCAGGACACCGGTGGAGGTGGCCTTGCGCACGACGGCCGCCGCGAAGTCCTGCTGCAGCCGCATCCGGCCGATGTCGCTCCCGTCGCCGACGCCGTGGCGGGTGCGCACGAAGGCCAGCGCCTCCTCGCCGTCGAGCTGGTGGCGCCCGGCGGGCAGGTCGAGGCCGCTGTACTGGTCCTTGACCGGCTTGGTGGTGCAGATCTCGACGGTGCCCATGGCGTCGACGATCTGCTTGAAGCCGGTGAAGTCCACCGTCATGACGTGGTCGATGTTGAGGCCGGTGTTGTGCATGACCGTCGCGATGACGCAGGTCACGCCGCCTTCCTCGATGTTGCTGTTGAACTGCTGCGCCTTCCACTCGCTGCTCGGGGCGTCGATGTTGCACCCGGGGGGCGTGGCCGTCGCCGACGCCCCGGCCGGGCTCGACGTGGTCGCGGTGGACGCGGCGCCGGAGCTGCCGCTGCGCTGACCGTTGCGGGGCGGGGCGGGCATCATCGTGTCGCGCGGGATCGACACCACGACGGCCGAGCGTCGGTCGGCGGCGAGGTGGACCAGCATCGTGGTGTCCGAGCGCTCCCCGGACCTGGCGTCGTCGGCGTTGCCGTAGCCGGCGTTGGCGCCGGCGCGGCTGTCGACGCCCATGAGCAGGATGTTCATCGCGGTGTGCCCGCTGGTCGGGTCGGTGGTGGCGTCCGACTTGGGGCGCAGCAGGTTGCTCTGGATGTCCAGGGCCTTGATGTTGCCGTTGAAGCGGAGCACGGCGTAGGCGCCCAGCCCCAGCACGGCGGCGAGGAGGACGACGAGCGAGATGACGATCGCCCGCAGCACGGGGCGGCGCCGGGCGGCCTTGCGAGCGCGCAGCTCGCGGCGGGTCAGATCCTGGTCCCCCTGCCCCGGCCGGGTCGCATGGTCCGCCCCGGGGTCACCCGGCGTCGCGGGAGTCCGCGAGGCGTCGTCATGATCAGCCACAGACCGACCTTTCATCAGGGCGTCAGGAGTAGTTCGGCACAGCGCTACCCGTCGAGTGTATCGACGGGGTGCTCCGTGATCTGCTCCCACGACGCCGCAGACCCCCGACAGGTTGCCTGTCGGGGGTCTGCGATCAGTCGGTCCGGCCGTCGGGCCGGGGTGACCGAGTCAGGTCAGAGAGGACGAACGGCGTCCGCCTGCGGGCCCTTGGGGCCCTGGGTGACCTCGAACTCGACGCGCTGCGCCTCGTCGAGGGAGCGGTAGCCGTTGCTCTGGATCGCGGAGTAGTGGACGAACACGTCCGGACCGCCACCATCCTGAGCGATGAAGCCGAAGCCCTTCTCAGCGTTGAACCACTTAACGGTGCCCTGTGCCATGGGATCTAACTACTTTCGTTGTCTGGCTGACGACCGGCCGGCAGGACGCCCACCGGTCAGATTGCCTAACACCCCACTGCACGGGACATGCCCGGTCTTCGTGAACAACCCCCGCTCGCCGGGGTGGCGGTCAGAGGGCTACATCTACGTCTTGCGAGGAACTGCTTCAGCAACCACCAGCAACCTATCATCGGGCACCCCGGTCGCGAGCGATGACAGGTGAACACTTGGTGACCTGACTCGATGACGGGCCTCGGGTGCCGTGGGGACGCGGGGCGGAGGGCGTGGGATTCGAACCCACGAGGAGCTTGCACCCCTAGCGGTTTTCAAGACCGCCGCACTCGGCCACTATGCGAGCCCTCCTCGCGGAGGCCCGGGTCTGCGCCGCGCGTCCGCCGCTCCAGGGTACCGGGCCGCGACACCCCACCTCGTCCGGTGGGCGAGACGACCGCGCCCCTGGGAGAATGCCGGATCACCCAGGCGTTGTCGTCATAAGTTGGGCACGAACGGGGCAAGAGGACTCCGACAGAGCACGTGAGGAGAGGACGACCCATGCAGAACAAGCTGAGCTTCCTGGCTGGGCTGGCCGTTGGCTACGTCGCCGGCGCGCGGGCAGGCCGCACGCGCTACGAGCAGATCAAGCGCCAGTCCGCCAAGGCCTGGCAGAGCGAGCCGGTGCAGCAGAAGGTGGCCGAGGCCGCCGACGCCGTCAAGGCCAAGACCCCCGGGCCGGCGCACAAGCTGGTCGACAAGGCGGTCGACGCGGTCTCCGGCGGCACCACCCCGGCGTCGACCCAGACGACGAGCCAGCCGTCGCGGACCACGACCGGCGGGCGCACCCCCGGCTCGGTGTCCGGCGGCCCCGGCTACACCGGCAACCCCGTGGGCATGCCGGGCGTCCCCGCCGACAGCGAAGCCAACGGCCACCCCAGCTGAGCCACAGGCCACCACCACCAGGAGGACCAGATGCAGAAGCGACTCATGTTCATCGTCGGCGCCGGCCTCGGCTACGTGCTGGGTGCGCGTGCCGGGCACGCCCGCTACGAGCAGATCAAGGCCCAGGCCGACACCGTCTGGCACGACCCGCGCGTCCAGGAGAAGGTCGCGCTCGCGACGGACAAGGTCAAGGAGCAGGCGCCCGTCGTGCAGGAGCGCGCCCAGGCGCTGGCCGCCCAGGTGACCGACAAGGTCAAGGAGCAGGCCCCCGTGGTGCAGGAGCGCGCGCAGACGCTCGCCAGCTCCGCGCAGACCCGGGCGAGCGACGCCGCCTCGACGGTGCGCTCCAAGGTGTCCCGCGACCACTCCGGCAACCAGATCGGGGTCGAGAAGGGCAGCGACGTGGAGCCCCACGAGGTCAAGTTCGAGTCCGGCCGCTGACGCCGAGCCCGTATGCCGCGACGGCGCCCGCCCCGAGGAGGGGCGGGCGCCGTCGCGCGTGGCTGCGGTGGCCTCAGATCCACACGGCGGGGTCGTCGTACATCGCGTCCGTGGGGCTCTGACCAGGGCTCGGCACCTTGACCTGGGCGGGGATGCCGACGGCCACGGCGTTGGCCGGGACGTCCTTGACGACGACGGCGTTGGCGCCGACCTGCGAGCCGTCGCCCAGCGTGATCGCGCCGAGGACGCGGGCGCCCGACCCGACGGTCACGCCGTTGCCGAGGGTGGGGTGACGCTTGCCCTTGGCGAGGGAGCGCCCCCCGAGGTTGACGCTGTTGTAGAGCATGCAGTCGTCACCGATCTCGGCGGTCTCCCCGATGACGACCCCCATGCCGTGGTCGATGAAGAACCGTCGGCCGATGGTCGCCCCCGGGTGGATCTCCACTCCGGTGACGGCGCGGGCCAGGTTGGACAGGAGCCGCGCCGGCAGCCGCAGCGACTCGCGCTGCCACAGCTGGTGGGACACCCGGTGCACCCAGATCGCGTGCAGGCCGGGCGACACGAGCGCCATCTGCAGCCGACCGGTCGCCGCCGGGTCGCGCTCGATGGCGGCGTCGAGGTCTTCGAGGACGCCCTGGACGAGCCCCACGTGCCCCTCGCGCTGGGTGATCAGGGGCGGCAGGTTGATGCTGCCCTTGAGGCGGCGGGCCTCGGCGGTGGAGAAGGTCGTCATGACGTCAGCTCGTCTCGTGTCGGAGGTGGGGACGCGGGCGGTCCGGCATACGGACCTCAGTCCGTGATGCCCTCGAAGAGGACGGTGGACAGGTAGCGCTCGCCGAAGGACGGGATGATGACCACGATGGTCTTGCCGGCGTTCTCGGGGCGGGCGGCCACCTGCGAGGCGGCGTAGAGCGCCGCGCCGGAGGACAGACCCACGAGCAGGCCTTCCTGCGTGGCGGCCTTGCGGGCCCACTCGACCGACTGGTCGATGTCGACGTCGATGACCTCGTCGTAGATCTCGGTGTCGAGGACCTCGGGGACGAAGTTGGCGCCGATGCCCTGGATCTTGTGGGGGCCGGGCTGGCCGCCGTTGAGGATCGGCGACTCGGCGGGCTCCACCGCGACGAGCCGCACGTCCGGCTTGCGCTCCTTGAGGACCTGGCCGACGCCCGTGATGGTGCCGCCGGTGCCGATGCCCGCGACGACGATGTCGACCTTGCCGTCGGTGTCGGCCCAGATCTCCTCGGCCGTCGTGCGGCGGTGGATCTCGGGGTTGGCGGCGTTGGCGAACTGACGGGCGAGGACGCCGCCGCGCTCCGCCGCGATCTGCTCGGCCTTGCTGACGGCGCCCTTCATGCCTTCGGAGCCGGGGGTGAGGACGAGCTCGGCGCCATACGCCTTGAGCAGGGCCTTGCGCTCGGCGCTCATGGTCTCGGGCATCGTCAGGACGACCTTGTAGCCGCGGGCCGCGCCGACCATGGCCAGGGCGATGCCGGTGTTGCCGGAGGTCGCCTCGATGATGGTCCCGCCGGGCTTGAGCTGCCCGGACTCCTCGGCGGCGTCCACGATGGCGACGCCGATGCGGTCCTTGACGGAGCTGGCGGGGTTGTAGAACTCGAGCTTGGCCGCGACGGTCGTGCCGTCCGCCGCCTCGATGATGCGGTTGAGGCGCACCAGCGGGGTGCGGCCGACGAGGGCGGTGACGTCGTCATAGATAGGCATGCGCGTGCAGGCTCCGATCTGGGTCTCGGCGAGTGGGTCCGTCACCCTGGCCAACGGCGGGGCCACGAGGTGCATTCCCTGATTATTGACTAGCCAACATTGTGTTATGCCTGGCGTGGTCGCGCAGCCGGATCCCACCCACCGGACCCCGATGGCCTAGGCGATACCCGTCACACCACCCCGTCCGGTCTCCCCCGATGTCCGTACCCGCCCGTAGGATCACCGCATGTCAGCGCTGCAGATCACGGCCCTCGTGCTGTGCTTCGTGATCCCGAGCATCGGGTGGATCCTGCTCTTCCGGCAGGTCTTCCGCTTCACCCGGCTCTTCCGCACCGGCCAGCCGGACCGGTCCCGGACCGATCAGCCCGCCGCCCGCACGATGACCCTGGTGCGCGAGTTCCTGGGGCATACGCGTATGGCGCGGCTGCCGTGGGTCTCGATCGCCCACTGGTTCACGGCGCTGTCCTTCCTCATCCTCTTCGCCACGCTGGTCAACGCGTTCTTCCAGCTCGTGTGGGCGGACTACCGGCTGCCGATCATCGGCCACTTCCCGCCCTTCGAGTGGCTGATCGAGCTCTTCGCGTGGGCCGGGTTCGCCGGCATCCTCCTGCTGATGGTGGTCCGCCAGCGCAACCACCCCCGCCGCGCCGCCGGCGTCGAGGGCCGGCGCTCCCGCTTCTTCGGGTCCACCTGGTGGCAGGCCTACTACGTCGAGTTCACCATCCTCGCGGTCACCATCTGCATCCTGTCGCTGCGCTCGCAGGAGGCCGCGCTGCTGCGGCTCACCGAGCCGGGCGTCAACCTGCCGCTGCACTTCCCGCTGACCTTCTGGATGGCCCCGGTCTGGGGCGGCCTGTCCGAGCACTGGCTGCGCGAGTCCATCTACCTCGTCGCCATGATCAAGATCCTGGTCTCCTTCGCCTGGATGATCACGATCGCGCTGCAGCCGACGATGGGCGTGGCCTGGCACCGCTTCCTGGCGTTCTTCAACATCTGGTTCAAGCGCCACGCGGACGGCCGCACCTCCCTCGGCGCCCTGCAGCCGATGGGCATCGACGGCAAGCCCTTCTCCCTGGAGGCGATGGAGGAGCTCGAGGAGGACACCTCGCTCGGCGTCGCCAAGGCCGAGGACTTCACCTGGAAGCAGCTGCTCGACTTCACCACCTGCACCGAGTGCGGGCGGTGCCAGTCGCAGTGCCCCGCCTGGAACACCGACAAGCCCCTCTCCCCCAAGATGCTCGTCATGACGCTGCGCGACCACGCGCACGCCAAGGCGCCCTGGATGATGGCGTCCGAGGAGGCCCGGCACGCCCTGCCCGAGCACACCCGGGCCCTCGCCCACACGCCGCTGGTGGGCCAGACCGGCTACGACGAGGAGCACCCGCTCACGGCATACGACGCCCTGGGTCCCGAGGCGGTCATCGACGAGGACGTGCTGTGGTCGTGCACGACCTGCGGCGCCTGCGTCGAGCAGTGCCCGGTCGACATCGAGCACGTCGACGCGATCGTCGACCTGCGACGCAACCAGGTGCTCATCGAGTCGGCCTTCCCGGCCGAGCTGGGCGGGCTCTTCAAGAACATGGAGTCCAAGGGCAACCCCTGGGGTATGGCGCAGCGCGCTCGCCTCGACTGGGCCAAGGACCTGCCGTTCCCGGTCAAGCAGGTGGGCAAGGACGTCGAGGACCTGTCCTCCGTCGACTACCTCTTCTGGGTGGGCTGCGCGGGCGCCTTCGAGGACCGCGCCAAGAAGACCTCCCGCGCCGTGGCCGAGCTGCTCGACACCGCCGGGGTGTCGTTCGCCGTCCTCGGCGACGGCGAGACCTGCACCGGCGACTCGGCCCGTCGCGCCGGCAACGAGGTGCTCTTCCAGATGCTGGCGCAGCAGAACGTCGAGCAGCTCAACGAGGCCGGAGCCACGAAGATCGTGGTGACCTGCGCCCACTGCTTCAACACGATCAAGAACGAGTACCCGCAGGTCGGGGGCTCCTACGAGGTCCTGCACCACACGCAGCTGCTCAACCGCCTGGTGCGCGAGAAGCGGCTCGTCCCGGTCTCGCGCCCGGCCGACGCCCCCGCGAAGTCGACCGCCAAGAACCCTGCCTCGAGCGCGCCCGTGGTCACCTACCACGACCCGTGCTACCTGGGCCGGCACAACAACGTGTATGCCCCGCCCCGCGAGCTCATCGGGTCGCTGCCCGGCGTCGAGCTGCGGGAGATGCCGCGGCACGGCGAGACGTCCTTCTGCTGCGGCGCCGGCGGTGCCCGCATGTGGATGGAGGAGAAGCTCGGCACCCGGATCAACCTCAACCGGACCGAGGAGGCCTTGGCCACGGGTGCCGACCGGATCGCCGTCGGGTGCCCGTTCTGCCGCGTCATGCTGTCCGACGGGGTGACCGCCAAGGAGGCCGACGACCCGGCCGTCGAGTCGGTCGAGGTGGTCGACGTCGCCCAGATGCTGCTCGCCGCCGTCCGACGCGGCGAGGAGCAGGACGCCGGTGTCGCCGAGGCGGACCGCGACGAGGCGGCGCAGGAGGAGAAGGCCGGCACGCCTGCCGCGGCGGCCGCTGCCGGTGCTGCTGGCGCTGCTGCCGGGGCCGACGTCCCCCGAGGGGACGTGAAGCCGGACGAGGACAACCGCCAGACCCGGACCACCCCGGCCGAGGAAGCCACCGCCGAGGCCCAGGAGGACGTCCGCGTCCCCGCCACCGGCGGCACGGCCGGGACCGAGGCCGCCAACGTGGCAGACCCGTGGGACGACGAGGACACCACCCCCACCGCGGCAACCCCAGCCGCTGCGAAGCCCGAGGCCGCAGCCGCCCCGGCCGCCACCTCCGAGGTCGCCGACCCGTGGGACGACGAGCCCGCCGCCGCGGCAACCCCGGCACCCGAGGGCGCTGCGAAGCCGGAGCCCGCAGCCAGCCCAGCCGCCACGTCCGAGGTGGCCGACCCGTGGGACGACGAGCCCACCGCCGCGGCAACCCCAGCCGCTGCGGAGCCCGAGCCCGCGACTCCGCCCGCCCCCGCGCCCGTCCCCGCGACCGATGAGGTCAAGGACCCCTGGGACGACGACGGGGACACCACCCCCGCCGCCGCAGCCCCGGCTGCTCCAGAGGCCGCCGCGAAGCCCGAGCCCGCGACTCCGCCCGCCCCCGCGCCCGTCCCCGCGACCGATGAGGTCAAGGACCCCTGGGACGACGACGGGGACACCACCCCCGCCGCCGCAGCCCCGGCTGCTCCCGAGGCCGCCGCGAAGCCCGAGCCCGAGACTCCGCCCGCCCCCGCGCCCGTCCCCGCGACCGATGAGGTCAAGGACCCCTGGGACGACGACGAGGACACCACCCCCGCCGCCGCAGCCCCGGCTGCTCCCGAGGCCGCCCCGAAGCCCGAGCCCGCGACTCCGCCCGCCCCTGCCCCGGCGACCCCCGCCGAGCCCGGGCCCACGAAGCCGGAGGCCGCCATACGGCCTGCCGAGGAGGTCCCGGACCCGTGGGACGACTGAGTCCCTGACGGTCTGCCGGGACGCACACGGGAGGGGCTGCCCGATCACGGGCGGCCCCTCCCGCTGTCTACGCGCCGGGGCACGCGAACCCCCGCGAGGGGACCCCCTGTCCGCACGGCTCCCGACCACCACCTAAGGTGGGCCGGACGCCTCATCTGCAGGAGCCCCGATGACGATCTGCCTGGCCTACGCGCCGACCGAGCCCGGTCGGGCTGCCTTGCGACACTGCGCAGCCGAGGCCAGGGCGACCGCCAGCGAGGTGGTCGTGGTCAACGCGACCCGGGAGTGGCGAGACAGCATCCCGGTCGAGCTCACGCACGAGGAGGCCGCGCACCTGACCGAGGTCATGACGGACGCCGGGGTCCCCTGGCGGTGGGCGCAGCAGACCGACGGCGTCACCGGGGCCGATGCCATCATCGGGGTCGCCGAGGACGAGGACGTCTCGCTCGTCGTCATCGGCATCACGGACCGCAGCCACGTGGAGAAGCGCATCGTCAGCGACACCACCAAGCAGGTCCTGCTCGACGCTCCCTGCGCCGTCCTCGCCGTGCGCGCCGACCACGCCGCCCCTGACCTGCGCCAGAGCCACCCGGCCCGCTGAGGCCGCGGGCGGCTACCCCATCCGGTCGACGACGAAGTCCGCCACGGCCCGGTGCGGGTCGGTGGTGAGCAGCAGGTTGTGGCCACGGCGCGGCAGCGGCACGAAGGTCGCGTCGACGCCGTCGGCCCGCAGGTCCTCGGCGAGCTGCCGGCTGCGCTTCCACGGGGTGATGAGGTCGTGGGTGCCGTGCAGCAGCAGCACCGACCTGCCGTCCACCGGGGGACGCGGATCGGTCTCGGGGAGCCAGGCGCTCACCCCCACGACGACGCGCACGGCGCTGTGCCCGGCGACCCGCAGGGCGACCCGGCCACCCATGGAGTGCCCGATCACCGCGATCGGCCGGTCGGGGTAGCGAGCCTGGATCCGGTCCAGCGCGTCCTCGGCGTCCTGCACGGCCGGCGCGTCGGGTTCGTTCCACCCCTGCATCCGGTAGCGCAGCGCCGCGACCACCAGGTGGCCGTGCGAGCGCGCGACCAGGGTGGGGCCGAAGGCCAGCATCCGCAGGTAGGCAGGGCTGAGCCGCAGATCGGGCTTGGTGCTGCTGACGGGGCCGCCGTGCAGCAGCAGGGCGATGCCGCGCACCTTCGCCGGTGCGTGCAGCAGCGCCACGCGGGCGCGGGTCATCCCAGGTCGGTCCGGTGGAAGTTGTGGAAGGACCGGCTGGCCGTGGGTCCACGCTGCCCCTGGTAGTGCGAGCCGTAGACGTCGCTGCCGTAGGGGTGCTCGGACGCCGACGTCAGGCGCATGAAGCACAGCTGGCCGACCTTCATGCCCGGCCACAGCACGATCGGCAGAGTCGCGACGTTGGACAGCTCGAGCGTGACGTGGCCCGAGAACCCGGGGTCGACGAACCCCGCGGTGGCGTGCGTCAGCAGGCCGAGCCGGCCGAGCGACGACTTCCCCTCGACCCGGGCGGCGAGGTCCTCGGGCAGCGTGACGGCCTCGAGCGTCGAGCCCAGGACGAACTCGCCGGGGTGCAGCACGAAACCCTCGGACTGCTCCACCTCCACCAGTCGGGTCAGCTCGGGCTGGTCCTGCGACGGGTCGATGACGGGGTACTTGTGGTTGTCGAACAACCGGAAGTAGCGGTCCAGGCGCACGTCCACGCTGGACGGCTGCACCATGGCGGGGTCGAAGGGGTCGAGGACGACACGTCCGGCGTCGATCTGGGCGCGGATGTCGCGGTCGGAGAGGAGCACGACGCCACGCTACCGTCAGCGCGGCGGCCCGGGGCGCGACCGCTCGCGCGTGCCGTGCCGGCACCACCCACGAGATTGGGTATGCTGTCTCACACGCCAGCAGTCGTGCTGCTCGCGGGTGTAGTTCAATGGCAGAACAGCAGCTTCCCAAGCTGCTAGTGCGAGTTCGATTCTCGTCACCCGCTCCAGTTGTCCGCTTTCTGCGGACGTATGCCGATCAACCCCCCCTCATCCGTGGGTTCTCGTGGCTCCGTGGCCGTTCATGGCCCACTATTGGCCTATGGACTCACGGACAGGCATCGTTGGTGCCGTCCTGGTCCTCGCCCCACCCGTCGTCGCCGTCCTCGACCGCGACCTCGCGGGCCCCCTGATGTGGATCACCGCCCTGGTCGCCGCGGCCGCCGCGGTGGTGGCCGGGGCACGCAGCTGCGTGATGCAGCGCATCGGATGGGGTTTCGTGTCGCTGGCGATGCTCGCCAACGGGCTGGGCAACCTGATGTTCACGGACCCCGCCATCGGCACCGGGCAGCTGGCGACCGTGCTCTACGCCATGGCGGCGCTGCTGATGATCCCGGCGTTCGTGTTCTTCACGGTGACCACGCCCCGGCAGCTGCCGACCGCCCTGCTGCACCTCACCCTGCTGATTGACTGCATCTGGCTGCTCACCTGGCACCTGGACCCCCAGTCGTGGCTGACCGGGCAGCGCACCCCCACCACGTTGGACGCCCAGCTGGTCACGATGGGCCTGGTGTGCGGCATCGTGGCGGCGATCATCTCGTGGCTGCTCGTCATACCGAGCCGCACCGGGCGGTCGCGGTGGATCCAGACCCTGCTCGGGCTGTCCGTGCTGGCCGCGATGGTGGGCGACATGCTGGCCTCGGTCTTCCCGTCCGGTCAGCCCTGGGTGCTGTGCGAGGCGCTGTGGGTGGGTCAGGCGTCGCTGATCGTCGTCGCGGCCGTCGCCGTCGCCCGCCGGCCCACGCCGACGCTGGGGCGCTCGCTGCTCAACCCGCACCGGGACCTGCTCGTGGTCAGCGTCCTCACCCTCGTGGTGGGGGCCGTGATCTTCACGACGGCCCAGGCCGTCCCGCTGGACATGCGCACCGCCCGTGCCCTGTGCGTCGCGCTGCTGCTCCTGGTGGCGCTGCACATCTACGAGGGCTACCACAACCGGCGTCTGGCGGGGTCGATCGAGCAGCAGGCACGCCACATGCAGCTCCTGGTCAGCGAGACCCGCGACATCATCCTCGAGCTCGACGGCACCGGCCGGGTGCTCTTCGCCTCCGCGGCGCTCAGCACCATGCTCGGCCTGCGCGAGAGCGACCTCACGGGCCAGCACGTGAGCGACGTCCTGCCCGACGTGACGCCTGAGGTGCTCGCGCACCTCACCCACGCCCCGACCGCCCGGATGCAGCCCACGCTGCGGCTCGAGTCGGCGCTGACCACCGCGACCGCCGCCGTCGTCCACGTCGAGTCCGTGATCACCCCCCTGCCCAGCGGCTACCTCGTCGCGGTGCGCGACGTCACCGAGCGGGTGGGTCTGCAGTCCCGGCTGCAGCAGGTCACCTACCACGACGTCGTCACCGGCCTGCCCAACCGCACCAGCCTGGACCGCGCGGTCCGCCACCGGCTCTACGAGTCCGCGAGCGGGGAGATCTCGCTGCTGCTGCTCGACATCGCCCCCGCCGGGCTCGCCGACAACACCCTCGGCGACGACTCGCGAGAGGAGCTGCTGCGCACCGTCGCCCGCACGATGCGCGCCACCATCCGCTCCGGCGACGCCCTGGCCCGCTTCAGCGACCAACGTTTCGCGGTGCTGCTGCGGCCGGGCACCTCGGGGGCGCAGGCGCTGACCGAGGCGCAGCGCATCGTCGACACCATCAACCGCCCCGACCTCGTCCCCGACGTGACCCTGCGCACCTGCGGCGGCCTGTGCGTGGGCGCCCACACCGGGCTCGAGCTGGTGCGCAACGCCGAGCTCGCGCTGCGCCAGGCGACCCGGGAGGGTCCGGGCACCGTGCGCAGCTTCGAGCCCACGATGCTGGCGCAGTTCGCCCGCACCCGCGACCTGCGGCGCCGGCTGGCCCGACCCCCGGGCCCGGAGCGGTGGACCGTCCTCTACCAACCGATCATCAACCTGCGCGCCGAGCAGGTCTCGGGCGTCGAGGCGCTGCTGCGCTGGACCGACCCCGAGGGCGACTTCATCGGGATCGAGGAGATCATCCGGCTGGCCGAGGAGTTCGGCTCGATCATCAGCATCGGCACGTGGGTGCTGGAGCAGGCCGTCGACCAGGCTCTCCAGTGGTACCGCGAGGGCTACCCGCTGACCGTCGCCGTCAACATCAGCGTCCACCAGCTCGTCGCCCCGACCTTCGCCGCGACGGTCCGCCGGGTGCTCGACGAGTCCGGGCTGCCGCCCGAGCTGCTCATCCTGGAGATCACCGAGACCGTGGTCCTCGAGCAGACCGCCGAGACCGTCGCGACCCTGGAGGAGCTGCGCACCCTCGGGATCCGGGTCGCCATCGACGACTTCGGCACCGGCTACTCCGGGCTGGCCAACCTGCGGTCGCTGCCGCTGGACATCCTCAAGATCGACCGGACCTTCGTCCAGGGCCTCGGCGAGTCCGGCGGCGACGAGGCCGTGGTCGCCGCGGTGTCCCGGCTCGGACGCGAGCTCGGCCTCACCATCACCGCCGAGGGCATCGAGACCCGGGTGCAGGAGGCGCGGGCCCGCATGCTCGGCATCTCGGCCGCCCAGGGCTACCTCTACGCCCGGCCGCTGCCCGCGACCCAGATCCTGCCGCTGGCCCACCAGCTGGCCGGCGGCGTCGCCCTGGACCTGTAGCCCGAGCAGCCCTGCAGCCCCGAGCAGCCCTGCAGCCCGAGCAGCCCCGCGGCCAGCAGCACCGGCACGTCATACGGCCGGGACCGGCGCACGTGGCCGAGGTCACGGAATCGCGGTAGTGGTTGCGCTCGCTACTCGCCAGTAGCATCATGGAGAGACCTCGGCGCCAGCCGCCGGGGCACGTCATACCTGCCAGCGCCCAGACAGGCAGAACGTCAGGGAAGGGGACCCCGCGTGGGCCACTACAAGAGCAACGTGCGAGACATCGAGTTCAACCTCTTCGAGGTCTTCGGCCGCCAGGACGTCCTGGGGCACGGCATCTACGAGGACGTGGACGCCGACACCGCCAAGGAGATCCTCCACGAGGTCGCCCGGCTGGCTGAGAACGAGCTGGCCGACAGCCTGCTGGACTCCGACCGCAACCCCCCGGTCTACGACCCCAAGACCTTCTCGGTGACCATGCCCGAGTCCTTCAAGGCCTCCTACAAGGCCTACATCGACGCCGAGTGGGGCAACCTCGACGTCCCCGCCGAGCTCGGCGGCATGGTGGTCCCGCCGTCGCTGCGGTGGTCGGTGGCCGAGCTCGTCTGCGGCGCCAACCCCGCGGTCCACATGTTCGCCGCCAGCTACTCCTTCGCCAACCTGCTCTACTACCTGGGCACCGAGGAGCAGAAGAAGCTCGCCAAGCTCATCGTCGACAAGGGCTGGCACTGCACGATGGTGCTCACCGAGCCCGACGCCGGGTCCGACGTCGGCGCCGGCCGCACCAAGGCCACCGACAACGGCGACGGCACCTGGACCATCGACGGGGTCAAGCGCTTCATCACCTCCGCCGAGTCCGACATGGTCGACAACGTCGTCCACTTCGTCCTCGCCCGCCCCGAGGGCGCGGGCGCCGGCACCAAGGGCCTGTCGCTCTTCATCGTCCCGAAGTACCACGTCGACGTCGAGACCGGTGAGCTCGGCGAGCGCAACGGCGCCTTCGTCACCAACGTCGAGCACAAGATGGGCCTCAAGGTGTCCACCACCTGCGAGGTCAGCTTCGGTCAGAACGGCACGCCCGCCGTCGGCACCCTGCTCGGCGACGTCCACGACGGCATCGCCCAGATGTTCAAGGTCATCGAGAACGCCCGGATGTTCGTGGGCACCAAGGCGATCGCCACGCTCTCCACCGGCTACCTCAACGCGCTGGAGTACGCCAAGGAGCGGGTGCAGGGGGCGGACATGACCACCCCCGCCAAGGACGCCCCCCGCGTCACCATCACCCACCACCCGGACGTCCGCCGGTCGCTGATGCTGCAGAAGGCCTACGCCGAGGGCCTGCGTGCCCTCGTCCTCTACGCGGCGGTGCAGCAGGACAAGGTCGCCCAGGCGCAGGAGGCCAACCCGGCCGCGCCCATCCCCGAGGACGACGCCGACGCGCGGCTGGCCATGAAGATCAACGACCTGCTGCTGCCCCTGGTCAAGGGCGTCGGGTCCGAGCGCGCCTGGGTGCTCCTCGGCACCGAGTCGCTGCAGACGCTCGGCGGCTCGGGCTTCCTGCAGGACTACCCCGTCGAGCAGTACGTCCGCGACGCCAAGATCGACACGCTCTACGAGGGCACCACGGCGATCCAGGGCCAGGACTTCTTCTTTCGCAAGATCATCCGGGACAAGGGCACCGCGCTGGCAGCCCTGGCCGAGCAGATCGAGACCTTCTGCGAGAGCGGCCCGGAGGCCCTGGCCGAGGAGCGGGCCCAGCTCGGCAAGGCGCTCGAGTCGGTCCAGGGGATCCTCGGTTTCATGGCCGGCGAGCTCATGGACTCCGACCCGCGCCAGGACGGCGACCTGCGCAACGTCTACAAGGTCGGCCTCAACACCACCCGGCTGCTGCTGGCCGCCGGTGACCTCGTCGTCGGGTGGCTGCTGCTGCGCCAGGCCGAGGTCGCCCAGGCCGCGCTGGCGGCGGGCGCGAGCGGCAAGGACAAGGACTTCTACCTAGGCAAGGTGGCGGCGGCGTCCTTCTTCGCCCGCAACGTGCTGCCGCGGCTGCGGTCCGAGATGGTCATGGCCCAGATGACCGGGCTCGACCTCATGGACGTCCCGGAGGGCGCCTTCTGACCCGCTGACCAGCTCGTATGCCGAGAGCCCGCCGCCCCACGGATCACCGTGGGGCGGCGGGCTCTCGCACGTGGGTCAGGCGCGGCGGTCGCGGCGCCGCAGGTCGGCGAAGTGGTCGACGCCGTCGCTGACCAGGTGGACGAGGTGCGGGTCGTCGAGCGAGTAGACCTGCCGGCGGCCGTCGGCCCGGTGCGAGACCAGCCCGGACAGGCGCAGCCGCCCGAGGTGGTGGCTCGCCGTCGCGACGCTGACGCCGAGCGCCTCGGCGAGGGAGGTGACGTCATACTCCCGCTCGGCGAGCCGCCACAGCAGCTGCACCCGCACCGGGGAGCCCATGAGCGCGAACATCGCCGCGGCCCGCACGAAGTCGTCGCACTGGATGTCGTCGCGGTCGTAGCGGCTCAGGGCATCGTCCATGCCGTCATTCTAATGATCCAATATTCTTAGAAGTGTTTGACAAAGGGTGAGGCTCGTCGCACCATGGATCGGCCGACCTCCCACGGCGAGCCCGCGGGCGCCGCCGCTCCCCTCCACCACCGCTAGGACCACCATGACAACCGCCTCCACCCGACCCGACCCCGACCGGGGCGGACTCGGTGCTCGCCTCAACTGGTTGCGTGCCGGCGTGCTCGGCGCCAACGACGGCATCGTCTCCGGCTCGGGCCTGCTCATCGGCGTGGCCGCCGCCAACCCCGGCGCCTCCGCCACGATCATCGGCGCCGGCGTGGCCGGGCTGCTGGCCGGGGCCGCCGCCATGGCCATGGGCGAGTACGTCTCCGTCTCCAGCCAGCGGGACTCCGAGCGAGCCGTCGTCGCCCTCGAGTCCCGCGAGCTGGCCGCCGACCCCGAGGCCGAGCTGGCCGAGCTGGTCACGGCATACCAGCGGCAGGGGCTCACCGAGGACACCGCGCGTCGCGTCGCCCACGAGATGACGCAGCACGACGCGCTGGCCGCGCACCTGCAGACGGAGTTCGGGATGCACCCGGACGAGCTCACCAACCCCTGGCACGCGGCCCTGGCCTCCGCCCTGGCGTTCACCGTCGGGTCGCTGCTGCCGCTGCTCACGATGATCCTCGTGCCCTCCGGCGCCCGCATCTGGTGCACCATCGTGGCGGCGGTCGTGGGGCTGCTGGCCACGGGCTGGACCAGCGCCGCGATCTCGGGCTCGCCCAAGGGCGCCCCCATCGCCCGCAACGTGATCGGCGGTTGCGCGGCCATGGCCCTGACCTGGACCATCGGCCATCTCTTCGGCGTGGCCGCCGCCTGACCCCCACCAGCACCTCTACCCTCGACCACCCCTCCCCGACCCCCAGGAGACCCCATGTTCGACCTCTTCGACGGCCTGCCCGTCCACGCCCTCGTCGTGCACGCCGTGGTCGTGCTCGCCCCCCTCACGGCCCTGCTCGCCGTCCTCTACGCGGTCGCGCCCGCCCGACGCCTCGGTCTGCGGTGGCCGCTCGCGCTGCTGGCGGTCGCCACCGGCGTGACCGGCTTCGTGGCGGGCGAGTCCGGGGAGAAGCTCGAGCACCGCCTCGGCGGCGGCAACCCCACCCTCCACGAGCACACCGAGGCGGGGGACCTGCTCAAGGTCGCCTGCGTGATCTTCATGGTGCTGGTCCTGCTGGCGGTCTTCCTGCTGCTGCCCGCCGGTCGCCGGGTGGAGGCCAGGAACCCCCTCGCCATGATCACTGCGGTGGTGCTGGTGCTGGCGTCCGTGGCGGTCTGCTACCAGACCGTGGTGACCGGCCACACCGGCGCCCGCGCGGTGTGGGGCGACCAGATCACGCCCTGACCCCTACGGCAGGGCGGCTCCGACGAGCCCTGCGGCCAGCGTCGCCCCGGACGCGGGGTCGATCACCAGGAACGCCCCAGTGGCCCGGTCGTCGCGGTAGTCGTCGACCGCCACCGGCTCGGCCAGCCGCAGCTCGACGCGCGCGATGTCGTTGAGCTGCACGGGAGCCCCGGGCGCCACCCACTCCAGGGTGTCCACGTCCCAGTGGTCCCCGACGGTGGTGAGGATCCCGCGGGTCGTGCGGGTGCCGGCCTTGACCAGCACCCGCTGGCCGGGCGTGGCCGGGCGCTCGTCCAGCCAGCACACGGTCCCCGAGATCTCCTGCACCGCAACGGGGCCCGCCTCGGTCGACGACAGCACGGAGCCGCGTCCCACGTCGAGCTCGTCGCGCAGCCGCACCGTCACCGACTCCCCCGCCCCGGCCACCTGGGCCGGCCCGGCGGGGGTGTCGATGGCGGTCACGACGCTCGTGAGGCCGCCTGGCGTCACGGTGATCTCGTCCCCGACGGCGACCCGACCGGACGCGATCCGCCCGGCCAGCCCCCGGTAGTCGGGGTGCTCGGCGGTCCGCGGCCGGATCACCAGCTGCACGGGCAGCCGCAGCGGGCGGTCGACCTCGGCCGCCGCGTCGTCGAGGTCCTCCAGGAGGGTGAGCAGCGGCGGCCCGGCATACCACCGCGGCACGTCCGGCGAGCCGACCGGCTCGGCGCTGACGACCCCCTCCCCCGTGAGCGCCGAGATCGGCACGATCCGCACGTCCCCGAGGCCGAGACGCGTGGCGATGCCCGCCACCTCGCGCCCGACCTCCTCGAAACGACGCTGGTCCCAGTCGATCGCATCCATCTTGTTGAGCGCGACCACGACGTGCGGCACCCCCAGCAGCGCCATGACCGCGAGGTGGCGGCGGGTCTGCGGGAGCACACCGTTGCGGACGTCGACGAGCACCAGCGCGGCGTCGGCGGTGGAGGCGCCGGTGACCGTGTTGCGGGTGTACTGCGTGTGGCCGGGGGTGTCGGCCAGCACGAAGCTGCGCCGCGGCGTCGTGAAGTAGCGGTAGGCGACGTCGATGGTGATGCCCTGCTCGCGCTCGGAGCGCAGCCCGTCGGTCAGCAGCGCCAGGTCCACCTGCTCGGACCCGCGGCGCCGGCTGGCCGCCTCGATCGCGTCGTAGGTGTCGGCCAGGATCGACTTGGTGTCGTGCAGCAGGCGCCCGACGAGGGTGGACTTGCCGTCGTCGACCGACCCCGCGACGACCAGCCGCAGCTGGCGGCGGGTCGCGGCGATCTCGTCGGTCACCCCGGAGATGTCGGTGACCCCGGTGACGCCGGCCGCGTCATACGTGCTCGTGCCCATCAGAAGTAGCCCTCTCGCTTGCGGTCCTCCATGGCGGCCTCGGAGAGGCGGTCGTCCGCGCGGGTGGCGCCGCGCTCGGTGAGCCGGCTGATCGACACCTCGGCGATCACGTCGGCGATGGTCGCGGCGGTGGACTCGACCGCGCCCGTGCAGGATCCGTCGCCGACCGTGCGGTAGCGCACGCTGCGCCGCTCGACGGTCTCGCCGTCGCGCGGCCCGCCCCAGGGGCCGCTGGTCATCCACATCCCGTCGCGCGCGTGGACGTCCCGCTCGTGCGCGTAGTAGATCGACGGGAGCTCGACCCCCTCGCGCTCGATGTAGTGCCACACGTCCAGCTCGGTCCAGTTGGACAGCGGGAAGACGCGGGTGTGCTCGCCCGGCGCGTGGCGACCGTTGTAGACCTGCCACAGCTCGGGGCGCTGCGTGCGCGGGTCCCAGCCGCCGAAGGCGTCGCGGATCGAGAAGACCCGCTCCTTGGCGCGGGCCCGGTCCTCGTCGCGCCTCGCCCCGCCGAGGACGGCGTCGAAGCGGTGCTCGGCGATGGAGTCCAGCAGCGGGATGGTCTGCAGCGGGTTGCGGGTGCCGTCCGGGCGCTCGGTCAGCCGGCCGTCGGCGAGCCACTCCTCGACGTGCGCGACGACCAGCTGCAGGCCGTGCGCGGCGACGACGCGGTCGCGGAAGTCGATGACCTCGGGGAAGTTGTGGCCCGTGTCGACGTGGAGCAGCGTGATCGGCAGCGGCGCCGGCGCGAGCGCCTTGAGGGCCAGGTGCAGCAGGACCGCCGAGTCCTTCCCCCCGCTGAAGAGCAGTGCGGGGCGGTCGAACTCGGCCACCACCTCGCGGATGATCTGGATCCCCTCGGCCTCGAGGGAGTCCAGGGTCGTCAACGCCCGGGGCGCCGTGGTCAGCGTGGTCGTCATCGGATCCCCTTGTCGGTGAGCAGGGTTCGGAGGGCGGAGACACTCTCCGCCAGCTCCTGGTCGGTCGTGTCCAGCCGTATGTCGGGAGCCGCCGGCGGCTCGTAGGGGTCACTGACACCCGTGAGGGTGGCGACCTCCCCGCGGGCGGCCGCGGCGTAGAGGCCCTTGACGTCACGCCGGGCGCACTCGTCGACGGGGGTCGCGACGTGCGCCTCGAGATAGGGCACGCCCGCCGCCTCGTGGTCGGCGCGGACGGTGGCGCGGGTGGCGGCATACGGCGCGATGACCGGCACGAGGGCGAGGACGCCGTTGCGGGCGAGGAGCCGCGCGACGTAGGCGACGCGCTGCACGTGCGTGTCCCGGTCCGCGCGCGAGAACCCCAGTCCGGCCGAGAGGTTCGTGCGGATCTCGTCGCCGTCGAGCACCTCGACCCGGCGGCCCTCGGCGCGCAGGTCGTCGGCGAGCGCCTCGGCGATGGTGGACTTGCCGGCGCCGGACAGACCGGTCAGCCAGACCGTCGCGCCGCTCACCGCTGGATCCCGCACTCGATCTTGGCGGTGCCGCTCCACCGGCCGGCGCGAGGGTCCTCGCCGGGCGCGACGCGGCGGGTGCAGGGCGCGCACCCGATCGAGGGGTAGCCCCGGTCGAGCAGCGGGTTGCGGACCACGTCGTGGCGCTCGGCGTAGTCCGCGACGTCCTGGTCGGACCAGGCCGCCAGCGGGGCGACCTTGACGATGAGCCGACGCTCGTCGAAGCCGATCACGGGGGTGTCCCGGCGGGTCGGTGACTGGACGCGCCGCACGCCGGTTGCCCAGGCCTCGAGCTCACCGAGGGCGTCGTCGAGGGGATGCGTCTTGCGCAGGGCGCAGCACAGGTCGGGGTCGCGGTCGTGCAGGGCGGGGCCGTGGACCGCGTCCTGCTCGGCGACGGTCTGGGCGGGCGTGAGGGTGATGACGTCCAGGCGGGTGCGGCGCACGGTCTCGTCGCGGGTCGCCAGCGTCTCGGGGAAGTGGTAGCCGGTGTCGAGGAAGTAGAGCCGGGTGCCCGGAGCCACCTGGTCGACGAGATGGGCGAGGATGCCGTCCTGCATCGAGCCGGCGACGGCCCAGTGCTCACCGAACTCCCCTGCTGCCCAGGCGATCACGTCATGGGCGGAGAGCGTCTCCAGGTGGGCGGCGTCACGCTCGACGAGCTCGCGCAGGTCCTCCTCGGACCGCAGCGTCCTGGTGCTCATGCGCCGGCCCCCTCCCCGATCCCCTCGTGCGAGAGCCCGACGAACCGCACCACGAAGACCCGGGTGCAGTCCAGGCAGCGCCACGCACCGCGCGGCTCCTCGACGGGCCGCAGGTCCTCCTCGGCGCAGTATGGGCAGTGCATGACGGCCGCGCGCTGGGCTCCGTCGGCGCCCGGCACGTGGGTGGCGCTCACGACAGGGCCTCGTCGTCCACGCGGGTCGTCCACTGCGCGAAGGTCTCGTCGCCCTGCCGGTCAGCGACGTACCGGCGCACGACCCGCTCGACGTAGTCACCCAGCTCGGCCTCGGTGACCTTGTGCCCACGGATCTTGCGGCCGAAGCCCGCCTCGGCGCCCAGCTGACCACCGAGGTGGACCTGGTATCCGGGGACCCGGTTGCCGTCGGCGTCGCGCACGATCTGCCCCTTGAGCCCGATGTCGGAGGTCTGGATCCGGGCGCACGAGTTGGGGCAGCCGTTGAGGCTGATCCCCACGGGCTGCCCGAGCTGCGGCTCGACGTCGGCGAGTCGCTCCTCGAGCTCCGCGACGAGGGCGGTGGCGCGGTCTTTGGTGTCGACGATCGCGAGCTTGCAGAACTCGATCCCGGTGCACGCCAGGGTGCCTCGGCGCCAGGCGCTCGGGCGGGCGGGCAGCCCGACCGCGGCCAGGTCGGCGACCAGCGCCTCGGCCTGGGCGGGGTCGACGTCGAGGACCACGACCTTCTGCAGCGGCGTGAAGGCGACCCGCCCGCCGCCGTGGCGCTCCACCGCGTCGGCGAGACCTCTCAGCGTGGTGCCGCGGACCCGCCCCACGGTGGGGGCCACGCCGACGTAGACGCGACCGTCCTTCTGCTCGTGGATGCCGACGTGGTCGATCGGCGCGCTGGGCGCCTCGGCGGCGGGGCCGTCGACGAGCGCGCGGTGGAGGTACTCCCCCTCCAGGACCTTGCGGAAGCGCTCGGCGCCCCAGTCGGCCATGAGGTACTTCAGGCGCGCGCGGTTGCGCAGCCGGCGGTAGCCGTAGTCGCGGAAGATCGCGCAGACGCCCTCCCACACCTCGGGGATCTCCTCGAGCGGGACCCAGGCGCCGAGCCGCTGGGCGAAGTGGGCGCTGGTGGACAGCCCGCCGCCGACGAGCAGGTCGAAGCCCGGACCGTGCTCGGGGTGCACGACGCCGACGAAGGAGACGTCGTTGATCTCCGGGACGGTGTCCCACTGCCAGGAGATGGCGGTCTTGAACTTCCGCGGCAGGTTGGACAGCTCGGGGTTGCCGATGTAGCGACGCTTGATCTCCAGGATCGCCGGGGTGGGGTCGACCAGCTCGGCCGCGGCGATGCCCGCGACGGGGGACCCGAGGATGGCGCGGGGCACGTCGCCGCAGGCCTCCGTCGTCGACAGCCCCACCTCCTCCAGGGCGCTCCAGATCGCGGGGACGTCCTCGATGCGGACCCAGTGCAGCTGGATGTTCTGCCGGTCGGTGACGTCCGCGGTGCCGCGGCCGTAGCGCTCGGACACGTCGGCGATGGCCCGCAGCTGCGGCAGCGTGAGCGCCTGGCCGTCGACGCGGATCCGCATCATGAAGTACTCGTCGTCCAGCTCGTGCGGCTCGAGGGTCGCGGTCTGCCCGCCGTCGATGCCGGGGCGCCGCTGGGTGTAGAGCCCCCACCACCGGAACCGGCCGCGCAGGTCGTCGCTCGGGATGGACGCGAATCCCTCACGGGCGTAGACGTCCTCGATGCGACCCCGGACCGCGAGGGGGTCCTCCTCGGCCTTGAACGCCTCGTTGTGGTTGAGCGGCTCGCGCTGGCCGAGAGCCCACTGGCCCTCGCCCTTCTCGGTGCTCGCCGAGGGCCGTCGGGCCTGGTCCGAGCGGGTGGTCGTCGCAGTCATGGGTCCTCCGGGGTGCCGGAGACCGCAGCCCGGTCTGGCGGGGCGGCCTGGGAGGTCGAGGGGTGGGAGCGCGTATGCCGACCCCGTGTGCCACCGCGTCGCGGGTGGGAGGTGGCGCGGGTGCAGGCGACGCGGCGGAAGGCGGTGCGGGTGGGAGCCGTCGGCCGGTCAGGCCGGACAGGCCGCGCACACGCGACGACCGAGATCGACGTGACGGCGGGTCACGGCGCGGAAGTCGGTGGCGTCCATGACGACGATGCTGCCACGGCGGGGCGGCATACGCATAACCCAGACCATAGATCCGGATAACTTCTCATTATGCGAACACCCGGCCGCCCCCCCACCCCACACAGATCGTGGACGTCTTGTGCCGCGGGGGGATACAAGACGTCCACGATCTGGCGAGAAGGGGATGAGGGGACGCGGCGAGCGGGCTCAGCCCAGGGAGTTGGCCTTCAGCCACTCGGTGGCCACGTCCTCGGGCTTCTTGTGGTCGACCGACACCTTGGTCAGCATGTCGGTGAGGCCCTGGGTGTCCAGCTTGGCGGAGACGGCGTTCAGCGCCTCCTTGCCCTTGGCGTCGAGCTTGCCCTTGACGGCGAGGGGCAGGACGTTCTGCGCGGCGAAGAAGTTCTGCGGGTCCTGCAGGACCACGAAGTCGTTGACCTTGATCGCCGGGTCGGTGGTGAAGATGTTGGCGAGGTCCACCTGGCCGTTCTTGAGGCCCTGCACCGCGAGCGGCCCGCCGGCGTCAAGCTTGCGGAAGCCCTTGAACTTCAGGCCGTAGGTCTTCTCGAGGCCGGGGATGCCGTAGGACCGGGACTGCCACTCGGCGGGGCCGCCGATGGTGAGCTGCTCGGCCTTGCCCTTGAGGTCCGCGATGGACGTGACCCCGAGCTCGCCGGCCTTGGCCTTGGTCATCACCACGGCGTCCTTGTCCTCCGCCTTGGCCGGGTCGAGGACCTCGAGGTGCGCCGGCAGGGCGCCCTTGAGCTCGGTGAGGATCGCCTCGGACGTCTGGGCCTTGGCGTCCTTGTTGACGTAGCGGTCCAGGGCGCCGGAGTACTCCGGGATGACGTCGATCGAGCCGTCCTTGAGCGCCGGGATGTACGTCTCCCGGGACCCGATGCCGAGCTTCTTGTCGACCTTGACGCCCTTGGCCGACAGGGCTCCGGCGTAGATCTCGGCCAGCAGCTTGGACTCGGGGAAGTCGGCGGACCCCACGGTGATGCCGCCGCCGCTGCCGGAGGCACCGGAGCCACCGGCGGACGACGAGCTGGTGGCGAGGGGGTCGCTGCCGCCGCCGCACGCGGAGAGCCCGAGCGCGAGGGCGACGCCCGTGGCGATGGTGAGGGTGGTGCGCGTCATGGTGGTCTCCTCCAGGTTGGTCACGCCGCGGGCGCGGTCGTGCGGTCGGGGGTCGAGGACTCGTCGGGCTCGGGGGCGGTGGGGTCGGTGGTCCGTATGCCGCGCCTGCTGCGTCGACCGGGGCGGCCCGCCGCGCCGCTCAGGCCGGGCGAGACGACCAGCCGTTGCGCCGCCGCCAGCAGCAGGTCGACCAGCAGGGCCAGGGCGGCCACGAGGATGCCGCCGCCGGCCATCTGGGCGTAGTCGCGGGCGGCCTGCCCGTCGATGAGGTAGCGCCCGAGGCCCCCGATGCTGACGGTGGCCGCGATGGTGGCGGTCGCGATGACCTGCATCGTCGCCGAGCGCAGGCCGGACATGACCAGCGGCATGGCGCAGGGGATCTCGACCTGGCGCAGCACCTGGCTGCCGGTCATGCCCATCCCTCTGGCCGCGTCGCGCGCGGCCGGGTCGACCTGCTCGATCCCGCTGTAGGCCCCCGCGAGGACGGGGGGGATGGCCAGCACGACGAGGACCAGCACGACGGGCACGAGGAAGGCGGCGTCGCCGTGCAGCCGGGGGCCGAGCAGGATGATCGCGAGGAAGAGCAGCCCCAGGGTGGGGATGGAGCGGGCGCCGTTCAGCAGGTTGACGACGACGATGCGGCCCTTGCCGGTGTGCCCGATCCAGAAGCCGACCGGGATGGCGATCACTGCGGCGAGCAGGACCGTGACCGCGGTGTAGAGGAGGTGCTCGAGCAGCCGGGTGGGGATGCCGGCGGGGCCGGACCAGCTCGCGGGGTCCGACAGCCACTGCAGCAGCGAGGCGATCATGCCGGGGCCCCCGTCCCTCGACGCCAGGGGGTCAGGGCCCGGGCGAACAGGTTGATGACGAGGTCGAAGAGGAAGGCCAGCAGGACGCACGCGACGATCCCCACGACGATCGGGTCCATGAAGGCCGTGGAGAACCCGTCGGTGAAGAGGGTGCCGAGCTGGGGGACGCCGATCAGGGCCGCGACGCTGACGATGGAGACGTTGCTGACCGCGGCGACCCGCAGGCCGCTGGCGATCACCGGGACCGCGAGGGGCAGCTCGACGGTCAGCAGCCGCCGCACCCGGCCGATCCCCATCGCGGTCGCGGCCTGGCGCACGTCGTCCGGGACGGACCCGAGGCCGTCCACGACGGTGCGCACGAGCAGCGCGACGGTGTAGAGGGTCATGGCGACGACGACGTTGGTGGGGTCGAGGATCTGGGTGCCGATGAGCAGCGGCATGAGGATGAAGAGCGCGAGCGACGGGATCGTGTAGAGCAGGCCGGACCCGATGACCAGGGGCTGCCGCAGCCAGCCGAAGCGGGTGGCCAGCCACCCCAGCGGCAGCGCCACGAGCAGCCCGACGACGAGGGGCAGCCCCGCGAGCCACACGTGCTGGCGGACCAGCACGAGCACGTCGGACCAGTTGTCCTGCAGCCAGGTCATGGTCGCGCCTCGGCGTCGGCGGGGGTGCGCTCGATCTCCTCGAGCACCTCGGTCGCCCGCACCGTCCCGACGAAGACGCCGGCGTCGTCGACGATCACGCCCTTGCGCGTCGGCGAGGACAGGGCTGCGTCCAGGGCCCCGCGCAGCGAGCCGGACTCCCGGGCGGTCGTCCCGCCCCGGTGCAGCACGTCGCGGGTGACGGCGTCGCGCACGGCGGCGATCCGGACCCATCCCTGCGGCCGCCGCTCGTCGTCGAGGGCCAGCACCCAGTCCTGGCCCGCGGCCGCCTCCCGCAGGGACGCCAGGCTGTCGCCGAGCCGCACCGTCGCCTCCTCGTGCAGCCGCAGCCGCGGCGCCCGCTGGAAGGCCAGCCCGCGGTAGCCGCGGTCCCGGCCCACGAAGTCGGCCACGAAGTCGTCGTGCGGGTCCCGCAGCAGCCGCTCGGGCGTGTCCAGCTGGGCCAGCGCGCCACCGACGCGCAGCACGGCGATCTGGTCGCCGAGCTTGACCGCCTCGTCGATGTCGTGCGTGACGAAGACGATGGTCTTGCCGAGCTCGCCCTGCAGGCGCAGGAACTCGTCCTGCAGCTGCTCGCGCACCACCGGGTCCACCGCGGAGAAGGGCTCGTCCATGAGCATCACGGGCGGGTCGGCCGCCAGCGCGCGGGCCACCCCGACCCGCTGCTGCTGACCGCCCGACAGCTGCGCGGGATAGCGCTTGGCCAGGGCCGGGTCGAGGCCGACGAGCTCCATGAGCTCCATCGCCCGCGACCGGGCCCGGCCCTTGTCGGTGCCGAGCAGCCGCGGCACCGTCATGACGTTGTCGAGGATCGTGCGGTGCGGGAAGAGGCCGGCGTGCTGGATGACGTAGCCGATGCCCCGCCGCATCTCGTCGGGGTCCATCGACCCGGTGTCCGCGCCGTCGATGCTGATGGTGCCGCTGGTCGGCTCGATCATCCGGTTGATCATGCGCAGGCTCGTGGTCTTGCCGCAGCCGGAGGGGCCGACGAAGACGGTGATCTGGCCGGTCGGAGCCTCGAGCGAGAGGCCGCCCACGGCGGTGGTCCCGTCGGGGTAGGTCTTGGTGACGTCGTCGAACCGGATCATCGGCACTCGCTTCCCTGGGCCGCCAGGACCCTTCGTCGTGGAGAGAGTCCATCACACGCCACCGACACACGTCAGGATGCAACCCCGTTCGTCGGGCTTCGGGTCGGCATACGCTAGGGCCCATGGGCACCGAAGGCCGCCTCCGCGCGGTGCTGCTGGACCTGGACGGCACGCTCGTGGACCACGGGGCGGCGCTGGCGCGCGCGTTCGCGGAGGTGGGGCGCGAGCTCGACGTGGACTTCACCGGCCTGGACCGGGCGGGGGTGCGGCCCGCGCTGCCCGGACGCCACGCGATGGACCACTTCCGGGCCGCCTACGCCCGCGCGATCAGGCCGTATGCCGACGCCCGCCCCGTCGTCGACCAGCTGCTGGAGGCGGGGTTGCGGGTCGGCATCCTCGCCGACGGCGGCGACGAGGACCTGGGGCAGGCGAGCGCGGCCCTGGCTGCCCTCGGGGTCGCCGCCGACCAGGTGACCCTGCTGACGCCCTCGGACTTGCCGGCCGCCCGCCCGGACCCGCGCGCCTACCTCGCCGCCTGCGCCGCGGTCGGCGCGAGCCCGCAGGAGACCGTCGTCGTCGGGGACGACCACGCGCTCGACGTGCGGGGCGCGCTGGACGCGGGCCTCGCCGCGGTCTGGGTCAACCGGCGCGACCGCCGCGACTCCGAGGACGCCCCCACCCTGCCCACCCTCGACGGTCTGCCTGGGCTCCTCGCAACGCTCTGACCTGCGGCGAAACGGTTTGCTGAACGACGCAGGGTTTCATCCCGGCACCGTGGGTATGCACCGGCCACCCACGTGACGCCCTTCCGGCGTCGCCTCGCGCTCCAGCCCCGGGCGCGCCACCAGGCACGACACCGTTCACCCTAAGAGGGGGTTGCCATGTCGAACCAGTCGTTCGATCCGACGGCCACGCGCGACGACACGTCCACCAAGGACGTCGCCGCCGACGAGGCGAAGAACCTTGCCAGCACGGCACAGCAAGGCGGTCAGCAGGTCACCGAGACCGCCAAGGGCGAGGCCCAGGCGCTGGCCTCCGAGGCCAAGGGCCACGCGCAGGACCTGTTCCACCAGGTGCGCTCGGAGACCACCTCCCAGCTCTCCACGCAGCAGCAGCGCCTCGCCGACGCGATGCGCACCGTCTCCGGCGAGCTGGACCAGATGGCGCACGGCGCGCAGACGTCCACCGCGTCCGGCCTCGTGTCGCAGGCGGCCGGGCAGGTCGACAACGTCGCCCGTTGGCTCGAGCAGCGCGAGCCGGCGGACGTGCTCGACGAGGTCCGTCGCTACGCGCGCCGCAACCCCGGCACCTTCCTCGCCGGCGCGGCCCTGCTCGGCCTGATCGGCGGCCGGCTCACGCGCGGTCTGCAGGCGGACTCCGCCCGTGAGGACACCCGCCGCTACCCGGCGCGGCCCGCGGGCTACACCGGCGGCACCGGCTACGTCGAGACCAGCTACCCCCGCCAGGAGCGCACCACCACCGAGGTCTACGACCAGGAGGTCACCCCGGCCGTCGGCACGACCGTCACCGGCACGACCGCGCCCCTCGGCACCGAGACGGGCCACCGCGGCTCGCTGCCGGAGCGCGACGAGCCCTGGGGCTCCGGAGACGTGCGCCGATGAGCACGTACGACGACTCCCACGGCGCCACCGCCGCCGGGGCCGGCCGCGCGGCGCGAGAGCCCGCCACCCATCACGACGTGCGCCCGGCCGAGCCCCTCGAGGGCTCGCACCAGACGTACGAGAAGGGCGAGCTGTCGTCGGTCAGCGCCCTGCTGGGCGACATCGCCAACGACATGACGACCCTGCTGCGCCAGGAGGCCGCCCTGGCCAAGCTCGAGGTGCAGCAGTCCGCCAAGTCGGCCGGCAAGGGCGTCGGCCTCCTCGGCGGGGCCGGGGTGGCGGCGCACTTCGTGCTGCTCTTCCTGTCCGTGGCCCTGTGGTGGGGCCTCGGCTCGCTGATGGACAACCTCACCGTCTCTGCGCTCGTCGTGGCGGTCCTCTGGGCGGTCGTCGCGGCCGTCCTCGCCGCCATGGGACGCAAGGACCTCAAGAACGTCAATGGAGCACCGCGCACCATCGAGACCGCCAAGCAGGTCCCGGATGCGCTCAAGGGAAACGAGAACCGGGCATGAGCTACGACACCAACCCCACCAGCAGCAACGACCCCGAGGTCCTCCGCCGCGAGATCGAACGCACCCGAGGCAACCTCAGCCAGAACGTCAACGCCCTCGGCGAGGCCGTCGACCCCGGCAACGTCGCGCGGCGCCAGGCCGAGAAGGTCCAGGACCGCGTCGTCGGCGCGGGCCGCGGCCTGAAGGAGCGGATCATGGGCTCGGACGACGACGGCTACCGCTACGACGCGGACCGCGGCTACTACGTGTCCGACGACCGTGACGGGCTCGGCCAGCGGCTGAGCGGCGCGGGCGACCGCGTCGGCGACGCCGCGTCCGAGACCGGAGACCGGCTGCGCGACGCCGCGGGCACCGCCCGCAGCAACCTCGAGCAGGCCCCCGCGATGGCTCGTCGGCAGACCCGGGGCAACCCGCTCGCTGCCGGCCTGATCGCGCTCGGCGCCGGCTGGCTCGTCGGCTCGCTGCTGCCGGTCTCCGAGCGGGAGCGTGAGCTGGCCGTCCGCGCCAAGGAGACGGCCCAGGAGAAGGGCCAGCCGCTCGTCGAGGGCGCCAAGTCCATCGCGCAGGAGGCCGCCGACAACCTGAAGGAGCCGCTGCAGGACGCTGCGGCCTCCCTGAAGGACAGCGCCCAGGAGAGCGTGGAGAAGGTCAAGGGCGAGGGCCAGGACGCCGCCGAGACGGTGAAGGCCCAGGCCAAGGACTCCAAGGAGACGGTGCAGGAGCAGCAGCGCTCCGACCGCTGACCTGAGCCCCTCCCGGGGGCGGGGCTGCCCGCCCCTCCCCCTCCCGACATCGTGGACCTTTGTGGTCGTCTCCGGCCACAAAGGTCCACGATCGCGAGAAGGTGGGGGAAAGGGCGGCTACTTCTTCTTGCCCTTCTTCACCAGCGACGCGGCATGGTCGGGGACGTAGCGCTGCTGGTCGCGCGGCGGCCGGACGTAGCCCCGCGCCTTGGGGCGGTCCGGGATCTCCACGGTGGGAGGCTCCAGGCGCAGGTAGGGGATGGAGTCGAGCAGGTGCTTGATGACGTTGAGCCGCGAGCGCTTCTTGTCCTCCGACTCGACCACGAACCACGGGCTGCTCGGGAGATCCGTGTGGGCGAACATCGCGTCCTTCGCCCGGGAGTAGTCCTCCCACCGCGTGATCGACTCGACGTCCATGGGGGACAGCTTCCAGCGGCGCATCGGGTCGCCCAGCCGTGACCGGAAGCGCTTCTCCTGCTCGACGTCGGAGACGCTGAACCAGTACTTCCGCAGCAGGATCCCGTCGTCGAGCAGCATCTGCTCGAAGACCGGCACCTGCCGCAGGAAGCGGGAGTACTCCTCGTCGGTGCAGAAGCCCATCACCCGCTCCACGCCGGCCCGGTTGTACCAGCTGCGGTCGAAGACGACGATCTCCCCGGCGGCGGGCAGGTGCTCGACATACCGCTGGAAGTACCACTGGGTCTTCTGGCGCTCGGTCGGTGCGGGCAGCGCGGCGATCCGCACCGACCGGGGGTTGAGGTACTCCGTGATCCGCTTGATCGCCGAGCCCTTGCCGGCGGCGTCACGGCCCTCGCAGATCACGACGACGCGGTGGCCGGTCTCCTTGACCCACTGCTGCATCGTGACGAGCTCGGCCTGCAGCCGAGCCAGCTCGTCCTCGTAGGCCTGCTTGGGCAGCTTGGGCTGCCGGACGGCCTCGACCTCGGGGCCGGGTCGGCTCCCTCGGGCAGCGGTGGTGGGTCGGTCAGGGGTCTTGGGGCGTGCCATCGCCCCATTGTGCGCGCGGGGTCGCCCTCGCGCACGACGCGGACCGGCCGGTCAGTAGCGGTCGCTCGGGGGCAGGGTCGTGTCGTGGCGCTCGATGACGGCGTCGTGGCGGGTGTGCCGGCGCTGCTGCTGCATGATGAGCGTCAGCACGAGGGACAGCACGCCGGCGCCCATCAGGATGAGGCCGATCATCTCCAGGTCGACGCCCTGGACGGAGTCCTTGACGGCGAACTTGAGGATGGCGCCCACGACAAGCAGGAAGATGCCGAGTCCGGTGCCCATGGTCACTCCGATCATCACGGCCCGGCAGGGGACCGGGCTCACGAGAGGATTACCCAGCGTGAGGACAGATAGGCCTCAACCGGGCGGCGATTCACCCGTTCGGCTTCAGCTGCGTCAGGCCCCACGCAGGTCGAGCCGCAGCTCCCGCGGCGCCTCGTCGGCCAGCACGACGGGGATCCCCCAGTCCTGCTGGTAGAGGTGGCAGGCCGCGTGCTCGGGCACCTCGCCCGTCACGGCGTCACCGTCGCAGGCGGCGGCCCGCACCGACACGTGCAGGATCCCGTCGCCGACGCGTGGGTCCAGCTCGAGCCGTCGGCGCAGCCCCTGCGCGGTGCCCGCCCCCTCCCGCAGCAGCGCCGCCGGCGAGCTGGAGACCATCAGCTGGGTGGGGTCGCCCCACCGCGTGTCGAGCTTCTGCCCGGTCGGCGGGACGAAGTCGACCACGAGGTCCACGGCGCCGGGGGCGAGCGCGGTCCTGGGGCGCCGGGTCGTGTGGCTGAGCCCGCGCACGTCGTCACCCTCCAGCCGTATGCCGAACCGCCCGACCCGGTGGGCCGCTGACTCGACGACGGTGAGGTCGACCACCCCGTCGGCGTCGACCGGCGCAGCCAGCACGTCGCTCGGCTCGGCCAACCCGGTCGCGAGCGTCGACACCCGGTCGCCCTGCGGCTCGTAGCGTCGGATCGCGCCGTTGTAGGTGTCGGCGAGGAGCACGCTGCCGTCGGGGAGGGCCGTGACGCCGAGCGGGTGCTGCAGCAGCGCCTCGGCGGCCGGGCCGTCGACGTGCCCGAAGTCGAAGAGCCCGCGACCCACGACGGTCCGGACGTGCACGCCGCCGTCGATCCCCCGCTCCGGGTCGGCCACCGTCAGCTGACGCAGCGCGGAGGTCTCGGCGTCGGCGACCCACAGGCTCGCCCCGTCGGTCGACACCGCCAGCCCCGACGGCTGGGCGAACCACGCCTCGTCGCCCGCGCCGTCGCGGATCCCCTCGGCCGACGTGCCCGCCAGCACCTGGATGTCGTTGTCCCGCGGGTCTGCCCGCAGGCCGAGCGCCCACAGCTGGTGGGTGCCGGCCATCGCGACGACGAGCCGGTCCTGCCACCACGCGAGGTCCCACGGCGTCGACAGGTCCTGGTCGAGGGCCGGGCCGCCGCCGCCGCGCTCGCGCAGCTGCGACCCGGTGCCGGCGAGGGTCACCCATCGCCCCGAGCCCAGGTGGAGCCCGCGCACCCGGTGGCCGACGCTGTCGGCGACCACGACGTCGACCCCCACGCGGGCGGCCACGTCGGGAGGCAGCAGCGCGAGGCCCTGCGGCTCCTGCAGCGCCGGGTCGGCCGCCCAGCGTCCCGTCTCGGTCTCGAGGTCGGGTGCCAGCCGGACCAGCTCGTGGTGGGCCGTGTCGCTGACCAGGACGCTGCCGTCACCCAGCTCCACCGCCTTGCCCGGGAAGCGCAGCCGGGTGGCCGGCGGCGGCGGGGCGACATACGGGCCGTCACCGCGGCGCAGGGTGCCCTTGGCCTCGTGCTCGGCGATCAGCTCGCGGGCCAGCACCCCGAGCCCGTGCGCGTGCCCCTCCCCGGACATGCTGGCCACGATGTAGCCCTCGGGGTCGACGACGACCAGCGTCGGCCAGGCCCGCGCGGTGTAGGCCTGCCACGTGACGAGCTCCGGGTCGTCCAGGACGGGGTGGTGGACGGCGTAGCGCTCCACGGCGGCGGCGAGGGCGTCCGGGTCGGCCTCGTGCACGAACTTCGGGGAGTGGACCCCCACGATCACCAGCGCGTCGGCGAGCTCCTCCTCCAGCGGCCGCAGCTCGTCGAGGACGTGCAGGCAGTTGACGCAGCAGAAGGTCCAGAAGTCGAGTACGACCACCCGGCCGCGCAGGTCGGCGAGGGTCAGGTCACGGCCGCCGGTGTTGAGCCAGCCGCGGCCACGCAGCTCGGGGGCGCGCAGCCGGGATCGGCGGGCGGGGGTGTCGGTCATGCCGTCACGCTACGACGTCGGGTGCTGGTCGCGGCGCGCCATCGTGGCGAGGCGCTCGTTGTAGGCCCGCAGCTCGGCGTCCTCGTCGCGGGTCGCCTCCCGGTCGTACCTCCGGGTCTCGCGGGCGTCCGAGCGCACCCAGTCCGCCACCACCAGCAGCGCGAGCACCATGGTCGGGAACTCCCCTACGCCCCAGGCGATCCCGCCACCGTCCTGCTGGTCCTGCAGCAGGTCCCAGCCCCACGGCAGCTGCAGCGAGCGGTAGTAGTCGGGCGCGAGCAGATCCCCGCCGGACATGATCGCGATCCCGAACCACGCGTGGAAGCCCAGCGTCGCGAGGAGCAGCACGAGCCGCATCGGCGCCGGCCACTTGCGCGGCCCGGGGTCGATGCCGATCAGCACCCACGCGAAGCCGTAGCCGGCCAGGACGAAGTGGACGACCATCAGCACGTGCCCGGTGTGGGTGCGCAGCGCGAGCTCGAAGAGGGGCGAGTAGTAGAAGAGGATCAAGCTGCCGAAGAAGTTGACCGCCGCCACGACCGGGCTCGCCATGAAGCCCACCCACCGGGAGTGCAGGCAGGCGAGCAGGAGCTCCCGCAGCCCGAACGAGCCGTCCCGTCGCGGCCGCAGCACCCGCAGCGCCAGCGTCGACGGTGCCGCGAGCACCAGGAACATCGGCACCGCCATAGACAGGGCCATGTGCATCGACATGTGCCACGAGAAGGACACCTTGCCGTAGACGCCGGGGGCGCCCTGCGTCGTGTGCAGGAAGATCGCGTGCCCGACCAGCCAGCAGACCGTCCGCACCAGCGGCCACCGGTCGCCGCGGCGTCGCAGCACGCGCACGCCGTGCAGGTAGAGCCCGACGGCGATCAGCGACAGCGACAGCCAGAGCCAGTCCACGCGCCAGGTCGTCAGCCAGGACCAGCTCTGCGGCTCGGCCGGTGCCGGGTAGCCGGTCAGCGACTCCACCGGGCTGAGCCCGGGCCGCAGCTGGGGCACCGGCGGCGCGGAGCGGGACAGCGCCACGCCCAGCCCGATCGCGAGCCCCATGACGGCCGTCTCGATAGCCGCGAACCTCGCGAACCCGCCGGCCAGGGTGGGGTTCGCGCGCAGGCGCGCGACATACGCCCGTCGTTGCCGCAGACCGATCAGGGCGAGCGCAACGATGGCGGCCACCTTGAGCGCGAGGATCAGGCCGTATGCCGTGACCAGCCCGCTCGGCGACCCGACCCGGATCGCGGCGTTGAGCACGCCCGACGCGGCGACGAAGGCGATGGACCAGGTGGCCACGGTGGAGTACCGCGCGACGGTGGTGGCGAGCGCCGCGCCGTCCAGCAGCGGCCGCAGCATGAGGATGCCGACGAGGCCGCCGAGCCACAGCACCGCCCCGAGCAGGTGGTACTGCAGCGAGGTGACCGCGGTGTCGTGGGCCGTGGCGCCTGCCGCGTGGCCGGCCAGCCCGAGCGGGAAGAGCGCGACCAGGCCGAGCACGAGCATCCACACGAGGGCGTAGCGGCTGCGGCCCACCGCGGCGCCGATGGTCACGACCATGCCCAGCAGCGCGGAGATGACCATGGCCCGGATCGCGTCGAAGCTCATGGCGAAGGCGCCGAACTGGTCGCCGAACCGCGGATCCACCGGCGACATCCCCGCCGCGTCGGCGAAGGTCAGCACCACCCCGACCAGGCCCGCCACGACCCACACCATCCCGGTGGCGCTGGCGGCGCGGGCCGCCGCGACCCGCCGCGTGCCGTCGCGGTCGTCCGGGACCAGCATCGTCCCGACGAGCAGCAGCCCCACCGTCGTCGTCAGCGCGATGTCGTGGACCACCCGGACCACCGGCAGGCTCCACCGGACCAGGGCCCCCGCGTCGTCGATGCCCGGCGCGATCGCCGCGAACGCGCCCCCGACCAGGCCGGCCAGCACCGCCGCCACGAGGGCGGTGACCAGCGGGACGACCGGGACGGCCGAGCGGGGGTGCGGGGTCGAGGTCGGGCGGGCCGGGCGGGTGGTGCTGGTCACCGCACCAGCCTAGGCCCCGCCGGGACGTCATCGACGCGCAGGGACGCAGCGTGCGGTCCCCGTCGTTAGGGTGTTGGCATGCCCATCCACCCGGCACCGCCCACAGACCTGCCCGGCCTCGTCGCGGCCTTCACGCACACCGTCCAGGCCGTGATCGACCTGGGTCACCGGCTCCACGACGACCAGTGGGACCTGCCCACCGACTGCCCCGGCTGGACGATCAAGGACCACGTCGCCCACGTGGCCGCGGTGGAGGCCCACCTCGAGGGGATCGACGACGTGCCCGACCCGTGGGGCGACGGCGAGCCGCCGGCGCACGTGCGGCACGACTTCGGCCGGTGGATGGAGCGGGGCGTGGAGGCCCGGCGGGGACGCTCCGGCATGGACCTGGTGCGCGAGCTGGAGTACCTCCTCGCCCGCCGCACCGCGACCCTCGGCAGCCCCGGCCTCGAGCTCGACTCCATCGTCCCCGGCGTCGACGCCCCCGGGGCCGGCGGGCCCGCGGTGCCTGCCGGGGACCTGCTGCGGATCCGGTGCATGGACGTCTGGGTGCACGAGCAGGACATCCGCGCCGCCATCGACGCCCCGGGGGACCTCGACTCCTCGGCGGCGGCGGTCTTCGTGGCCGCGGCGGTCCGAGCCGTCCCCGCCCGCATCGCCCGCAAGGCCGAGGTCCCGGTGGGCGACACCGTGATCCTGGAGCTCACCGGTCCCGTCACCGCTCGCATCGGGGTGCGTGTCGAGGCCGGCACCGGGGACGACCCGCGACCCGTGGGCACGGTGCTCTTCGGCGGCGAGGCCGACGCCGAGGCGAGCGGCGGCGCCAACACCACGACCACGATGCGCGCCATCGACCCCAACACCCAGATCACCACCATCAAGCTGTCGACCAGTGCGTTCGAGCGGCTGGCGGCCGGCCGTCGCTCCCCCGACGCCGTCACCTACTCGGTGGCCGGCGGGGACCAGGACGTGGCCCGGCGGGTGCTCGGGACGCTGGCCTTCATCCCCTGACGCGGGGGTCGGCGAGGCGGACGGGGCGCCATACGCAACCGTCCGGACATCCGAAGTTGCACGTTCAAACAAAACAGTTGTATGCTGCAACCAAATGACTGACTCGCGCACCCCCCAGGAGTCGATCACCGCCCTCGCCGCCGCGATCAGCGGCGTCATCCGTGGCGGCTTCCTGGTCAAGCACCACGCACCCCCCACCGTCCCCGGTCTCGACCACGGCGCGCTGCCCGTGCTCTTCACCGTCCACGAGCAGCAGCGACGCGTCTCCGACATCGCCGCCGCCTGCCACACCGACGTCTCGACCACCAGCAGATACGTCACCGCGCTGACCCGGCTCGGTCTGGTCAGCAAGGCCCCCGACGAGCAGGACCGGCGAGCGTTCGTCATCACCGTCACCGACGAGGGCCGCCAGACCGTCGAGACGCTGCGCCGGCAGCGCGCCGAGCTCTTCGCCCAGATCCTGCACGACTGGGACCAGGCCGACCTCGACCAGCTGACCGCCGACCTCGAGCGCCTCGTCACCAGCGTCGACACCTACCTCCGCAACCACCGCACCACCAAGGGAGCCTGATGTCCACCGCCACCCCCGCCGCAGCCTCGCGGCCCGACGGCGAGCTGTCCCACCGGCAGATCGTCACCATCATCCTCGGCCTCATGGCCGGCATGTTCCTCGCCGCCCTCGACCAGAACGTCGTCGGCACCGCCATCAAGACCATCGCCGACGACCTGTCCGGCCTGGACCAGCAGGTCTGGGTCACCACGGCCTACCTGATCACGTCGACGATCTCCACGCCGATCTACGGCAAGCTCTCCGACATCTACGGCCGCAAGCGGTTCTACCTGGCCGCCATCGCCATCTTCGTGGCGGGCTCGCTGCTGTGCACCCTGGCGCAGTCGATGTACCAGCTCGCCGCCTACCGCGCGGTCCAGGGCCTCGGCGCCGGCGGTCTCATGTCGCTGGCGCTCGCCATCATCGGCGACGTCGTGCCGCCCCGGGAGCGCGCGAAGTACCAGGGCTACTTCCTCGCGGTCTTCGGCACCTCCAGCGTGATCGGCCCGGTCCTCGGCGGCTTCTTCGCCGAGCGCAGCTCCATCCTCGGCCTGTCGGGCTGGCGCTGGATCTTCTTCATGAACGTCCCGATCGGCCTGGTCGCCTTCGCCGCCGTCATGGCGACGCTGCACCTGTCGCACACCCCCCGCAAGGCCCGCATCGACTGGGCTGGCGCCACCACCATCGCCATCGGGCTCGTGCCGCTGCTGCTGGTCGCCGAGCAGGGCCGCACCTGGGGCTGGACGTCCGCCGCGTCGCTAGCCTGCTTCGCGATCGGCCTGGCCGGGCTGGCCGCATTCGTCTGGGCCGAGCACCGCGCCGGCGACGACGCGCTGATCCCGCTGCGGATCTTCCGCAACCGCACCATCGTCATCTCCCTCACCGGCGGCTTCGTCATCGGCGCGGGGATGTTCGGCGGCATGATGTCGATCCCGCTCTACCTGCAGATCGTGCACGGGTCGTCGCCGATGATGTCCGGCTTCCAGATGCTCCCGATGGTGCTCGGCATGATGATCGCCTCGATCGTCTCCGGCCAGCTCATGAGCAGGACCGGACGCATCAAGATCTTCCCCCTGATCGGCGTCGTGCTGATGACCCTGGTCCTGATCGCCCTGTCGCGAATCACCGCCGACACCGACCTGCGCTGGGTCATGACGCTGATGTTCTTCTTCGGCCTCGGGCTCGGCAACACGATGCAGCCGCTGACGCTCGCCGTGCAGGCCGCCGTGGAGCCGCGCGAGATGGGCATGGCCACCTCCTCGGCCACCTTCTTCCGCCAGATCGGTGGCACGCTCGGCGTCGCGATCTTCCTGTCGGTGCTGTTCAACTCCCTCGGCGACAGCATCAAGGACGCCTTCGCCAGCGCGACCAAGGACCCCGCCTTCGTCGCGGCGCTGCGCGACCCCGCCGTGTCCGCCTACTCCCCGGAGTCGGCCGGACTCGTCAAGGCGATGGCCGCGGGCCAAGGCATGGGCTCGCTCGGCAACGTCGGCAGCGACTCCTCGGTCATCAACAAGCTGCACCCCACCCTGGCTCACCCCATCAAGGCCGGGTTCGCGACGTCCATGGACCACGTCTTCCTGCTCGGTGCGATCGTCTGCGGCATCGGGGTGCTCGTCCTCGCGTTCCTGCCCAACCTGGTGCTGTCCAACCAGTCGGCCCGCGCCGCGATGGCAGCCCAGGAGGCCAAGGCCGCGATCACGCTCGACCCGGTCGACGCCGACGCCAACGAGTCCGACAAGCGGCTGCACGACTCCCTCGAGAAGTTCCTGCTCGACGCCGCGGCCTTCGAGACGGGTGGCCACACCTTCGACGAGCTGCAGGACACCTGGGACCACCTCGACCCGGACCGCCGGGGGCGCCACCGCCCCTCGGACCCGCGGACCCGCGTCTGACCGCGGATGCGCGTCTGACCGCGGATGCGCGTCTCACGGCAGACCCGCGTCTGACCGCAGACCGACGTCTGACCGCAGACCGACGTCTGACCGCGGACCGACGTCTGACCGCGGACCGGGCCTGGCTACCGTGTGCGCCATGAGCGAGACACGGCAGCGCCCCGGAGACGACCCGCACGCGGAGGCCACCCTGGTGGCCTCGTTGCTGCCGGAGGGCGGCCGGGTGCTCGACGCGGGGTGCGGCGAGGGGCGGGTGGCGCTGCGGCTGCACGAGCTCGGGCACCCCGTAGTCGGCGTCGACGCGGACCTGTCGCGGCTGCGGGTCGCCGCCGAAGCCAACCCGCGGATCCCGTTCTGGCTCAGCGACCTCGCCGACCTCGACATCCCGCAGGGCATCATCGGCGGGGGCTTCGACGTCATCGTGATGGCGGGCGACGTGGTCCCACACCTCGCGCCCGGGACGCTGCCCCAGGTCCTGCAGCACCTCGCGGGCTGCCTGAGCCCCGCGGGCACCCTCGTCGCCGGCTTCGGGCTCGACCCGCAGCACCTCGCCGCCGACGTCGCGCCGGTCTCCCTGGCGGACTATGACGCCGCGTGCGCCGCAGCGGGCCTCCAGCTCGCCGACCGGTACGCCACGTGGGCCGGCGACGCCTGGGCGGGAGGCGGTTACGCGGTCAGCCTCCACCGCCGCGCCCCCGCCCGCCGGGACCCGCTGTCCCGACTGCGGACGCTGCTGCACCGCTGACCTCGCGACCGGCACAGTGGGTGGCTGCCGCCCCGACGCAGCGTCGACCACCGAGCCCTCGACCCCGCAGGAGACCCCCGTGACCACGGCGACCACCGACCCGTCATACGTCCTGACCCTCACGAGCCGACCCGACCGGGTGGGCATCGTGCACGCGGTCAGCGGATTCCTGGTCGAGCACGGCTGCACCATCGAGGAGTCCAGCCAGTTCGGGGACACCGAGGACGACGCCTTCTTCATGCGGGTGCAGTTCCGGGGGCCGGTGCCCGACCTGGCGCGGCTGCGCGAGGAGTTCCGGTGGGTGGCGGGGCGGTTCGGCATGAGCTTCGACCTGCACGAGGCGGCCGTGCCGACCCGGGCGCTGCTCATGGTCAGCAGGTTCGGGCACTGCCTCAACGACCTGCTCTTCCGCGCGCGGCAGGGCGCCCTCAACATCGAGATCCCTGCCGTGGTGTCCAACCACGAGGACTTCCGCGCACTCGTCGAGGGCTACGGGATCCCCTTCCACCACGTCCCCGTCACCCGCGAGACCAAGCCTGAGGCCGAGGCGCGGCTGCTCGAGCTGGTCGAGGAGCTGGACGTCGAGCTGGTGGTGCTCGCGCGCTACATGCAGGTGCTCTCCGACGACCTGTGCCGCGCGCTGGACGGGCGGGCCATCAACATCCACCACTCGTTCCTGCCGAGCTTCAAGGGCGCCAAGCCTTACCACCAGGCGCACGCGCGCGGCGTGAAGCTGATCGGCGCGACGGCCCACTACGTCACCGCCGACCTCGACGAGGGGCCGATCATCGAGCAGGACGTCGCCCGCGTCGACCACTGGGCCGCGCCGGACCGCATGGTCGCGATCGGCCGGGACGTCGAGACGCAGGTGCTGGCCCGGGCCGTGGAGTGGCACGCGGAGCACCGGATCATCCGGGACGGCCACCGCACCATCGTCTTCCGCTGAGCCGCAGCGCTCTGGCTGCGGTCCCGCGGTCGCCGTCTCGCCCTCCGTCCCCCGTCTGGACCTGCATCCCCCGTCTTGACATGCAGCCCCCGTCTCCGGCTGCAGCCCCAGACGGAAGCTGGCCGCCGAGACGGGGAACGGCCACCGAGACCGGAAACGGCCACCGAGACCGGGAACGGCAGGCGACACGGGGAACGGCCGCCGGCCATCCGCCCGGCCACCGGTCGTCAGGCCCGGGCCGCACCCCGAGTCGCCGACGGACACGAGCGGGGTCGGCGCCCACGCGCCGACCCCGCCCCCGTCATACGGCCAGGACGGCTCAGCCCCAGACCAGCCCCCGGGCGGGGTCCGCGAGCACCGCCGCCACGTCGGCCAGGAACCGCGAGCCCAGCTCGCCGTCGATCAGCCGGTGGTCGAAGGACAGCGCGAGCTGCGTGACCCACCGCGGCACGATCTCCTCGGACCCGTCAGCTCCGGTCACGACCCACGGCTGACGACGCACCGCGCCGAAGGCCAGGATCGCCGACTCGCCGGGGTTGATGATCGGCGTGCCCGTGTCGACGCCGAAGACCCCGACGTTGGTGATCGTGATCGTGCCGCCCGACATGTCGGCCGGCTGGGTGCGCCCGGCTCGCGCCGTCTCGACCAGCCCGCCCATCGCCTGCGCCAGCTCGAGCATCGTCATCCGGTCGGCGTCCTTGATGTTGGGGACGATCAGCCCGCGCGGGGTCGCGGCGGCGATCCCGAGGTTGACGTAGTTCTTCTGCACGATCTCCTGCGCGGCCTCGTCCCAGGTCGCGTTGACGCCCGGGTTGCGCCGGATCGCCACGACGAGGGCCTTGGCGACGACGAGCAGCGGCGAGACGCGGACGTCCTTGAACTCCTTGTCGCGCTTCAGCCGCTCGACCAGCGCCATCATCTCGGTCACGTCGATCGTGATGAACTCGGTGACGTGCGGCGCCGTGAACGCCGACCCGACCATCGCCTGGGCGGTCATCTTGCGCACGCCCTTGATCGGGATGCGCACCTCCCGCTCACCACCCGTGCCGTATGCCGCCGCGCCCGCTGCCCGGCCCTGCTGCGGCTCGGGCGCGCCCGCGCCCTGGCCCCCGCCGGCCAGGAAGGCGTCCACGTCGGCGCGGGTGACGATCCCGCCGTCGCCGGTGCCGGTGACGGCGGCCAGGTCGACGCCCTGGTCCTTGGCGTACTTGCGGACCGGGGGCTTGGCGAGGGCCTTGCCCGGCCGGGTCCCGGCGCCGTCGGAGACGTCGACGTCGACGCCGTGGGGGTCCACCACGGTCGGGTGGGTCATCTCGGTGACGGCGGCGACGGTGGCGAGGCCACCCCAGGTCTCGGGGTTCTTGGTCTCGCTGGGGGTGGGCAGCGGGCCGCGCTGGTGCTTGCGGGGCCGCCGCTTGGCGTCGGTCACCTTGGGGCCGTATCCGACGAGCACCGACACGCGCTCCTCGGTGGCGCCGGCGCCGCTCGCGTCGTCGCCGCCCGCTGCGGAGGCCTCGTTGAGCTGGGCCTGGGCCGCGGCAGCAGACGCGTCGTCGGGCTGCGCGGGGGCGTCCCCGCCGCCGGTGCCGTCGTCGATGGCGATGATCGGGGTGCCGACGTCGACGGTCGCGCCCTCGGGGGTGAGGATCTGGGCGACGGTGCCGGCCCACGGGATCGGCAGCTCGACGAGCGACTTGGCGGTCTCGATCTCGACGACGATGTCGTTGACCTTGACGGCGTCGCCCTCCTTGACCTTCCAGGTCACGATCTCCGCCTCGAGCAGGCCCTCGCCCGGGTCCGGCAGGTTGAACTTCTTGATGGCCATGACAGGTGCGGTCCTCTCGGGGTCAGTAGGCCAGCGCGCGGTCGACGCCGTCGAGCACGCGGTCGAGGTCGGGCAGGTAGTGGTCCTCGTATTTGCTCGGCGGGTAGGGCAGGTAATAGCCCGCGACCCGCTGCACCGGAGCCTCGAGGTGGTAGAAGCTGCGCTGCTGCACCTGGGCGGCGATCTCGGCGCCGAGCCCGAGGAAGGACGCAGCCTCGTGCACCACGACGAGGCGGCCGGTGCGCTCGACCGACGCGCACACGGTGTCGATGTCCAGCGGGCTGACCGACCGCAGGTCGATCACCTCGATGGAGGTGCCCTCCTCCGCGGCGGCCGCGGCGGCCTGGATGCAGGTCTTGACCATCGGCCCGTAGCACGCGACGGTGACGTCGGTGCCGGCCACGATCACGTTGGCGCCGTAGAGCCCTCGCGGCGCGGACGGCGCCTCGAGGTCGACCTCACCCTTCTCGTGGTACCGGCGCTTGGGCTCGTAGAAGATCACCGGGTCGTCGGACTCGATGGCCTGCTGGATGCCCCAGTAGGCGTCCTCGGGGTTGGACACGAAGACGGTGCGCAGCCCCGCCGTGTGGGCGAAGTAGGCCTCGTTGGACTCGCTGTGGTGCTCGACCGCGCCGATGCCGCCACCCATGGGGATGCGGATCACCATGGGCAGCCGCAGCTTGCCGCGCGAGCGGTAGTGCATCTTGGAGACCTGCGACACGATCTGGTCGAACGCCGGGTACACGAAGCCGTCGAACTGGATCTCCGCGACGGGGCGGTACCCCCGCAGCGCCATACCGACGCTGGTCCCGATGATCCCGGACTCGGCGAGCGCGGAGTCCATGACCCGGTGCTCCCCGAAGTCCTTCTGCAGGTGCTCGGTGATCCGGAAGACGCCGCCGAGCTTGCCGACGTCCTCGCCGCACAGCACGACCTTGGGGTCGCGCTCCATGGCGGCGCGCAGGCCGGCGTTGATGGCCTTGGCGATGGTGAGCTTGGTCATCGCTCAGTTCTCCTCGAAGCTCGCGGCGTAGGCAGCGAACTCCGCGCGCTGCTCCTCGACCAGGGGGAACTCGTCCACGTAGAGGTGGTCGAACATCCCGTGCGGGTCCGGGTCGGGCATCCCCACCGTGCCGGTGCGGATCTCCTCGGCGATGGCGTCGGCCTCGGCGTCCACGGCCTCGAAGAACGCCTGGTCGGCCTTGCCGGTGCGGGTCAGGTAGGCGCGCAGCCGCTGGATCGGGTCGCGGTGCTTCCACACCTCGACCTCGGCGTCGACGCGGTACTTCGTGGGGTCGTCGGACGTGGTGTGCGCGGCCATGCGGTAGGTGTAGGCCTCGATCAGCGAGGGGCCCTGCCCGTCGCGGGCGCGGTCCAGCATCGCCTTGGAGACCGCGTATGACGCCAGCACGTCGTTGCCGTCGACCCGCAGGCCGGGGAAACCGAAGCCGTTGGCGCGGTGGTGCAGCGGGCCGCGGGTCTGCCGCTCGTTGGGCTCGGAGATAGCCCACTGGTTGTTCTGGCAGAAGAAGACGATGGGGGCGTTGTTGACGCCGGCGAAGACGAAGGACTCGTTGACGTCGCCCTGGGCGGTCGCCCCGTCGCCGAAGAAGGCCACGACGGCGGCGTCGCGGTCCGGGTCGCCGGTGCCGACGGCGCCGTCGAGGGTGATCCCCATGGCGTAGCCCGTGCCCATGAGCACCTGGTTGCCGATGACGATGGTGTAGAGGTGCATCCCGACCTCGCGGGGGTCCCAGCCGCCCTGGTCGACGCCGCGGAACTGCGACATCACCTGCAACGGCTTGATCCCGCGGCACCAGCCCACGCCGTGCTCGCGGTACCCGGGGAAGGCGTGGTCCTGCTTGCGCATGGCCCGCCCGACGCCGATCTGGGCGGCCTCCTGACCGAGCAGCGAGACCCACAGCCCGAGCTGGCCCTGGCGCTGCAGCGCGGTGCCCTCGGTGTCCACGCGGCGGATCAGCAGCATGTCGCGGTAGAACCCGCGCAGGTCCTCGTCGGTGAGGTGCTCGACGTAGCGGGAGTACTCCGGGTGGTCGACGCGCTCACCCTCGGGTGTCAGCAGCTGGATCATCTCCGGGCCGCCGTAGGCGTCGTTGCGGGCGGGGGTCCGGTCCTGCCGGGGACGGGGCTCGCCATCTCCCGGGGCGACGACGGGGTCGCTCATGTCAGATCTCCTTCGATCCGTCGGGCCGCGCAGGGTCGCTGCGCAGACCGGGCTCGGGCCACGCGGGGCGGGGTCTCCGCCCAGGCTCGGTCGTTGCGCGGGTCGCGCGGGCGGACCGGGCCGGCCGATCGTGGCGGTCGACGCGCCTCGGTGGACGCTTTGGGCCTAGCGAGGGCAGCGTACCTGCCGGGGCCGCGTGTGTCTGCCACGGCCCTGCCCCGGGGCAGCTGCGAGCCGCGTCGCGGGCGGCCGTCACCGGCGGCGTCAGGGCGTGCTGGTGCGTGCGGGGGCAGGCGGCGTGGCCGTGCCCGTAGTCGTGCCCGTCGTCTGGGCCGTCGGACCAGCCGGTATGGCGCTCGCGGCGCCGCCTCCCGCGCCGGAAGCGCCCGAGCCGGCGCCCCCGGCACCCGAGCCGGCGGCCGGAGCCCCGGAGGTGGGGCTGGGCGTGGTCTCGCCACGGGGCTGGGTGGTCGGGGACGGCTGCGGGGAGACCCCCGGCGTGGGCGACGCGGTGACCGTGCTCGTGGGCGCAGCCGTCGGCGTCGGGGTGCTCGGGGTCGTGCTCTCCCCCGGGGCGGGCGACGTGGGGGTCGACGGGCCGGTCGGGCTGGGGGGGGCGGGGGCCGGGGCGGACCCGCCGGTGGTGGGCGCCCCCGAGGTCGGGTCGGTCGGGGCCGGGGTGGTCGGCTCCGGGTCGGGCTCGTGGGCGCGTCGCAGCCAGTCCCCCGGGTCGGGGTTGGTCGGTGAGGGGACGTCCGGCGGGCTGGAGGGGGTCCCCGGCCAGGCTCCGGGGCCGGCCGCGAGGTCGGTGCCCGGCTCGGCGGGCGCCATCATCAGCGTCAGGGTGGGGGCCGGGGCGGCGAGCGCGATCAGGGGCGACTGCTCGAGGGGGGTCGCTCCGCCCGGGTCGACCCCGGCGGGCACGAGCTGGGCCGCCCTCACCAAGGCCCCGAGCAGGCTGTCGCCGCTCAGACCGGTGAGGGGCGCGGCGACCTGGATGACGGGCGCGACGTCGCGCAGCGCCGCGAGCCGCCGTTCGGCCGGGTCGAAGACGACCTGCTCGAGCACCTGACCGCGGGGGGCCGCCGACAGGATCGACGGCAGCGCGATGTCCAGGGACGTGTCGGGGTCGGTCGCCTCGGTGCGCTGCGGCTGCTGCACGATGAGCGGCACCGCGCGGACCCGGTCGGGCCGCGCCGCGAGGGTCCCGGGAGCCCCTGCGGAGGACGCGGACGCCAGGTCGTCGGCCGCGGTGGCGGCCTGGGCGAGGGCCCGCGACGGCGGTGCCCCCGCACTGCCGTGGGCGCCGCCCAGGGTGCCGGTGGACAGGCTCAGCGCGGCCAGCACCGCGGTGCTGCCGACCCCGAGCGACGCCAGCGCGAGGGTCGGCCGCCAGGCCGTCCCCCCACGTCGCGTCCGCCCGTCACCAGGCCCAAGGTTCCCCACGAGTCCCATGGTGGGTCACGCCCTGGGCACCAACAAGTGAAGTCGGGGTAAACCGTCCACCGTGACTAGTCATCGGGCTGGAGGCGCTCCCGCAACCCTGCGGCCAGCTCGAGCAGCCGCGAGTTGGCCTCGGGCTCGGCGATGGTGACGCGCACCCCGTCGTCGCCATACTGGCGCACCACCAGCCCGGCGTCCCGACAGGCCTCGGCGAGCTCCGTGCAGTGCTCACCGAGCGGGAAGTAGATGAAGTTGGCCTGCGTGTCCGGCAGCCGCCAGCCCTGGGCGGCGAGCCCCTGGGCGACCCGCTCCCGCTCGGCGACGATGGCCTCGACCCGCTCGTCGAGCTCCGCGAAGAGCCCGAGGCTGGCGACCGCCGCGTCCTCGGCGATCCGGCTGACGCCGAAGGGCAGCGCGGTCTTGCGGAGGGCCGTGGCGACCTCGGCAGGCGCCACCGCGTAGCCCACGCGCAGCCCCGCCAGCCCGTAGGCCTTGGAGAAGGTGCGCAGCACGGCGACGTTGGAGTGACGGCGGTAGACGTCCAGCGCGTCCGGGGTGTCGGGGTCGCGGACGAACTCCAGGTAGGCCTCGTCCAGGACCACCAGCACGTGCGGGGGCACCTTGGCCAGGAAGGCCTCGAGCTCGTCGCTGTGGACGGACGGGCCGGTGGGGTTGTTGGGGCTGCACACGATGACCAGGCGGGTCCGGTCGGTGATGGCGTCGGCCATGGCGTCGAGGTCGTGACGGTGGTCGGCGGTCAGCGGCACCGGCACGCCCACCGCGCCCGCGAGCGCCGTCACGATCGGGTAGAGCTCGAACGACCGCCACGCGTAGACGATCTCGTCGCCGGCGTCGCAGGTGGCGGTGACCAGCTGGGTCAGGACGCCGGAGGAGCCGGTGCCCGTGGTGATGTGGTCGTGCGGCACGCCCAGGAAGTCGGCGAGCGCCTGCGTGAGCTCGGTGACCGCCATGTCGGGGTAGCGGTTCATGGTCCGGGCGGCGGCCGCGACGATCTCGAGGACGCCGGGCAGCGGCGGGTAGGGGTTCTCGTTGCTGCTGACCTTGAACGTCGTCATCCCCGCGATCTCGGGGGCGGGCCGGCCGGGCGCGTAGGCAGGGACCCCGCCCAGCGCCTCGCGCAGACGGACGGGTCGAGGCTGGCTGGTGGCGTCGTCGGCAGCAGTCATGGTGCACACCTTAGGCCCGGCCTCGCGTGCCACCATAGGCGCATGAAGAACTTCGCGATCAAGACGCTCGTCAACGGCATCGCGCTCTGGGTGGCGGCGATGGTCGTGTCCGGCATACACCTCGGGGAGGACAAGCCGTCGCTCGCCACGCGACTGGTCTCCATCCTCCTGGTCGCCATCCTCTTCGGGCTGCTCAACGCGGTGGTGAAGCCGATCGTGAAGCTCTTCTCGCTCCCGGCGATCATCCTCACGCTGGGGCTCTTCACGTGGGTGATCAACGCGTTGATGCTGCAGCTCACGTCGTGGCTGGCCGGGCCGCTCGGGCTGGACTTCCGGGTCGAGCACTTCTTCTGGGACGCGATCCTCGGCGCCCTGGTGGTGGCCTTCGTCTCGCTGCTGCTCAACATCCTGCTGCCCGACGCCGACGAGCTCTGAGCCCCCGCACCGTCCGCACCGCGCACCGTCCGCCACCCCCCACCGTCCGCCATTGGTCACCAATGCCGCGATGGAACGTTCATATGGGGCCTGATCCGTCCATTGGTGACCAATGGACGGTCAGGGGCGCGGGCGCCCGTCGATCAGGTATGCCGTCCCCCTGCCCCGCGGGGTCGCCGCGAGGTGGTTCAGCAGGGTGACGACGTAGGGGGCGCAATGCTCGGCGACCTCCCGCGGCGTCGCCCAGTGGACCGCGCGGATCTCGCGGGGCTGCACGGTGATCCGTCGCTGCAGCTCGTCGGGGTCGTGGTCGCCGCCGTCGAAGACGAACAGCGTCGCGTCGCTCCACCCGCGGTAGGGCGGGAGCCAGTCGACCGCGAGGAGGTCGCCGACCTGCAGGTCGATCCCGAGCTCCTCGGTGACCTCCCGCTCGGCGGTCGTCGAGGGTGGCTCACCGGGGTCGACGATGCCGCCGGGCAGGTCCCACTCCCGCTTGTAGGTGAGCTCGCACAGCAGCACCCGGCCCTGCGGGTCGCGCAGCAGCGCCTGGGCGATGTTGCGCTTGGTGGGCATCGTCGTGTTGAGCACGCCGAGGAATCCCTCGCGTGTCTCCGGGCCCGGGTCGTCCGCCAGGCGGGCCATGACCACGACGTCCCCGTGCCTGGGGCCGAGGCCGCGCAGCACGCCTTCGCGGCGCAGGCCGAGGCGGGCCGCCAGGCGGTGGGTGCGGGCGTCCTCCGGGGCGTGGTGCACCTGGATGCGTCGCCAGCCGCCCTCGATGCCGGCCGCGAGCCGCGCCCGGAGGGCCTCGACGTCGGCGAGCTGGTCGGGATCGGCGCCCGCGAGGTCGAGCTGGACGACGCCGGGCGCCACTTCGTGGACGATCACCGGCGCACCAGCAGGTCGCGGACCGCCTCGCTGACCTCGATGACCAGGTCCCGGCTCGCCCTCGACAGGCCCATGGCGTTGATGTCGCCGTGGGTGCCGTCCTCGTCGACGCGCAGCGTCACGGGCACCCCGGCCTCCTCGAGGCGGGCGGCGTAGGCCAGGCCCTCGTCGCGGAGCACGTCGAACGCCGCGACCAGCACGTATGCCGGGGGCAGGCCCCCGAGGTGGCGAGCCAGCAGGGGCGACGCGTCGGGGTGGCCGGCCTGCTCCGGCTCGCGTAGGTAGTGGTGGGAGTACCAGTCCATCGTCGCCTCGGTCAGGTAGTAGCCCTGGGCGAACAACGTGTAGGAGCGGGCCTTGCGGCTCCAGTCGACGACCGGCGTGAGGAGCACCTGCAGGTCGGGGCCGCCGGCCTCGTCCTCCACGGTGCGGTGGCACACGACGGCCGCGAGGTTGCCGCCGGCGCTGTCGCCCATCACGGCGACCGGCGCGTCCGGCGCGGCGTAGTCGCCGAGGTGGTCCCGCACGTGGCGGAAGGCCGCCACCGCGTCCTCGACCGCGCACGGGAAGGCGTGCTCCGGCGCGAGGCGGTAGTCCACCGAGACCACGACGCAGCCGGAGTAGCGGGCGAGGAAACGGCATACGGGATCGACGGTGTCGAGGGAGCCGGAGACGAAGCCGCCGCCGTGGAAGTAGACGACGACGCCGGGGGCGGGCCGGTCGGGTCGCGGGTTGTAGACGCGCACCGGGATGTCGCCGCCCGGCCCCGGGACGGCAGCGTCGCGGACCGACGCGACGTGCGGGCGGTGGCCGAAGAGCCACGCCTCGGTCTCCATCTCGGCGCGCCACTGCTCGGGGGTGAGCTCGGCGGCGTCGCTGCCGGGCGACACCTCGAGCAGCCGGAGGGCCGCCTGCACGTCACCGCGCAGGGTGTAGCCGTCGACGCGCCGTGGTCGCCCGGCCACGGCCCGGATCACGGGAGCGGGCAGCCGGGCGAGGCCGCGCAGGACGGAGCGGGTCGCGCGGAGGGTCACCGGAGGGCGGGGCGAGGACACCCCTCCATCATGCCCGGGACTCGCCGACCTTGACCGTAGCGACGCCCGCGAGGATCAGCGCCCCGCCGGCCAGCTGGACCAGACCTGGCAGCTCGCCGAGCAGGATCCACGCGAAGATCACGGCGAAGACGACCTCGGTCAGCCCCACGAAGGACGCGACGGTGGAGCCGAGGCGCCGGGTGGCGGCGACGCCGAAGGCGTAGGCCACGGCGGCGGCGACCACCGCGAGGCCGGCGATCGGCACCCAGACCGGCACGGTCAGGCCAGCGAGGACCGCGGGGGCCGTGGAGGCGACCATCGGGACGAGACCCACCAGGCCGGAGAGGGCGAGGACCGCGGCGCCGACGAGCATGCCCCCCGCGGCGAGGGCGATCGGCGGCAGGCCCTTGGTCTCGCGGGCGCCTAGGAGGAAGTAGGTGGCGTTGCAGCAGGCCGCGGCGAGGCCCCACAGGAGGCCGACCGGGTCGATGCCGATGCCGCCGAAGAGGTCGATCACCAGGGCCAGGCCCGCCATCGCGAAGGTGGCGCCGAGGAGGGTGGCGGGCGCCGGGCGGCGGCGGGTGCGCAGCCAGAGGTAGCCGACGATGAGGATCGGGGCGAGGTACTCCAGCAGCAGAGCGACCCCGACCGACAGGTGGCTGACGGCGTTGAAGTAGAAGAGCTGGCTGCCGGCCACGGCCACGAAGCCGTAGCCGAGGATGATGCCCCAGTTGTCGAGGAGCGCGCGGTAGCGGCCGCGCAGCACCCAGGCCGCCGGCAGCGCCAGCGCGAGCGCAGCGCCGGCCATGCGGGCGGTGACGGCGGCGCCCGGGGACCAGCCGGACTCGAGCAGGGCCTTGGCGAAGGAACCGCTGGTGGCGAAGGCAGCCGCGGAGATGAGGGCGAGGACGAGCCCGTGCGAGCTGCCCCGGCCGGTGCGGGCCTCGGTCGCCTCGGCGTCGGAGACGGGCGGGAGCGCCTCGGCGACCTCGAGGTCGCGCAGGTCCATGCCGTCGACCGGGTCGGTGAGGGTCGGGTCGAAGGCGCGGGGGACGCGGGTCTCCTCGACGGGGGTGGCGCGGGTGGCGCCGGCGGTGCTGGTCATGGCGGTCATGGGGCACTCCTCTCGGGCGTATCAGGGCACGGCTGTCGTGACGCACGACAGCGGGCGTCATCAGCGAAACGGGATTACGCTGATGACGCTAGACCTGGGCGACGTAAGGAGTCAAGATGACTTTTGCCCATGACACCCGTGACGCTCTGGTATCGATGGCCGCCCTGGTCAACACCGGCGTCGAGCCCGCGACCCTGAGCACGCGGGAAGACCTCGAGGAGTTCGTGGCCGAGTTCGGCTACACCGGGTCCCGCACCCACGACGAGCGGGAGCTGGCAGGCGTCATACGACTGCGCCGCGAGCTGCACCGACTCTGGGAACTGGACGAGGAGGGCGTGGTCGGCCTCGTCAACGAGCTGCTCGCGCGCTACCAGGCGCTGCCCCAGGTCGTCCGCCACGAGGGATGGTGGGACTGGCACCTGCACGCGATCTCCAGCTCCGCGCCGTTGGCGGACCGGATCGCGGTGGAGTCGGCCATGGCGATGGTCGACGTCGTGCGGTCCGGCGAGCTCGACCGGCTGCGGGTGTGCGAGGCCGAGGACTGCTCGGGCGTGATCGTCGACCTGTCCAAGAACAGGTCACGCCGGTACTGCGAGCGCGGGTGCGGCAACCGCATGGCCGTCCAGGCCTACCGCTCCCGCAAGACCTACCGGGGGTAGGAGAATCGACCGGCCTTCTTTGACCAGGTCGATGTCGCGAAGGCCGGCTGATCTTGCCCTGGACTCCGTCGTCGACGCAGTACGCCACGCGGAGACGGGTGCCTCATTCGAGCTGCAGTCCCGTGGCATCAAGGTGCACGACGACCTGACCATCGTCGCCACACAAGCCACGGCCCGCCCCACCGCTTCTGCCCCACGGGATGACCCGGCTTGTCGATCCGGGGCGTCCTCGATCGTCATGATGATGACCACTCCCTCCGGAACCAGGAGCCAGCCATGCCCGACACCGCCCAGCCCGACCGCGACCTGACCCGCTACGTGGTCTTGCTCGTCGACTACGCCGATCCCGCCAAGCGCGGGTGGAGCGACTTCGACGAGGCCGAGCAGCGCGAGGTGATGGCGCAGCACGAGACCTTCGCCCGGGCGGTCACCGCGCACGAGCGGGTCCGGATGGTCGCGGGCGAGGCGCTCGCCGGCGCCGACGACGCGACCGTCCTCCGACGTCAGGGCGACCGGACGATCCTCACCGAGGGGTGCTACGCCGAGGCGGTCGAGCAGATCGGGGGGCTCTACCTCATCGATGCGCCCGACCTCGACACGCTGGTCGGGTTGCTCGAGCTGATGCCGACCTACGTCATGGAGATCCGTCCCACCCTGGATGTGTGATGGACCCGGTCGAGGCAGCGTGCCGCGAGCACTGGGGGCGCCTGCTCGCCCTGCTCGCGGTCCGCTGCCGGGACCTCGACCTGGCCGAGGACGCGCTGGCCGATGCGGTCGAGGCCGCGCTGCGCACGTGGCCCAAGGACGGCACCCCGCGCGAGCCCGCCGCGTGGCTGCTCACCACTGCGAGACGCCGCCTGATCGACCAGCAGCGCGCAACGGCGACCGCGCGTCGCAAGGTGCCCCTGCTCGTCGTGGAGCAGATCGCGCGCGAGCGCAGCATCGCGAGCCCGGTGGAGCAGGCGGTCCTCGACGCCGACCTGCCCGACGAACGACTGCGACTCCTCCTGCTGTGCTGCCACCCCGCCCTCTCGCCGGAGGCCCAGGCCGCTCTTGCCCTCCGGCTGGTCTTGGGCTTGCCGACCTCGGAGGTCGCGCGCCTGTTCCTCCTCCCCGAGCCCACGATGGCCGCCCGGCTCACCCGGGCGAAGCGACGCGTCGCCCGCTCGGCCATCCCACTCTCCCTGCCCGACCGCGACCACCTGCCGGCGCGGGTCGAGGCCGCGGCACGCACGGCCTACCTGTGCTTCACGGCGGCCTACGCGCCCGGCGAGGGCCCGGACTTGCTGCGCGCGGACCTGGCCGGCGAGGCCGTCCGGCTGGCCCGTCTCCTCGTCGAACTCGTCCCGACTCAGCAGGTACCGCGCGCCCTGCTGGCCCTGCTCCTGCTGCAGCACGCCCGCCGCGACGCCCGCGTGGACGGGCAGGGCGGCCTCGTATTGCTCGTCGACCAGGACCGGTCGCAGTGGCGGCGCGCCGAGATCGCCGAAGGGATGGGCCTGCTCGCCGCGGTGACCCCGGACGCGTCATACGCGCTGGAGCTGACACTGCAGGCACAGATCGCTGCCGTGCACGACGTCGCGCCGACCTCCGAGGACACCGACTGGCGCACCATCGTCGACCGCTACCAGCGGCTGGAGGCGCTCACCGGCAGCCCGGTCGTGCGGCTCCACCGCGCGGTCGCCGTCGCCGAGTCTGATGGCGCGGCAGCGGGACTCGCCCTCCTGGACGACCTCGACGACCGGCTGCCGCGCAGCCATCGGGTGCCTGCCGTGCGGGCCGAGCTGAACGCCCGGCTGGGCCTGACGGGCCGGGCGGTCGAGGCGTATGACGACGCCCTCCGCCTGTGCCGCAACGACGCTGAGCGCGCCTACCTGCGGTCGCGCCGGGACCGGTTGGGGTGTGTCAGTGCCCCTCGCTAGCGTGGGGGCCATGACTCGCGTCGCGCCGCTGGCCTCCATCTCGATCGACTGCCCCGACCCCGATGCTCTCGCCACCTTCTACGCCCAGCTCCTCGGCTACCAGGAGGTGTTCGCGCTGCCCGACCGCAGCGTGATCTGCCTAGCCGGGTCCGAACCCGGCCCGGCGCTGACCCTCATGCGCGTCGAGTCGTATGCCGCCCCCCACGTGGCCTCACGGACCTCAGCACCAGCAGCTGCACCTCGACCTGGCGGCGGAGGATCTCGATCGTGACGTCGCCGCCGCCGTCGCGATCGGCGCCCGCCTGGCCGACCACCAGCCGATGCCGGACCGGAGGCGGGTCCTGCTCGACCCCGCGGGTCACCCCTTCTGTCTCAGCGTCGTCCGCCCCGACTGACGCAGCCCGCAGGAGGACTCATGCGTCTCGTCGTCTCCCTGGACAGCCGATCGACTGGTGATGGCCCGCGGGGACGTGACCTGGTCGCCGTGTTGAGGCAAGACGGTGTCGTCATGACTACGGACGCGATCGACGTGCGCCTGGGCCCACGATCGTATGGCGAGCCACCCGCACCCCTCGTCGGTGGTGATGTTTTTGCCAAGGTGGCCCGGCCCCACCTCATGCCCCGCCCCTGCGACCGTGTCGAACAGCTCGTCGTGGATCAGGTGCACCTGCCGCAGGTTGGGCGTGCTGGCATCCTTGGCCACGCGACTGCGGTGCTTGACGGTCACGCCGGCGTGCGCATCGCCCTCCACCCCGATGCCCTCCACCAGGGTTATCGAGTCCACCGGCTCCTTGCTGAAACCGTGGACCCCGCTGCGCTGAACTGACCTCACGACGCTCGCCATGCCTCCATCCAAGCCGACGCCGCGCGCTCCAGCATCAGTGACCATGGATTCATGACCGTGTCCCGCACTGATCTCCCTGCCCGCCATGGCCGTCCGAGCTGACAACCTGTGCTGGGCGCGCCCCGACTCCCCCAACGGCACCGGTGCGCTGGTGCTTGCCGGCTCCAGCGGCCGCATCGACACGGGCCGCGTGCAGATGCTGGCGCGGCGCGGTGTGACGGCGCTGGGGATGCGCTGGTTCGGCGGCGAGGGTCTCCCGCGGGTGCCGCTGGAGGTGCCGCTCGAGGTCTTCGTCCAGGCTCTCGATGAGTTGGCTCGTGAGTGCGATCGCCTTGTCGTCCTTGGTCTTTCGTATGGCGCGGAAGCTGCGCTCCTCACCACCGCCATCGATCGACGACCGTCTGGCGTAGTGGCGTTCGCGCCCACCGATGTCGCGTGGGAGGGCCAGGCCGGCGCCGATGACGACCCGGTGCGCAGCAAGTGGACGTGGCGCGGCCGGCCCGTGCCGTTCGTGCCGCTCGACCGGGGCTGGGAGCCGCCGCCTGGGAAGCCGGCTTTCGTAGGCCTTTACGAGCACAGTCGCGCGCTGGCGGGCCCAGTTGCGGTGGCGGCGGCGACGATCCCGGTGGAGCAGATCGCGGGCGAGGTCGTCCTGGTCGCTGGTGGCGACGACCAGGTGTGGCCGTCGGCGGCGAGTGCCACCCGGATCGCGGCTCGCCGCGCGCAGGCAGGGCTGACGACGACCGTGGTCACCGACGCTCGGGCCGGCCATCCCGTCGTGCTGCCCGGCGAAGCCGCACCCAGCCTCGACCGGCCCTACCAGGTGGGTGGTGACGAGGGGGCTCCGCAGCGCCTGGGCCGAGCCGCGTGGCCGCACATCGCCCGCCTCCTCGTCATCGAGCCCTGACGGCTCAGGCGCGTTCCCAGAAGACGACCGTGTTGCCGAAGGGGTCGGTCACCGTCATCGTCAAGCCCCAGTCGTTGCCCTCGAGGCCTGGGCGCGCGTTGCGATAGGCCTTGTCGACGAGGTGTGCCTGCAGGTCGCGGATGCCCGATGTCGTGATCATGACCTTCGCTCCGGGCGTCGCGTCACCGTGGTGCTCGGACAGGTGGAGGACGCGCCCTTCTCGCGCGACCTGGGCATAGACGGGCAGGTCGGGCGCGAACTGATGCTCCCACTGCCACTCGAAACCGAGGAAGGCGCAGTAGAACTCGCGCGCCAGGACGCGGTCGAACATTCGCAGGACCGGGATGACGCCTTGGCTTCCCACCTCATCCCCGGACGCGGCCCCCGGCGCGCATGCCACAAACGTGTTCCAGTCCCGGAAGCCCGCGACGTGCGCCACCTCCTCCCTGACCTGGGAGTGAGTCAGCTCGGAGCGTCGGCTCAGCGTCTAGGCCAAGGCCTTGGCGTCGTCGGTGGTGACCATGGTCAGCCTCTCCGCGCGCGGCCGGGTCTCTGCGTTGCCAGACGTAGCGCTCAAGGTGTCAGATCGTCCTACGGATGGGCAGGACCGGTCGTTCACCACAAGCGCAGAGGGCAGGCCGACCGGGGCCGCCACCACGTTAGCGCCCCGACCAGCGTCGTGCGATCCCTGGGCCACCTCCCTATCTGCACCGATAGGTGAGGAGCACAACGCCACTAGGCAACGCCTCGACCGCGACGAGGCGGCAGGCCTTCGGTCCGCCCGGGGCGGGGAGCAGCGGGGTGCCTGAGCCGAGCATCACGGGGTTGACCTTGATCTGGATCTCGTCGATCACCTCGACCAGCTGGGCTGCGAGAGTCCCGCCCCCGCACAACCAGATGTCCTTGCCCGTCTCGCGCTTCATCGTCTCGACCTGAGATGCGATGTCCCCCGTCAGCACCGTCAGACCTGAGCACTCAGGCAGGTCGTCATGCGTCACGACGACCTGCCGAAGGTGCGTGTACGCACCATCGCACCAGCCCGCAGCCAGGGCAGGCTCGAAGGTGCGGCGCCCCATGACGACGGTGTCGAAACGACGTGGCGTCGCGGTGACACCGAGCGATTCCCGCAGCGGGGCTGGACAGGTCTCCGGGTACCGCTCGAAGAGCGCAGCCACCGTCTCCGGCGCTTGCGGGAAGGCGCTGACGCCACCTGCGTCATCGGCGATGAAGCCGTCCATCGAGACAGCCACGTAGTAGACGAGGTCACGCATGCCGCTCCAATCACTACAGTTGTTCTGGTTGCCGAAGTACAACACACGTGGCAGTTGAGCGTCTATGGTTGTCCACGTGGTCGCCAACCCCGCACGCCGTGCCGCCGTCCTGGACGCAGCGCTCGAAGTCCTCGGTCGCGACGGTGCACGCGCCGTCACACATCGAGCAGTCGACGTCGAGGCCGACCTCCCTGCGGGGACGACAGCCAACTACTTCCCTTCGCGCGCGGACCTTCTCACCGGCATGGCGTCGCGCATCTTCGCGCTCCTGGCGCCGGCAGAAGACCGCCTGGCCGACCTGGAACGACTACCCTCTGACCACGCTGGGCCGGAGTATGCCGCGTACGTGGTGGAGCGGCTCCTCGCCCGACCCACCCTGGCCCGGGCCCTCCTCGAGCTGCGGCTCGAAGCGTCCCGCAACCCCAGCGTGGCTGAACCCCTGACGACATTCCTCCGTGACGGTCTGGACGCCGACGTCGCCTTCCACACCGACCGCGGCCTACCCGGAGGGCGGGATCACGTCATACGACTGCATCACCTCGTCAACGGGATCCTCCTCGACGCACTGACGGTGCCCCTCGCTCCCGAGCGGGATCCCCTCGACGAGGTGCGCCTCGCGGCGACCGCGCTGGGCGGCGGTTCGTGACCCCCGGAGACCGAGGCCCGGCGGGCGGCATACCGGCCTGGACGACGGCGGATGCCCGGGCTCCTTCGCAGCAGTGGGTCGTCGATGCCGTGCGTGCCGACCCCGTGTGCGCTGCGATCCTCGACCGTATGCCGTCCCTGGGGCTGGCCGAGTGGTGGCTGACGGCCGGCGCTGTGTTCCAGAACGTCTGGAACGCCGTGGACAGTCGCCCGCCCGGCTACGGCATCAAGGACTACGACATCTTCTACTTCGACGACTGTGACCTGTCGTGGGAGGCCGAGGACGCTGTCATCCGTCGAGCTGCTGACCTGTTCGACGACCTGGACGCCCGCGTCGAGATCCGTAACGAGGCACGCGTACACCTCTGGTACGAAGCGAAGTTCGGCACCCAGATCGCGCCATACCGCAGCGCCGCCGACGCGATCGACTCCTTTGCCTCGACCACCTGCTGCGTCGGCATCACCCGTGACCGGGACGCTTTGCGCGTGCACGCCCCCTTCGGACTCGAGGACGTCCTCGCCCTGCACATGCGACCCAACCGCCGGATCGCGCCCCAGCACGTCTACGAGACCAAGGTGGCCGAGTACCGCTCCCGCTGGCCATCCCTGACCCACGACCCCTGGTGACAGGGGGCAGCTAGCCTTCGCGTCACGGACATCACGGTGCGAGCACTGCGGCGGTACCCCGTGAAGTCGATGGGTGGCGAGTCCCTGGGCACCGTTGATGTGGATGCCCGCGGCCTCGTGCTCGACCGCTGGTATGCCGTGACGGACCGCGAGGGATGTTTCGCGTCCGGCAAGGACACCCGCAGGTTCCGCCGACGCGATGCGGTCTTCGACTACCGGGCCGCCGTGAGCGAGAGCGGCGTCGTCGTGACGGGACCGGAGGGGAGCTGGCTGGTGGGAGACGAGGACCTGGATCATCACCTCAGCCGACGCATGGGGACGCCCGTCATGGTGCTGCCCGAGGCCGACGTCCCGCACCAGGACATGGGGGCCGTGTCGGTGGTCGGGACCGCCACCCTCGAATGGTGCCGCAGCCGGTGGGACATCGACGCGGACCCTCGCCGCCTCCGTGTCAACGTGCTCCTCGAGACCTCCGAACCCTTCGTCGAGGAGACCTGGGCGGGACGCGAGATCTCCCTGGGCTCCGTGACTCTCGTCGGGGCACAACGGATCCCCCGCTGCCGGATGGTGGACGTCGCCCAGGACGGCGCCATACCGGACGGGAGGTGGCTCAAGCCGCTCGCGGCCGAGCGCGACATGTTCCTGGCCATGTATGCCGACGTCCGCACGCCCGGCACGGTCGCCGTGGGTGACCTCGTCACCGTGTCACCAGCGCCGAGGTGATCGGCCGGCGACGCAGGCAGCGCGAGGCGCACCGGGTGCCGGATCACGGTCCCGGCGGCGAGGTCGGGCGCCCTCACCTTCTCAGGGCGCGGAGCAAGAATTCGACGCCCCGATTCCGTTCGAATATTGCGAAATGACGTACGCTTCTCACATGACCAGCGCTGCCCACGACCGACTCACCGTCCTGCCACCTGAGGACCTCGAGACGATGCTGGACCTGTCGACGTTCCTGACCCAGCACGACCAGCCCGCCGCTCTCGTGGGCCCAGACGGCCAAACCGTCCCGCTCCCGCTGGAGGCGTACCGGGTCCTCGTCAATGCCGCCACCGCCATGCGTGCGGGCAAGGCCATCACCGTCGCCCCCGTGGATCAGCTCCTGACCACCCAGGAAGCGGCGGACTTCCTTGGCATCAGCCGACCCACCCTCGTCAAGCTCCTCGAGTCCGGGCGCATCCCCTTCGAGCGCCCCGCCGCCGGCCGCCATCGCCGCGTAAGACTGCAGGACGTCATCGACTACCAGGACTCCCAGCGGGCCGGCCGCCGGGCGGCCCTGGATGACATGACCCGCGACGCCGCGGACGCGGGCCTTTACGACAGCGTGCCCGACTACACCCAGGCCCTCGCTGGTGCGCGACGCGAGCACTCCCGGCAGTGAGCCGCTATACCGCGCTGCTTGACGCCTGTGTTCTCGTCCCGGTCGCCCTCGCCGACACACTTCTGCGCCTCGCCGAGCACGACCTCTACCGCCCGCTGTGGAGCGATCGAATCCTCGACGAGACGACCACCGCCATCGAGCGCGTCCACCCCGAGCTCGCCGACGGACGGGCGAGGGGACGCACGGCCGCGATGGCCTCCGCCTTCCCTGACGCGCTGGTCACCGGTTGGCAGGCGCTCGTCAACGGCATCTCTCTGCCCGACCCCGACGACCGACACGTCGTGGCCGCGGCCGTCCGAGGTCGGGCCGACGCCATCGTTACCGCCAACGTCAGGGACTTCCCCACCTCAGAGCTGAATGAGCTGGGGATCAGCGTTCAGCCGCCGGATTTGTTCCTCCTTGATCAGCTGGACCTCGCGCCGACGGCCACGATCGAGGCGCTGCACCGCCAGGCCAGCGCCACCCGGCAACCGCCCATCACACCCGAGATGCTGCTGAGGCATCTCGCGGCCTGCGGCGTGCCTGAGTTGGCCGCTGCTGCGCGCCGACAGCTCTGGCGACACACATCTGAACTCCCTCCTGCCTGAGCCGGGCCCACGCAGGAGGCCCGGACATGCCACCGGGCACACCTGAAGCACGGCACCTGATTTCACGTGCGGAGCAGTCGCACCGAAGGCGGCTCGTAGAGCTTCTCCTCCTCCCCTGGAGACGCGACCGTGGCTGAGGAGGCGCAAGGGGGCGGCATACCCACCTGACGCCGACCACCAAAGGGTGCCAGGCTGGGTCGCGCCAGCCCACTCCCTCGGAGGCCCCCATGACTGGATCCGCGCCGCTGCCCACCGTCGGTCTCGTCGCGCCGCCCGACCTGCCGCCCGAGCAGATCCTGCGCGTCGCCCAGACCGCGGAGGACTCCGGCGTCGACGAGCTGTGGCTCTGGGAGGACTGTTTCGCGACGTCGGGGCTCGGCCCGGCCGCGGCTGTCCTGGGCGCGACGACGCGACTGCGCGTCGGGATCGGCCTGATGCCGGTGCCCCTGCGCGCCCCGAGCCTGACCGCGATGGAGATCGCGAGCCTGGCGCGGATGTGCCCGGGGAGGTTCCGCCCGGGGCTCGGGCACGGCGTCGCCGACTGGATGCGCCAGGCCGGTGTGGGCGTCGAGTCCCCGCTGACCCTGCTGCGCGAGCACCTCACCACGATCGGGGCCCTCCTGCGCGGAGAGACCGTGTCGTATGCCGGTCGCTACGTCCAGCTCGACGACGTGACGCTGCGGTGGCCGCCGCACGAGGTGCCGTCGCTGCTCGTCGGGGGTCGCGGCCCCAAGACCCTGGCCGTCGCGGGTGGGCTGGCGGCCGGGGCGATCCTCGACGACGTGGTGCGCCGCGGCATCCCCGACGTCGACCGTCTCCGGGAGGCCGTCGGCCAGGTCCGGGCGGCGCGCGCGCAGGCCGGCCAGGAGGGCGAGCCCGAGATCGTGGCGCTGCTCCCGGTCCGCGACGACATCACCACCGACCAGCTGCACGAGCGCCTCGCGACCCTGCGCGAGCACGGCGTGACGACCGCGACGGTCGCGGCCTTCGACGACGACGGGTCTCCTGCCGGGGACGAGCGCGTGCTGCGCCTCGCCGAGCTGCTGGGCGCCGTGAGCTGACCGCCCGCGGTCAGGCGCGCCCGTCCTCGGCAGCCTCCCAGTCGCTGCCGAGCAACCCGTAGACCCAAGAGTCGGAGACGACGCCCTCGACGATGCAGTCCTGACGCATCGTCCCCTCGCGCACGAAACCGAGCTTCTCCAGCACCCGCGCGCACGCCACGTTGCGCGTGTCGACCTCGGCCTGGACTCGGTTGAGGTCGAGCGTCCCGTAGGCCCACCCCAGCAGCGCCCGTGCCGCCTCGGTCGCGACGCCCTGCCCCCACGCCGACTGCCCGAAGATGAGTCCGATGGCAGCGCTGCGGAAGTCGGGGTTCCAGCGCAGCAGCGCCACCCAGCCGACGCACTCGTCCGCGTCGCGCCAGGCGACGGCGACCCGCACCCCCGATCCGTCCGCTGCCCGCTGGCGGCTGCGCGTCACGAGCTGCAGCGCCCGCGACCGCTCCATCCACGGCGGCTCGTCCCAGTAGCGCAGCACATGCCGGTCGGTGTGCAGCGCCCACAGCGCGTCGGTGTCGGACTCGGCGAGCGGGCGCAGCACCAGGCGGTCCGTGTGCAGCGTCGGTGTCTCGAGGGCCATGGGGGCCATCCTCCCCGACGGGCCGTGGCAGCGCCTCCGGCGAGACCTCAGGGGCCGGTCAGGGTCGCACCGGATGTCACGGCCAGCGGGCACTCGGAAGTCTGGTGGTGGGCTCGGGCACGAGGGGGGACAGATCATGGGGGCACTGCGTCGGTGGATGCTGGGTCTTGCGGTCTTCCAGGCGCTGTCGACTCTGGTGGGTTCGTGGAGCTGCTGGCCGTGCCCCGATGGTTCGCGCCGATGCTCGACGGCACCGGTTTCGCCGGCCGTCAGGTGCTGGCGGCGATCTTGCTCGGGCTGGTCGTCGGGGGCCCTCAGTGGGTCGGCGTCGCGCTGCACCTGCGGCGGTCGCGGTGGTGGGTCACGGCGCACACCCTCGCGGGCACCGTCATGCTCGGCTGGATCGCGGGCGAATGCCTCGTGCTGGGCGCGTTCTCCTGGCCGCACGCTCTGTGGGGCGGCGTCGGCGCGCTCCAGCTGCTCCTCGTGTGCGCGTTCCTCGGCGCCTTTCCAGCCCGCTCGTCGGGCGCGTGACCCCCCGCCGGATCCGGCGGCGCCATCTCTGACACTCCCCTCCCCCGATCGTGGACGTTGGTGGTCGTCCCGTCGCACAAACCGACCACGCTGTCGGGAGGGGTGGATACCCTGCGAGCGACGAATGAGGCACGACGAATGAGGCACAACGACGGAGGCACGACGCAGGAGGCGCGATGGCCACGCACCAGCACACCTACGACCTGACCGTCACCTGGACCGGCAACCAGGGCCCCGGGACCAGCTCGTATGCCGCCTACGCCCGCGACCACGAGGTGACGGCTCCGGGCCTGCCCCCGATCGCGGGGTCCGCCGACCCGGCGTTCCGCGGCGACCCGTCCCGGTGGAACCCCGAGCAGCTGCTCGTCGCGTCCCTCGCCCAGTGCCACATGCTGTGGTACCTCCACCTCGCCGCCCGGGCCGGCGTCACCGTCGTGGCCTACGAGGACCATCCGCACGGGGTCATGACGACGGAGGCCGACGGGTCGGGTCAGTTCGAGCGCGTGACCTTGCGACCCCGCGTCACCATCTCCCAGGGCAGCGACGCCGAGGTAGCCCATAGGCTGCACGCCGACGTGCCGGCCCTGTGCTTCATCGCCCGGTCGGTGAGCTTCCCGGTCGACCACGAGCCCGCCATACCGATCGAGCAGTCAGCCGAGCCGCGATCCGGTGCCTGACCCGGGCGTGAGCGCCCGGACCATCTCCCACTGGCGCACCGGTGCGGGGTGCAGGCCCGCGCGGGCCGCGAAGTCGTCCAGCAGGCCTGCGGGGACGATCGAGATCACCCCGACCCGGCTGACCGAGGGGGCGTCGCCGACCACGCGCCCGGCCAGGGCGGCGAGGAGGCGCCGCGCGTGCCCGCGGCGACGCGCGCCCGGCTCGGTGACGAGCCCGAGGAGCTGCAGCGTCTCGCCCCGGGGGCGTGCGACGGCCAGTGCCGGCCCGAGGGCCCAGCCTCGCCACTGTCCGGACAGGCCGGCCAGCGAGGGCGCGGACAGCTGCCAGCTCAGGTCCGCCCCCGCAGCCGCGACGGCGTCCGCGACCCGGCCCGTCGGGACCGGCTGGAGGGCGACCACGTCGTCGGACGTGGCCCGACCGGCCAGCTCGACAGCCCCGGCCTCGAATCCCACGAGCTGGCGCGTGCGCTCGAACCCGCACCGCTCGTAGAGGCGCACCGCCGCGTCGTTGTCGGTCAGGACCTCCAGCCGCAGCTCCTCGCCGCGCGACTGCGCCTCTGCCACAGCCTGATCCATGGCCACGCGCCCCCACCCGTGACCGTGCAGCCCCGGCGGGACGCACATGCTGGCCACGCGCGCCCGGCTCCCACGGCGCGCCACGAGCACCGTGGCGACGACCGCGCCTGCCGACCACAGCTCGAAGGACGCGTGCAGGTCGATGTCCTCGACCCGCACCCGGTCGGCGAGCGCCTCGGCGTCCAGGGCGACGGGCATGGCATACCCGCTGAACCCGGCCGTGAGGTGCTCGGCGAGCACGGTCAGGGGGAGCTCGGTGACCCGCCGGACCTGGACGTCTGCGCTCGATGCCGCCACGCGGCCAGCCTATGACCCGCAGGATCGGCGGCAGACGCCGCCAGAGCGACAGACACTCACATGCACTTCGGAGCAACGCCGCAGGACGACTCTGCCCGGGAGGTCGTTGTGCATGCGAGTTCGCGGCCGGCCCCCTCATCGTGCCCTCCACCCCAGGTGCACGCCCGGTCCGACGTATGCCGATCGAGCGCGTCACGCCACGCCACCCCCCGCCATGCGCGTAGCGTGACGACGTCACCAAGGCACGACACCTTCCCAGCAACGGAGGAGCCAGCATGACCGACCACCACCAGAGCGTCCTGGCCTATGCCCCGCACGCCGACAAAGCCGTCATCGACAAGATGGCCGCCACCTATCGCCTCGCGCTGAGCAACCGCGACGCCGCCACGGTGTCCGCGAGCGATCCGGCCGAGCTCGAGACCGTCCGCGACAACTTCCTCAAGAAGAAGCTCGGCCTCACCCAGAGCGACGCCGAGCTGGACGCCGCCATCAAGGACGTCCTGGCGTCGATGAAGGACGGCAAGTCCAACCCGCGCCTCGCCGTCTACTACCTGCTGGCCGAGAAGTTCGGCAAGCTCGACGTCTTCAAGGGCTGACCAGCCACGATGTCCCGCCGGTCCCGCCGGTCCTGGCGGGGGCATCCGACAGCCCCTACCCGAGGCGTCCGGGGGCGGCCCCCGCCCCGCTCAGGAAGCCCGCCGCCCGCCGGATGTAGCCCGGCCGGTCCTCGAAGTAGGCGCCGCAGTGGTCGACGCCGTCGACGACCACGAGCTGCGATCCCTCCCCGGCCGCCTCCGCCAGGCGGTGCGCGTGCTCGACGGGGATCACGGAGTCCTCGCTCCCGTGCACGATCAGCAACGGGCGGGGCGCGAGGTCCCCGACGACCTCAAGGGGCTCGACCTCCCCGAACCCATAGCCGTAGCGCAGCCGCGTCGCGTGGTCGACGAGGGTCACGAGCGGCACGGGTGGCAGGCGCAGCGACGACGCCGCCGCGGCCACGACACCGTGCATGTCGGCGAAGGGGGAGTCGGCGAGCACGCGTCGCACCCGGGGGTCGCGCGCGCCGACCATGATCGAGGTGGCCGCCCCCATCGAGAAGCCCAGCAGCGACAGCTCGGCGTCCGGGCGCCGCGCGGCAGCCCACTCGATCGCCGCCTCGAGATCCTGCTGCTCGTAGTGGGCCAGCGACTGCGGCCCGTCGTCGGAGTCGCCGCAGCCGCGGAAGTCGAAGAGCAGCACCGCGAATCCCTCACGGTAGAGCCCCGGTCCGATCCCCAGCATGTCGGCCTTGGAGCCGCGGTGACCGTGCGCGACCACGACGACCTGGGTGGCCTCGGGCCGGTCGAGCCACCAGCCCGCGATCCGGGTGCCGTCGGCCGCGGCGAAGCGCACGTCCTCGCTCACCTCGCCCAGCCCCACCTCGAACGGCGTGAACCCGTAGGGCAGCGCCGGCCGCTGCGGCCCGCTGATCTGGCGGGCCGCCGCCAGCGAGCCGATCGTGCCCCCGACGAGAGCGGTGGCGGCGAGGGAGGCGGCGGCCCCGAGGGTCGTCATACGAGTGATGCGTGGCACGCGCTCATCCTAGGAGCGCGGCGTATGCCGCCCCGTGGCCACCGCCGTCCCACATGAGGGAGGGCGGCGGCCCCGGGTCAGACGTGGCGGCGCGCCGTGATCACCCGGAACCGGTTGGCCACGAACGCCGCGTCGGAGTACGCCGCGTTGGCGGCGGGGTTGGCGCCGGTGCCGTGGTAGTCCGAGAACGCCGCGGTCTGGTTGACGAAGACCTGGCCGAGGAGGTTCTCGGACAGGGCGACGCCACCGTCGGCGGCGGCCTCGCGCGCCTCCTCCAGCACGGACTCCGACGTCGAGTAGACCGACGCGGTCATCGCGCCGTGCTCCTTGATCGTGTCGCCGAGCTGGGCGAGCGACTGCTCGGTGGACTCGGTCGCGATGACGAAGGACACCGGCCCGAAGTACTCCTGCGTGTAGACGTCCTCGTGCCTGACGTCGACCTGCACGATGCCGGGGGTGCGGACCACGGCGTCCGGCCACGCCGGGTGGGTCACGGGCCGGGTGTCGAGCACGACCCGCCCCTCGCCCTCGGCGGCGATGTCGGCGAGCGACCCGGCGTTGGTGCGGACCTGGTCGTTGACGGTCGCGCCGAGGATCTCCACCGCCTTGGCGTCGTCACCGGTGAACCGCGCCACCGCCGCACCCAGCTTGTCGGCGAACTCCTCGACGGACAGGTGACCCTCGTCGGTGTCGACGCCGGTCTTGGGGACGTAGATGTTCTGCGGCGCCGTGCACATCTGTCCGGAGTAGAGCGACAGCGAGAACGCGAGGTTGCCGAGCATCGGCTTCAGCGCGTCGGTGGAGTCGACGACGATGGTGTTGACGCCGGCCTTCTCGGTGTAGACGAGCTTGCCGCGCGCCGCCGCCTCGGTCTCCAGCCACGCCCCGAACCCGGGCCCGCCGGTGTAGTCGATGATCGCGATCTCGTCGCGCTCGGCGAGGTCCTTGGCGAGCGTCCCGCCGTCGTGGTCCGCCGCGAGCTGCACGAGGGCCTTGTCGAAGCCCGCCTCCGCGAGCACCTCGCGCGCGACCGCCACGGTGATGGCGAGCGGCAGCACCGCCCGCGGGTGCGGCTTGACGACGACGGCGTTGGCGGTGGCGAGCGAGGCGAAGATGCCGGGGTAGGCGTTCCAGGTCGGGAAGGTGTTGCACCCGATCACCAGACCGACGCCGCGGCCGACGACCTTGTAGTCCTTCTGCATCCGGATCGGGTCGCCCTTGGCGGGCTTCTCCCACGTGACCGACGACGGGATGCGCTCCTGCTCGACGAGCGCGGCGACCACGGCCTCCAGGGCCCGGTCCTGCGCCTCCGGGCCGCCGGCCTGGAAGCTCATCACGAACGGCTGTCCGCTCGTGTGCATCACGGCGCCCGCCATCTCGAAGGACCGCTTGTTGAGCCGGTCGATGATCTCCACGCACACCGCGGCCCGGACCCGGGGCCCCGCGTCGCGCCACGCCTTCATGGCCTCGCGGGCCGCGGGCAGCGCCCGGTCGAGGTCGAGCACGGGATAGGTGATCTCGAGCGTCGGGCCGTATGGCGAGACCTCGTCGCCGACCCGATCCCCGCTGCTCGGCTGGTCGTCGAGCTCCGTGAAGGGGCGACCGAGGTGGGCGGCATACGCCTCCTGGCCGGCCTCGGCAGCGCCCTCGCCGTAGACCCGGGGGCTCGGCGAGGCCGGGTATCGCGAGTAGTAGCTGCGGGTGCGCAGTGCCTCGGCGGCCTCGTCGAGGGTGGCCGCGTGGGCGTCGAGGAAGGGATGGCTGGGCGTCGCTGCCTGGGTCGTCACGTGCCCGATCCTAACGAGCGGTTCCTCTCGCCGCAGTCCCGCCGACGTGCCACGATGCCCCCATGACGGACCATGCGAGCGTGTCCAGCGATGCCGTCGACGCCGCCGGGGGGCGCGGCTGCGTCGCCGTGGTCGGCGCGGGGGCGATGGGCTCGGGGATCGCCCAGGTGGCGGCCCAGGCCGGCCACGACGTGATCCTGGTGGATGCCCGCGAAGGCGCTGCTCAGGCCGCTGTCGAGCGGCTCGGGGCGACGCTGGGGACCCTGGCCGGCAAGGGCAGGATCACGCAGGAGGACGCCGACGCGGCCCGGTCGCGGCTGAGCTGCGTCGACGACCTGCGGAGCCTGCCCTCGTGCCGGCTCGTCGTCGAGGCGGTGGTGGAGGACCTCGAGGCCAAGCGTGAGATCTTCGCCACGTTGGCGTCCCGGCAGGACGCGGACACGATCCTCGCGTCCAACACCTCGTCGCTGTCGATCACCGCCATCGCCGAGGGGATCGCCCACCCCGAGCGGATCATCGGGCTGCACTTCTTCAACCCGCCGCCGTTGATGAGGCTGGTGGAGGTCGTGCGCGGCGCCCGGTCCGGCGCCGACACCATGACCGAGGCGGTCGAGCTCATGACGGCCTGGGGCAAGACGCCGGTGCGGTGCACGAGCACCCCCGGGTTCATCGTCAACCGGGTGGCGCGGCCGTTCTACGGCGAGGCGCAGCGGATGGTGCAGGAGGGGATCTGCTCGGCGGCGACGGTGGACGAGGCGCTGCGTCAGGCGGGGTTCCGGATGGGGCCGCTGGAGCTGACCGACCTCATCGGGCAGGACGTCAACCTCGCGGTGGGCACGTCGGTGTGGGAGCAGACCGACCACGACCCCCGCTACGAGCCGACCGCCTTCCAGCAGGACCTCGTGGCCCAAGGAGCCTTGGGGCGCAAGACCGGCCACGGCGTCTACCGGTATGACGACGCCGGCAAGCCGCTGGACGCCGAGCCCGACCTGGCCGCGGTGACGGCGCTCGTGGGCGGCCCGGTGCGCACCGACCCGGTGGCCCGGACCGTGGCGATGCTCGTCAACGAGGCCGTGGCCGTCGTCGCGCGCGGCGAGGCTGCCCCGGAGGACGTGGACACGGCGATGCGGCTCGGCACCAACTACCCGCGCGGGCCGATCGAGTGGGGCCGGGAGATCGGCCTCGACGTGGTCGGGGCGCAGCTCGAGGAGCTCGCCGCGATCTACCCCACCGGCCGCTACCGCCCCTCCAAGGGCTTGCACCTCCCTCAGGTGGTCACACCCGCCGGGGTCAGCACCCCCGGCTGATGCCCCTACCGGGGGCAGGCAGATCGACCGGCCCTCGTTCCGCAGGCTGATTCACCTACCGCCGGTAGGTCATGACGAAGGAGTCACATGCTGGATCCCGCACTGGCCCACGTCCGCACGATGTGGGACCAGGACGGCGCCTCGCGGCACCTCGGCATCGAGCTGCTCGAGGTCTCGTATGACGCCCACGACCGTCTCGGCCGGGCCCGCACCCGGATGCCGGTGACGGACACGATGGTCAACGGGCACCAGATCACGCACGGTGGCTACATCTTCACGTTCGCCGACTCGACCTTCGCGCTGGCCTGCAACGCCGGGGGCGAGCTGACCGTCGCGGCCGGCTGCGACATCGACTTCGTGCGGTCGGCGGCCCTCGGCGACGTCCTCCTCGCCGAGGGGGTCGAACGAGCCCGCTACGGCCGCAACGGCATCACCGACGTCACCGTCACCCGGGAGAGCGACGGCGAGCTGATCGCCCACTTCCGTGGCCGGTCCCGCGCCCTCAAGCCCCGCCCCTCCGCCTGAGCGGCCATCGACCGCACCCACCACCTGCGCCCAAGTGAAGTCCAGCAGAGTGGTGTACGACGGACCTGAGTGAGCGCGTGCCTCCAACGTAGGCGCGGCCACCGGGTGGATCCTTCGAGTGATCTGCGAAAACCGACTCGAAGAAGGAACCACAACGATGACCGCTGTACCCAGTATCGACCCTGCCCGCTTCCTCGACGAGCAGCTGTCCCAGGCGAGCCCTGATCTGATGCGGGAGCTGCTCACCACGTTCGTCAACGCACTGCTCTCCGCCCAGGCCGACGCGGTGTGCGGCGCCGGCTACAACGAGCGGAGCCCGGAGCGGGTCAACTCCCGCAACGGCTACCGCCACCGCGACCTCGACACCCGGGTCGGGACTCTCGACGTCGCAGTGCCCAAGCTCCGCCAGGGAAGCCTGTATCCGGAGTGGCTGCTCGAACGCAGGAAGCGTGCCGAACGAGCACTGACCAGTGTGGTGGCGACCTGCTACCTGCTCGGGGTCTCGACCCGGCGGATGGACAAGCTGGTGGCGACCCTCGGCATCACCGGGTTGTCGAAGTCCCAGGTCTCGGTGATGGCCAAGGAGCTCGACGAGCAGGTCGAGCAGTTCCGCACCCGTCGGCTCGAAGAGGCCGGGCCGTTCACCTTCGTCGCCGCCGACGCGCTCGTGCTCAAGGTCCGCGAAGGTGGGCGGGTGGTGCCGGTGCACGTGCTGGTAGCCACCGGCGTGAACGCTGATGGGCACCGCGAGATCCTCGGCGTGCAGGTCACCACCAGCGAGGACGGCGCCGGCTGGCTCGCGTTCTTCCGCGACCTCACAGCCCGCGGCCTGGCCGGCGTCAAGCTCGTCACGTCCGACGCGCACGCCGGGCTCGTGAACGCGATCGCCGCGACCATCCCGGGCGCTGCCTGGCAGCGCTGCCGCACCCACTACGCAGCGAACCTGATGTCCGCGACCCCAAAGTCGTCCTGGCCATGGGTCAAGGCGTTGCTGCACTCGATCTACGACCAGCCCGACACCGACGCCGTCCACGCCCAGTTCGACCGTGTCGTCGACGCCCTGGCCGAGAAGCTTCCCGCCGTCGCCGAACATCTCCAGGACGCTCGTGCCGACATCCTCGCGTTCACGCCGTTCCCAAAGGAGGTCTGGCGTCAGATCTGGTCGAACAACCCCAACGAACGGCTCAACCGCGAGATCCGCCGACGCACCGACGTGGTCGGGATCTTCCCCGACCGCGCATCCATCATCCGGCTCGTCGGCGCCGTCCTGGCCGAGCAACACGACGAGTGGGCCGAAGGCCGCCGCTACCTCGGACTCGACGTCCTCGCCCGCGCCCAAGCCGTCGACACCCAGCACGCCGAGGAGGTGAGCACCGACCTCGAACTTCAGGCCCTCACGGCCTGACCGACACGCCCAACCGAGGGATCAACCTCATACACCACCCCAGCGGACTTGACCTGCGCCCACCGCCTGCGCCCAGCCGCCTGCAGCCACCGACGAAGGAGTCGCCATGACACTGCCCCCCATCGAGGAGCGCCCCGACCTCTACGACGAGGCCGAGCGATGGTCGGTGGACCAGCTCCGCGCACACCAGCTGCAGAGCCTCCAGGCGTCGGTGCGGGCGGCATACGAGCACGTCCCCCACTATCGGCGTCAGCTCGAGGAGCGCCAGGTCCACCCCGACGACATCACGTCCCTGGAGGACGTGCGGCTGCTGCCGTTCACGACGAAGAAGGACCTGCGCGACAACTATCCCTTCGGGCTGTTCGCCGTGCCGCGCGAGGAGGTCGTGCGCATCCACGCGTCGTCGGGGACGACCGGCAAGCCCACCGTCGTCGGCTACACCAAGCAGGACATCACCACGTGGGCCACGCTCGTGGCGCGCTGCATCCGCGCCGCGGGCGGCCGGCCCGGCGACATCCTGCACAACTCCTACGGTTACGGCCTGTTCACCGGCGGGCTGGGCGCCCACTACGGCGCCGAGCACGCGGGCTGCACCGTCGTCCCGGCGAGCGGCGGCAACACCGAGAAGCAGATCCAGCTGATCCAGGACTTCCGGCCGCGGATCATCTGCGTGACGCCGTCCTACTTCCTTTCAATGCTCGACGCGATGGAGGGCTTCGGGATCGACCCGCGGGAGACCTCGCTGGAGATCGGCATCTTCGGCGCCGAGCCCTGGACCGAGGCCATGCGCCAGGAGATCCAGGAGCGCGCGGGCATGCACGCCACCGACATCTTCGGGCTGTCCGAGCTCATGGGCCCGGGCGTCGCGCAGGAGTGCGTCGAGACCAAGGACGGGCTGACCCTGTGGGAGGACCACTTCCTCGCCGAGATCGTCGACCCGCTGACCGACGAGCCGGTCGCCGACGGCGAGGAGGGCGAGCTGGTCTTCACGTCGCTGACCAAGGAGGCCATGCCGGTGCTGCGCTACCGCACCCGCGACCTCACCCGGCTGCTCCCCGGCACCGCGCGCCCCGCGATGCGGCGGCTGCAGAAGATCACCGGCCGCACCGACGACCTGATGATCGTCCGCGGCGTCAACGTCTTCCCCACCCAGATCGAGGAGATCGTGCTGGCCGTCGACGGGCTCACGCCCTACTTCCAGTGCGTCCTCACCCGCCCCGGCCGCATGGACGAGCTGACCGTCCGCGTCGAGGCCTCGCCGGGCGTCGACGAGGCACGTCGCGCCGCGATCGTCCGCGAGGTGCAGCACCACATCAAGTCCCGCATCGGCACGTCCGCGCGGATCGAGGTGCTCGGCGAGGGCGGTGTGGAGCGCTCCGTCGGCAAGGCGCGCCGGATCGTGGACGAGCGCAACCTGCGCTGACGGGACGGACGCGAGGGGCGGTGACCACGTGCTGAGCGGGCGCGGCATACGTGGCACGATGCGCTCGTGAAGAAGACCGAGGCCGTCCGTGACGGCGAGCGCTGGTGGTGGGGCCCGCAGCCTCCGGGCGACCACCCCCCGCAGGTGATCGACTCCTGGCTCGTGCAGGAGGGCCGCGCCCGGCGGCCGGAGCGACACATCCAGCGGTTCGCGGCGACGGCGGACTTCTTCGTCAGCCACCAGGACATCGACGTGGTCGTCGACGAGGTCCTGGAGCGAATCCCCCGGGCCGACAAGTGGTTTCCGCGACTGGAGGCCTACAACGACGCGGTCGCCCTGTGGCTGCGCAAGGCGACCGACGCGCCGGTGGACGTGACGCTGTGGGTGGCCGACGTCCCTGATCCGCGAAAGTGGCCGCACGTCAAGGGACCTGACCTCATCGTGCAGGGCGACCTGCAGGCGAGGGCCCGCGCGATGGGTGCGGACGACGCCCTCCTGTGGCGCGTCGAGGACCGGCTGCCCGAGGCCCTGGAGGCGACGTACTCCGCGCTGGTGTGGTGGGACGGCGAGGCCTTCGTGACGCGCCCCGTGGACGACCTGTCGCTGCCGTCGGTGACCATCGAGTGCCTCGAGATCTCCCTTGCCGACACCTCGCACCCGCTGCGGCGCGGCCGGGTCACCGTCGACGCGCTGCTCGACAAGCCCGTGTGGGCGGTCAACGCGGCCAGGGGGATCCAGCAGGTCTCGAGCTGGGTGCTGCCCGGCGGCGAACCCCGCCACTCCCCCCACGGCGCGCTGACCGCGGGCCTCACCTCGCTGCTCTGCGACGCCCTCGAGGAGACGACCGGGCCGCTGCCCGAGCAGCTCACCACGTGATCGTCGAGCCGGTCCCGCAGCCCGTCTACGCCTTCGACCAGGTCGGGTCGTTCGCCGCGCGCCCCGCCGGGCTGGCGCTCACCGGCGTCGTCGCGGAGGCCGTCGGCGAGCAGCGCTGGCTCCTCGTGGTCGCCACGGTCATGGCGGTCTCGGCGGTAGCCGCCGCGGCGCTCCCGTCGGTGCGCCGCCTCGAGCGTCACCAGCCCGTATGACGTCCGCCCGCCGCCGACCGCACCGGCCGGGTCGCGCGGCCCGCCGTCCCACCGCCCCGCCCCACCTCAGGCCTTCCTCGCCACCAGGGTGAACGTGCACGGCACCAGGTCGCGCTCCCCCTCCGGCCAGGCGTATCGCTCCGGCGAGACCTCCACCATGCGATCGGCGAATCGCCAGGGCAGCGTGCGGCCCTCGTCATACCGCTCGATCACCAGGCCGGCGCCCAGCACGGCGCCGATGGTCTCCGAGACCGGGTGCGGGTACTCGTAGGTGCGGGTGCTGGTGAGCCGGCCGTCGCCGATGTAGGTCGTGTCCTCGTCCCAGGTCTGGGCGCGGCCGTCCGCGAAGTAGCGGTGGCGGATGCGCAGGTCGGGGGCGGTGTCGTCGAGGCCGTAGAGCATGGGGTGGCCGTCCCGGATGAAGAGGATGCCGCCCGGCCGGAGCAGCCCGGCCACCTGCTCGGCCCAGCGGGCGAGGTCGCCGAGCCAGCCGATGGTGCCGATGCTCGTGTAGACGACGTCGAAGTCGCCGGTCACCGCGGAGCGCGCGTCGAGGACGTCCGACTCCACCCAGGTGACGCCGGTCCCGGTCGCGGCGTCGAGCCGTCGTGCGGCGGCGAGGGACGAGGGCGAGAAGTCGACGCCCGTCATACGACCGCCGGCGCGGGCCAGGCTGATGGTGTCGGTGCCGATGTGGCACTGCAGGTGCACCACGTCACGGCCGCGGAGCGAGCCCTGGGGCAGGTGGGCACAGAGCACCGGCAGGTCGTCGCTCACCACCGTCGAGACATAGGCCGGGTCCGCCGCGTATCGCTCGATCCCGTAGGCGACCTCGTGGAGGGCTGCTCGCTCGTCCCAGTTGGCGCGGTTGGCGTCGCGGGCGTCAGCCCAGTCGACCTCGACGTCGGCGCCCTGCTGCTCGCTCATGCGCAAGAACCTACCGGCGGTAGAGGAATCGGCCTGGTGAAGGAAGGCCGGCAGATCCCCCCTACCCCCGGCAGGTCAGCGCTGGTCGGCGAAGATGCCGATGACGGGGTTCCACTCGGTGACGTCGATGCCGGCGACGAGACCGTGCTGCTGGAAGGGGTCGTCCTCCAGCAGCGAGCGCACCTCGTCGGCACTGTCGGCGCGGAAGATCAGCAGCGCCGACGCAGGCTTCACGTCGACGTAGGGACCGGACGCCTGCAACGACCCCGACTCGGCGAGCCGGCCGAGGAACGCGCGGTGCTCGGGCCGGATCTCGTCGAGGCGGGGGTCGTCGGAGTAGGAGTAGCGGACAGCGAAGTAGGCCATGCCCTCAGGCTAGGCGAGACCCAGGGATGACGGACGATGGGCCCGACCGGATAACCTTGCCGGGCAAGGCGCACCGTCGAGAGAGACTCGTGGCAGCGTGGACCGGTGCCCCTCGACCCGGCTGACGCCGTCTTCACCTTCGCCCTGCGTGCCGGGGACCTCATGGTCCGCAACGGCGCGGCCTCCGCCAACGTCACCCACGTCCTCCTCGCCGTCACCAGCGCCCGCGGTTTCCCGGGGGCGACGGCGAGCGTGACGATGGGCCAGATCAGCCTCAGCCTGCTGCGCCCGGAGCAGCCACCGATCGCAGTGGTGCACAACATCGGCGCGTCCGGCTTCAACCTCGAGGCCGTGACCGAGACCGAGCAGATCGTCGAAGCAGTCATCACCCGAGAGCTGACCATCGAGGAGGGGCTGCACCGCCTCGACGAGCTCGACCCGGAGCAGGTCGGCCACACCCCACCGGTGCAGCTGGCGGGCTGGGGTCTGATGGCGGCCGGCTTCGCGTGGCTCCTCGGCGGCGACTGGGCCGCCTGCACGCTCGCGTGCCTCACCGCGATCCTCATCGAGCTGACCGGTTCCCGGCTCACGCGCGCGGAGCTGCCGGGCTTCTTCAGCCACGCCATCGCGGGCGGCGCCGCGGCCGTCGTCGCCCAGGAGATCGCCCCGACAGAGGCATCGGCGCTGGTGATCACGGCCGCCCTGGTGAGTCGCCTGGCAGGGGCGGCGACCTTCGGCGCGGCCCACGACCTCCTCACGGGGTGGTTCATCACCGCCGCGGGGCGTCTGGTCGAGGTCGCTCTCAACACCTCGGGGCAGGTGGTTGGCGTCATCCTCGCCATCAGCGTGGCCAGCAGGCTCGGGGTGCGGCTGCGGATCGAGGACGTGACGGGCTCCGCGAACGGGCTGCTCGCCACCACCGCGGCGGCGGTGGTCGTGTCGGTGGGCTTCGCCATCGCGAGCCAGCTCCGGTGGAGACGTATGCCGGCCGTCGCCGCCCTCGCCGCGCTGGTCTACCTGGTCTACGTCGGGATGCAAGCGATCGGTTGGGGCAAGCTCGTCTCCGCCGCGACCGCAGCCACCACCCTCGGCGTCATCACGGTGCTCATCGCGCCATACATCAAGATCCCCTCGTCGGGCGCCCTCGGCGTGGTCCTCGCGCCCCTCCTGCCGGGGATGCTCGTCTACCAGGGCTTCGTCGCGATGGCTCTGCACCACCCGGGCAGCTCGTCCTTCCTCGAGGCGGGCGGCGTGGCGCTGTCGACGGGCGCCGGTGCCGTCCTGGGGCAGTTCATCGCCGCGCAGGTCATCGGCCACACCCGCCGGGTGCGGCACGACCGGTTGCGCCTGCAGGGGGACGAGACGATCCACACCAACCCGCACGTCCTGACCGCTCAGTGGCTGAGCGCGCCGACCTTCCGGCGCCCTTACCTGGTGGACACGATCGGGGCGCTGCACGAGCAGGCGGAGTCGGAGGCCGAATCGGAGGTTGGGGCCGAGGCTGAGTCGGAGGCTGAGTCGAGATCGGAGCGGCCCACGATCTCGTGACCTCGCCGAGGCAGACCTGCCGCCGGTAGTGCGACCCGCCTGGGGAAGGAAGCCCGGCGGATCGGGCTACCGGCGGCGGGGGGTCAGGCGGAGGGGTCCTCCCACCCGGCGGCACCGGCCTTCTCCGCCCCGATCGTCGTGTCCGGGCCGTGCCCGGTGTGCACGATCGTGTCGTCGGGCAGCGCGAAGAGTCGGGTGCGGATCGAGTCGACGATCGTGTCGTATGACGAGAACGACCGTCCCGTGGCGCCCGGGCCTCCCTGGAAGAGGGTGTCTCCGCTGAAGACGCAGCCCAGCTCCTCGCTGTAGAAGCAGGTGCCGCCCGGCGTGTGCCCCGGCGTGGCGATGGCCTGCAGCGTGACCCCGGCGACCTCGACGGTCTCGCCGTCGACCACGTCCTCGTCCGGCTGGCGCGTGTCGTAGGTCTGCTGCCACAGCTCGAGGTCGTGGAAGCTCAGCAGGATCTGGGCACCCGTCGCCTCCGCCAGCTCGGCCGCCCGGTTGACGTGGTCGTCGTGGGCGTGGGTGCAGACGATGGCCTTGAGCGTCCGGTCCCCGACCGCGGCCACGATGGCCTCCGCGTCGTGCGGCGCGTCGAAGACCACGCACTCGTCGCCGTCACCGACGATCCACACGTTGTTGTCGACGTCCCACGTCCCCCCGTCGAGGGAGAACGTGCCCGAGGTGACGAGCTGCTGGACCTGCACGTCGCCGGCCATCAGAGCGTCACCACCGATCGCAGCACGTCGCCGCGCTTCATCGTGGCGAAGGCCTCCTCGACCTGGTCCAGGGAGATCGTCTCGGACACGAACGCGTCCAGGTCGAGCCGCCCCTGCAGGTAGAGGTCCACGAGCATCGGGAAGTCGCGAGACGGCAGGCAGTCGCCATACCAGCTGGACTTGAGCGACCCACCCCGCCCGAAGACGTCGAGCAGCGGCAGCTCGATCTTCATCTCCGGCGTCGGCACGCCCACGAGCACGACCGTCCCCGCGAGATCCCTGGCGTAGAAAGCCTGCTCGTAGGTCTCGGGGCGGCCCACCGCCTCGATCACGACGTCGGCGCCGTTGCCGTCGGTGAGCGCCTGGACCGCCTCGACGACGTCCCCGTCGGCGGGGTCGATGGTGTGCGTCGCGCCGAGCTCGCGGGCCTTGGTCAGCTTGCGCGGGTCCGTGTCGATGCCGATGACCGTGGCCGCGCCGGCGAGGCGCGCGCCCACGACGGCCGCCATACCGACTCCGCCGAGGCCGATGACGGCCACCGAGTCGCCCCGGCCGACACCCCCGGTGTTGATCGCGGCGCCCAGCCCGGCCATGACGCCGCAGCCCAGCAGACCCGCCGCCTCGGCCCCGGCGCGCTCGTCGACCTTGGTGCACTGACCGGCCGCGACCAGCGTCTTCTCCGCGAAGGCGCCGATCCCGAGGGCCGGCGTCAGCTCGGTGCCGTCGGTGAGCGTCATCTTCTGGGTGGCGTTGTGCGTGTTGAAGCAGTACCACGGGCGGCCGCGGCGGCAGGCCCGGCACTCGCCGCACACCGCGCGCCAGTTGAGGATCACGAAGTCCCCCACCGCAACCTCGGTGACGCCCTCGCCCACCGCGCTGACCCGCCCGGCGGCCTCATGCCCGAGCAGGAACGGGAACTCGTCGTTGATCCCGCCCTGCTGGTAGTGGTAGTCGGTGTGGCACACGCCGCACGCCTCGATGTCGACGACGGCCTCGCCCGGCCCGGGGTCGGGCACCACGATGTCGACGAGCTCGACCGGCTCGCCCTTGGCTCGGGAGATCACTCCCTTGACGGTGGTGGGCATGCGCGCCCCTTCCTGGCCTCGCGGCCGGTTGTCCCTGCGCTCACTATGTCCTTGCCCGCGGTCCCTGACGATCAACCGGTCGTATGCCGGAAGCGCCCGTCTCGCGTGCAGCAGGCGCTGCGCTCGACCGGGATCCCGGGAGCCTCGGCCGGGCCGGCGCTGCTCCGCCTAAGGTGGTGCCATGCGCGTTCTCGTCAGCGGTGGGGCCGGCTACATTGGCTCGCACACCGTCCTCCAGGTCCTTGCCGCCGGCCACGACGTGGTCGTCGTCGACAACTTCTCCAACGCCAAGCCGTCCGTGATGGCGCGGCTCGAGGCGCTCGCGGGGCAGCCGATCGAGGTCCACGGCTTCGACCTGACCGACCGGGACAAGACCGAGCACCTCTTCGCCCACGAGAAGTTCGACGCGGTCATCCACTTCGCGGGCTTCAAGGCCGTCGGCGAGTCCGTGGAGAAGCCGCTCGAGTACTACGAGAACAACCTCGACTCGACGTTCTCGCTCGTGCGCGCCATGCAGCGCCACGGCGTCAAGAAGCTCGTCTTCTCCTCCAGCGCAACGGTGTACGGCGAGGACGCGCCCGTCCCGATGAAGGAGGACTTCCCGACGTCGGCGACCAACCCCTACGGCTGGACCAAGGTGATGATCGAGCAGATCCTGCGGGACGTCGCCGTCGCGGACCCGCAGATGCGGATCGCGCTGCTGCGCTACTTCAACCCCGTGGGCGCGCACCCGTCCGGCACCATCGGCGAGGACCCGCAGGGCATCCCCAACAACCTCGTGCCGTTCATCGCCCAGGTTGCCGTCGGTCGGCGCGAGCACCTCAACATCTTCGGCGACGACTACGACACCCCCGACGGGACGGGTCTGCGCGACTACATTCACGTCGAGGACCTCGCTGCCGGCCACGTCGCGGCCCTGAACCGTCTGGGCGAGGTGAGCGAGCCCGTCTCCACCTGGAACCTCGGCACCGGCCAGGGGACCTCCGTCAAGGAGATGCTCGCGGCGTTCTCGCGGGCCGTGGGGCGCAATCTGCCCTACAAGATCGCGCCGCGGCGACCCGGTGACATCGCCGCCTCGTATGCCGACCCCTCGCGCGCCAACGCCGAGCTCGGCTGGCAGGCGACGCGGACCGTCGACGACATGTGCGCCGACACCTGGCGCTGGCAGTCCGGCAACCCCGAGGGCTACCCCAGCTGAGCCGTCCTGGCCGTATGGCGGCGGCTCGGCGCGGCACAGAGCGGTCGCACATGCCACGTCTGCGCGCCGCTGGCGGCGGATGTGCGACCACTCTGGCGGGGCCGGGGGCGGGACTGCCACCCCGCCCGCCCGCCCGCAGGACGGGAGCGGGCGAGGCGGCCCGCCATACGTCCTGTGCTTGTGAAGTCAGTCACAAGCAGCCGGTCGCGGCGGCGCGACCCGCCCGTCACCGCCGAAGCGAATCCCCCACTCCCCGTGCAGAGTCCGGCAAAACCGGGCGATTTGCACAACACTGATGTTGCCTAAAACCGCAGGTCACGCCGGGGTTGCAGACGCCAGGGGGCGGCTCGTGGCGCGGTTACCGATCGTTAATATTCAAAGGGTCAACATCACGTCTCACGACGGAGAAGTCCATGGACAACCTGGACCTGGCCCGGTGGCAGTTCGCGATCACCACCGTCTACCACTTCCTCTTCGTGCCGATCACCATCGGCCTGTCGGCGATCGTCGCCGGCTACCACACCGCCTGGGTGCGGACCCGCAAGCCTGAGTACCTCCGTCTGACGAAGTGGCTCGGCAAGCTCTTCACGATCAACTTCGCGCTCGGCCTGGTCACGGGCATCGTCCAGGAGTTCCAGTTCGGGATGAACTGGTCGGACTACTCGCGGTTCGTCGGCGACATCTTCGGCGCCCCGCTGGCGTTCGAGGCGCTGCTCGCGTTCTTCCTCGAGTCGACCTTCCTCGGGCTGTGGATCTTCGGCTGGGGCCGGATCCCGGAGCGGCTGCACGCCTGGACCATGTGGATCGTCCACATCGGCACCGTGCTGTCCGCCTACTTCATCCTCGCCGCCAACTCGTTCATGCAGCACCCGGTCGGGTTCCGCTTCAACCCGCAGTCGGGGCGCGCCGAGATGGCCGACTTCATCGCCGTGCTGACCAACAAGGTCCAGCTCGTGACCTTCCCCCACGTCATCACCGCCTCCTACATGACCGGCGGCGCCGTCGTCGTCGGCGTGGCGCTGTGGCACTACCTGCGGCGGGGCCGGATCGCCGACCGCGACCGCGAGATGTACCGCAAGGCCGTCCGGGTCGGCGCCATCGTCTCCCTCGTCGCCTCGCTCGGCGTGATCGTGACCGGCGACCTGCAGGGCAAGGTCATGACCGACGTGCAGCCCATGAAGATGGCCGCCGCCGAGGGGCTCTACCACACCGAGAAGCCCGCCGGGTTCTCACCGTTCACCATCGGCTCGCTGGACGGGTCCCGCGAGGTCTACTCGATCAAGATCCCCGGCCTGCTGAGCTTCCTCGGCACCGGCTCCTTCGACGGCGAGGTCAAGGGGATCCGCGACATCCAGGCCGACTACCAGCAGAAGTACGCCGCCAACCGGCTCACCGCCGACCCGGCCACCAACTACGTGCCCAACATCCCGACCACCTACTGGACCTTCCGCCTGATGATCGGCGTCGGCTTCCTGTCGATGCTGCTGTCGGCGCTGGCCCTGTGGGCGACCCGCAAGGGCGGGACCCCGCCGACCGCGCGCTGGTGGAAGCACGTCGTGATCTGGAGCCCGCTGCTGCCGGTCGTCGCGGTCTCCTTCGGCTGGATCTTCACCGAGGTCGGGCGTCAGCCCTGGATCGTCTTCGGCCAGATGTCGACGGCCACGGGCGTCAGCCCGTCCGTGCCCGCCTGGTCGGTCCTGGTCTCGATGGTCGTCTACACCCTCCTGTATGCCGCCCTGGCGGTCGTCGAGGTCAAGCTCTTCCTGAAGTACACGCGTGTCGGGGCCGAGCCCGCCGACACCGAATCACCCGCGGACGCCGGCGAGGACAAGCCCCTCGTCTTCGCCTACTGAGGCGCTGAGGAGTCACAGACATGGAACTCTCGGTCATCTGGTTCATCCTGATCGCGGTCCTGTGGACCGGCTACTTCGTCCTCGAGGGGTTCGACTTCGGCGTCGGCATGCTGCTGCCGATCCTCGGCAAGGGGCGCGACCAGCTGGACGGTGACAACCGTCGCCGGGTCCTGCTCAACACGATCGGCCCCCACTGGGACGGCAACGAGGTGTGGGTGCTCACCGCGGGCGGCGCGACCTTCGCGGCCTTCCCGCACTGGTACGCCACCCTCTTCTCCGGCTTCTACCTGCCGCTGCTGCTGATCCTGGTCGCCCTGATCATCCGCAACATGGGCTTCGAGTACCGCCACAAGCGCGACGACGACCGCTGGCGCCGCAACTGGGACCTGTGCATCGTCATCGGCTCCTTCCTTCCGGCGCTGCTGTGGGGTGTCGCGTTCGCCAACATCGTGGCGGGGGTGCCGATCAACGAGCACAAGGAGTACACCGGCAACCTCTTCACGCTGCTCAACCCCTTCGGCCTGCTCGGCGGGGTGACCACGCTGCTGCTCTTCCTCACCCACGGCGCGGTCTTCGTCGCGCTCAAGACGAGCGGCGAGATCCGTGAGGAGGCTCGGGCCTTCGCGTGGAGGTCGGGGCTCGCCGCGGCCGCGGTGGCCGTGGTCTTCCTGGTGTGGACCATGCTCAAGACCGGCAACGCCGGCTCCTGGGTGCTCGCGATCCTCGCCGCCGTCGCGCTGGTCGTCGGCCTGGTCATGACCCGTGCCGGCCGGGAGGGCATCGGCTTCGCCGGCACGGCCGCCGCGATCGCGCTGGCCGTGTGGGCGCTCTTCACGGCGCTCTTCCCCGACGTGATGCCCTCGTCGACCAACCCGGCCTGGAGCCTGACGCACACCAACGCCGCCAGCACCGACCTGACGCTGAAGATCATGACCGGCGCGGCCGTGGTCTTCACCCCGATCGTGCTGGCCTACACCGCGTGGACCTACTGGATCTTCCGCAAGCGGATCTCGGTCCACCACATCCCGCCGGCCCACGAGCCGCGCGAGGTGCACGAGCTGGAGGCCGAGCACCTCGCCGAGGGCGGCGCGCACCGCGCCCGCTGAGCCCCGCCGACCTCCCCGTGATCGTGAGGGTTTCGTCCACCATGGGTGGACGAGACCCTCACGATCGTCGTGGGGCGAGACCGACGAGTCCGACGAGGAGCTGCTCCGCGTGAAGCCGTTCGACCCCCGCCTGCTCCAGCTGCTCCCCGGGGCCCGCCGCGACGTCCTCGCGCTGGGCCTCGTCGGGACCGCGCAGGGGGTCGCCGCGATCGGCCAGGCCTTCGCGGTCGCGGCGGTCGTCGTGACCGTCGTCCGGGGCGGGTCGGTGCTGCCGGCGGTGATGTGGCTGGCGGGCGTTCTCGTCATACGGGCGGTGCTCACCGCGGCCAACGAGATCGTCGCGTCCCGCGCCGGCACCCGCGTCAGCTGCGGGCTGCGCGAGCTGCTGCTGCGCACCTGGCTCGCGCACCCCGCCGACTACCGCCCCGCCCCCGCGGCCGCCCAGACCCTCGCCGCGCAGGGCACCACGTCGATCGAGACGTATGTCGCCCGCTACCTTCCCGCCCTCGTCGCCGCCGGGGCGCTGCCGGTGATGGCCGTGGTGACGCTGGCCTTCGTGGACCTGTGGTCGGCGCTGATCGTCGTGCTCACCCTGCCGCTGCTGCCGCTCTTCGCCGCGCTGATCGGCCACGCCACGGCCGACGCGTCCGGGAAGCGGTGGCAGGCCATGGCGGCGCTCGGGGGCCACTTCCTGGACATGATGCGCGGGCTGCCGACCCTCGCCGGCTACGGCCGGGCCGAGCGCCAGACCGACACCATCCGCGACGTGTCGGTGCGGCACCGGCGCGCCACGGTGGCGACGCTGCGGCTGGCCTTCCTGTCGTCCGCGGCGCTGGAGCTGCTCGCGACGATCTCGGTCGCGCTCGTCGCGGTGTCGGTCGGGATCAGGCTGACGTGGGGCTCGATCGAGCTGGGGCCCGGGCTGGCGGCGATCCTGCTGGCGCCGGAGGCCTACTGGCCGATCCGCCGGGTGGGGCAGGAGTTCCACAACGCGGCCGACGGGGCCGAGGCGCTCGCCGCGGTGGCCGACGCCGCCTCAACCCCCACCCCTCCCCCCACCTGTTCCCCCGATCGTGGACGTCTTGGGTCACCTGGCGACCAAAGGCGTCCACGATCGCGGGAAGGGCGGGGATCGCGGGAGATCAAGGAGATAGTCGCGGCGCTGGTGGGCGTTGGCTACGCCTACCCGGGCGCCACGACGGAGGTCCTGCGCGACCTCACGCTGCGCGTCCCCCGCGGCCTGACCGTCGTCACGGGGCCGTCCGGGGCGGGCAAGACGACCGCCCTGGAGCTGCTGTGCGGGCTGCGGCGGCCGACGTCGGGCACGGCGCGGCTCGCGACGTCGGCCCACCTGGTCACGCAGCGACCGTTCCTGACGTCGGGGTCGATCCGCAGCAACCTGACCCTCGGCGCCGGCAAGATCCCCGACGCCGACCTGCTGGCAGCCCTGGACCAGGTCGGCCTCGGCGGGCTCGTCCGCGGTCTCGACGACGGGCTGGCGACGGCGCTCGGGGACGACGGGTTCGGCCTCAGCGCGGGGCAGCGCGCCCGCCTCGGCGTGGCCCGCGCCCTGCTGAGCGACGCCCCGCTGATCGCCCTCGACGAACCCACCGCCCACCTCGACCCCCACGCCACCGCCCTCGTCGACGACGTGCTGCGCACCCTCGCCGAGCGCCGCGCGGTCGTCGTCGTCACGCACCGACCCGGGCTGGTGGCCGTGGCGGACCAGCACGTCACCCTCCCCTCCCTCGTCCTCACCGAGGAGGGGGCCCGATGAGCACCCGAGCCGTATGGCGCATGCCCCGCGGCCTCGGGGTCGCCGCCCTCCTCGGCGGCCTGTCCACCGCCAGCGGCATCGCCCTCACCACCACCTCCGGGTGGCTGATCGTGGCCGCCTCGCACCGCCCGCAGATCCTGACGCTGATGGCGGCGATCGTGGCGGTGCGGGCGTTCGGCATGGCCCGGCCGGTGCTGCGCTACGCGGAGCGGGTGCGGTCGCACGACGTCGCGCTCGGCGACCTCGCCGAGCAGCGTGTCGAGGCCTACGCCGCGCTGGTGCCGCTGACGCCGGCCCGCCTCGGCCGGCGGTCCCGCAGCGACGTGCTGACGGGCGCGGTGGACGACCTGGAGGACCGCGTCTATGCGCAGATCCGGGTGGTGGTGCCCGTCGTCGGCTCGGCCCTCGCGGGCGTGCTGACGGTCCTGGCCACGGCCCTGTTCTCCTTCGCCGCGGCCGGGATCGTGGCGGCGGTCCTCGTCGGGTGCGCCCTCGTGGCGTGGCTGGTGCTGGCCAGCGAGCGCGCGGCGCAACGGGACTGGCTGGACGCCCGGGCCGAGGTGGCGCGGGTCGCGTCCCTCGTCACGTCCCACGCGCTCGAGCTGCAGGCGATCGGCGCGACCCGCGGCTCGGACGCCTGGCTCGCGGCCGCGCACGACCGCCTCGCGCGCGCCAACGCCCGCCGAGCCCGCGGCCGCGCGCTGGGCATGGCCCTCACCGGGATCGTCTGCGCGGCCGGGACGATCGCGATGGCCGTCTATGCCTACGGGATCGTGCAGCACGGGTTCAACGACGCCATCGCCGCCCTGCTCGTGCTCACGCCCGTGGCCGCGGCCGACGCCTTCACGCCGCTGCCGGACGCCATGGGCGCGTGGGCCCGGGCCGAGGGCAGCCGCGCCCGCCTGGACGCCCTCCTCGGCCAGGAGGCGCCCCTCGGGGAGCACGGGCCGGGCGAGGCGCCAGGGGCGGACGGCATACGGCCTCCGCGGTTGACCGTGGACGAGGTGACGGCGCGCTGGACCTCCGGACGAGCCGTCGTGGGACCCGTGACCGCGGCGCTCGAGCCCGGCGAGTCGGTGCTGGTCACCGGGCCCAACGGGTCCGGCAAGTCGACCCTGCTGGCCGTGCTCGCCACGCACCTGGACCCGGCCTCGGGCCGCTACGCCCTCGGCGGGGTGGACAGCCGCGACGTCAGCGTGGCGTCGCTGCGCGCCCGGGTGGCGGTGCTGGACGACGAACCCCACGTCTTCGCCTCCACCGTGCGCGAGAACCTCCGCCTGGCCCGTCCCGCCGCCACCGACGACGACCTGGTGGCGGCCCTGCGCCGGGCCGGGCTCGACGCCTGGCTGACGGGCCTGCCCGACGGCCTCGACACCATGCTGGGGACCGGTCACCGCGGCGTCTCCGGCGGCGAGCGCGCCCGCCTCGGGCTCGCCCGCGCGCTGCTCTCCGGCCGCCCGGTCCTCCTGCTCGACGAACCCGTCGCCCACCTCGACCACGCCACCGCCACCGCGGTCCTGGGCGACCTTCTGGCCTCGCGCGGCGACCGGACCCTGGTCATGGTGAGCCACCGGGAGGACGGGGTGGCCGGGTTCGACCGCGAGCTGCGGCTGGGCTGACCGCGGGCGCGGGATACTGGCGGCCATGACCTACCGCATCTGCGTCATCTGCTCGGGCAACATCTGCCGCTCCCCCATGGGGGAGGTGATCCTGCGCCACCTCCTCGAGGAGGAGGGGCTCGGCGAGCAGGTCACGGTCGACTCGGCCGGCACCGGCGGCTGGCACGAGGGCGACGGCGCCGACCCCCGCACCCTCACCTCGCTGACCACCGGCGGGTATGACGGCTCCGCGCACCGCGCCCGCCAGTGGCAGCGCGAGTGGTATGCCGACCGCGACCTCGTCCTCGTCGCCGACCGCGGCCACGAGCGGGAGCTGCGGCGCGGCGCCCCCACCGACGCCGACCGCGAGAAGGTAAGGCTGATGCGGGAGTTCGACGACGACGCGGTGGCGGCCGGGACGCTCGAGGTGGACGACCCCTACTACGGCGACGCGGCGGGATTCGACCGGTGCCGCGACGAGGTGGAGGCCGCGATGCGCGGCGTGGTCGAGCACGTGAAGGAGCAGCTGGCGGCGCGGTGACCGGGCGGGACCTCGGCGGCGCGGGACCTCGGCGGCGCGGGACCTCGGCGGCCCGGGACCTCGGCGGCGCGGGACCTCGGCGGCCCGGCCGGGCGGGGCGCGCCATACGGGCTGGTATCCCCACCTCGCTGACACGAGCCGCGCCCTCTGGTCAACTGGACCCACGACTCAGCTGGACCCGCGACCCACCAAGGAGTCCCCATGCCGATCCGCGACACCACCTGGCCCGAGGGCACGCCGTGCTGGCCCGACCTCATGTGCGACGACCCGAGGGCGGCGGCGAGGTTCTACGGGCAGGTCTTCGGGTGGGAGGTCGAGGAGGGGCCGGACGGCTACCTGCTGATGCTGCGTGACGGCAAGCGCGTCGCGGGGATCGGGCCCAAGCCGCCCGCGGCGCCGTGGCCCGCGGTGTGGACCACCTACCTCGCCGTCACGGACATCCACCGCAGCGTCGGTCACGCCAAGGCCGAGGGCGCGCAGCAGCTGCTGCCGCCGACCCCGGTCCCGGGGCTCGCCCAGATCGCCCTGGTCGTGACCCCCACCGGCGAGCACGTCGGTCTGTGGCAGGCCGAGCCCGCCATCGGCACCGAGCGCTACAACGAGCACCACGCCCCCGTGTGGAACGAGCTGATGACCCGGGACCCCCAGGAGGCGATGGGCTTCTACAGCGAGGTGCTCGGCTACTCCTACGAGGAGTTCACCGAGGACGACGGCGAGCTCGCGTACGCCACCATGGTGACCGTCGACGGCCGGCCCGTCGCCGGGCTGGGCCTGATCGGCCCGGAGTACGACGACAGCTTCCGGCCGCACTGGATGACCTACGTGTGCACCGACGTGCCGGCGGCGACGGTGTCGGCGGCGCGGCGCCTCGGCGCAGACGTGCTGATGGACGTGGTGAGCGGGCCGTTCGGGGAGCAGGCGGTGCTGCGGGGGCCGCAGGGCGAGGTCTTCAGCGTGATCCGCCCGGACCACCTGGACGAGTGAGCGGCTGAGGCTAGGGTGCAGACCATGGATGCAGCGCAGCGCCTGGAGGCCCTCCGCGCCGTCATCGCGGCGATCGCCGGCAACGGCCCCAACCTGTCCCCCGACGTGCCCGTCGAGACCTGCCCCGGGTGGACCGTGGAGGACGTCGTGGACCACCTCGGCCGGGTCCACCTGTGGGCCCGGCAGGCCACGCTCGGGACGACGCGGCCGCACCTCGGGCCGCGCGAGATGTCCGACGGCCAGACCCTGGGCGAGTGGTATGCCGCCTGCGGCAAGCAGCTGCTCGAGCGGCTGTCCGGGGCCGACGTGACCGAGGAGTGCTGGACCTTCGACCGGCAGGACCGCACGGTGGGCTTCTGGGTGCGGCGCCAGCTGCACGAGTCGACGATCCACTGGGCCGACCTGGCGCACGCCCACGGCGTCGAGGCCGAGATCACCCCCGAGGTGGCGGACGACGGGATCGACGAGCTGCTCCACCTCTTCGTCCCCAACCGCATCTCCGACCCGGCCAGGGCGCTGCCGCTGCCGCTCGCGATCCGGGCCACCGACACCGGGTCGGTGTGGTGCGTCCAGGAGGACGACGGCCAGGTCGTAGCGACCCGCGGCGAGGAGGGCGAGGTCGTCGGGGAGATCCGCAGCGGAGCGGTCGAGCTCTACCTGGCCCTGTGGGGTCGCGCCCCGCGCAGCAGCCTCCTGGTGGTGGGCGAGGGCGCGCCGGCGCGAGCCTTCCTGGCCGAGCAGCTCGTCCCCTAGCGTGCTGAGCTGCCCGGCCGGCGGCCGCCGGCAGGGTGGATCGGCCGGCGGCCGCCGGTAGGGCACGTCCTCGGCTACCGGCGGCGGCGCACCCGCGTCTCGTCCCACACCGGCTCGTCCGACTCGTAGACCTCGCCGTCCGCCCCGAGCACCAGGAACCGGTCGAACCCCCGCGCGAACCACCGGTCGTGGGTGACCGCCAGCACCGTCCCCTCGAACGCCGCCAGCCCCTCCTCCAGCGCCTCCGCCGAGTGCAGGTCCAGGTTGTCCGTCGGCTCGTCGAGCAACAGCAGGGTCGCTCCGGACAGCTCCAGCATGAGGATCTGGAACCTCGCCTGCTGGCCACCGCTCAGCGAGTCGAAGGTCTGCTCCGCCGACCGGGCCAGCTCGTACCGGTCGAGCACGCGAGCCGCCTCGTCCCGGGTCCGCCCCGCCCGGTGGTCGTCGCCGCGATGCAGGATGTCGAGGAGCGAGCGGCCGGCATACGCGTGGTGGTCGTGGGTCTGGGCGAACCAGCCTGGCCGGACCCGCGACCCGAGCCGTGCCAGGCCCGTATGCCGCACCCGGGGCGGCGTCGCGTCCCCCACCGGCTGGTGCTCGACGTCGGGGTCGGACCCGCCGGCCGCGAGCAGCCGCAGGAGGTGCGACTTGCCGGAGCCGTTGGAGCCGAGGACGGCGACGCGCTCGCCGTACCAGACCTCGAGGTCGAACGGCCGCATCAGCGAATCAGCCTCTGCTGCGGTCGGATCCGGGGCCAGGAGCTCGAGCTGCTGACAGACGACGGCCCGCTTGGCGGTGCGACCACCGGTGAGCCGCATGCGGACTCGCTGCTCGCGGGCCACCTTCTCGGGAGGCCCGGCCTCCTCGAACCGCCGCATCCGGGTCTGGGCCGCCTGGTATCGCGCCGCCATGTCCGCGTTGTAGGCGGCCTTCTGCTTGTACATCAGCACGAGCTGCCGCAGCTTGGCGTGCTCCTCCTCCCAGCGCTTGAGCTGCTCCTCGAGGCGGGCGTTGCGCTCCGCACGGGCCTGGTGCCACGTCGCGAAGCTGCCGGGGTGGGTCCACGCGGTCGCGCCCGCCGCGCCGGGCTCGAGCGTGACGACGCGAGTCGCCGCCTGGCTCAACAGCTCTCGGTCGTGACTGACGAGCAGGACCGTCTTGGCGGTCTCGCGCAGGCGCTGCTCCAGCCACCGCTTGCCGGGGACGTCGAGGTAGTTGTCGGGCTCGTCGAGGAGCAGCACGTCGTCGGGTCCGCGGAGGAGGGCCTCGAGGACGAGGCGCTTCTGCTCGCCACCGGACAGGGTGGCGGCGCGGCGGTACTCCGCCTGCTGGAGCGGGACGCCGAGCGCCGCGACCGTGACGGTGTCCCAGAGGGTCTCGTAGTCGTAGCCGCCGGCGTCGCCCCAGTCGGCGAGGGCCTGGGCGTAGGCCATCTGGGCGGGTTCGTCGTCGACCTCCATGATCCGCAGCTCGGCCGCGTCGACGGCCTTGGCGGCGTGGGCGATCCGCTCGGGCGCCGCCTCGACGAGCAGGTCCCGGACGGTCTCGTCGCCGCGCACGCTGCCGATGAACTGCCGCATGGTGCCGAGGCCGCCCGACCTCGTGACGGCGCCGCCATGGGGGTCGAGGTCGCCCGCGACGATGCGCAGGAGCGTCGTCTTGCCGGTGCCGTTGGGGCCGACGAGGGCCACCACGGCGCCGTCGCCGACCCGGAAGCTCACCTCGTCGAGCAGCGGTCGCCCGTCGGGGAGGGTGAAGGAGATCTGGTTGAGGTCGAGGTGTCCCACGCCGGCCACCCTGGCATCAGTGTCCGGCGCGGCTCCACCGGTTTCGTGCTTCCGCCTACCGGCGGCAGCAGAATCCGCCGGGTTTCCTCGACCAGGCCGATCTGACCAAGGCCGGTCGATCTCACCAGGGCCGGTCGATCTCACCAAAGCCGGTCGACTTGACCAAAACCGGCCAATCTCACCAGGGCCGGTCGATGTGTCACGGAGGGGGCCGTATGCCGAGAGCCCGCCCGCCTCACGCAGGGATGGGCCCAGCCTCCCCCGACGGCTGGGCCCACCACGTCCCTGCGATCAGCGCCCGCCCGTCGGCTGCCGGCCGCTCGTCGCGACGTTGGGGGCGTTCCGCACCACGCGACCATCCGCGAGGGTGAGGTCATAGGTCTCGCCCGGGGACGGGGCATCGGCCGGGGTGGGGGTCGACGGCCACCAGGCAGCGAAGTTGCCGGCATTCACCGTCGCGTTGACGTCCCTGCCCTGGGTGCGGATGGTGACCGCCCTCACGCCCGGGCCCAGGCGGCCGGTGGTGAAGGAGTAGGTCCCCTCCGGTCCCGAGCTCTTGCCACCGCCCCAGGCCTCGATCTGCCCGTCCTTCAGTGCGACCGGTGCGGCCGAGGACGCGGTGGCCAGGCCGCCTGTGACGCCGTTGACCGTCGCCGGGTCCGACGTCGTGAAGAAGCACTGCTGGGTGCTGCCGTCCGGCGCGCTCATGGCCAGGAAGAGGAAGCCACCGCGCTTCTCGGCGACGACGGTGCGCATGGTGTCCGGGTCGGTGGTCGGTCGCTGGTCGGCGACGTCCTTGGCCATGCGCGCCAGGTCGTCCCGCAGGTTGTCGAGGCACGCCTTCTCGGCCGTCGCGAGGGGCTTGGCCTCGACGGGCTGGGGGGTGGGGCTCCACGACGCATAGGCATGGGGCTCTCCCGGCCCATCCGCGAGGGCGAAGGCCAGTGCCAGCGCAGCCGCGGCACCGACGGGGACCAGCCACCGCACGACGCCAGGGCGGCGACGGCCTGCGGGCAGCTCGCTCAGGGTGCTGCCGGGTGCGGTCATCAGCTCGCTCAGCAGGGCTCTCCTGCGGGACCTGGTCGGGGCTGAGGTGGGCGTCCGCGACATCGAGCGATCGGAGGGCGGCGTCGAGCTGGTCGTCGGTGCAGGTCATGACGAGATCTCCTGACGTGTGGGCGTGGACGCGGCGGTGCCGTCGAGGTGACGGCGCAGGGCCGCGCGGGCGCGGGACAGGCGGTGGCGGTAGGCCGTGGCGCTGATGTCGAGCACCCGGCCGGCGTGCTCGGACGTCAGGCCGTCCAGGGCCGTGAGCGCGATGACCTCCTGGTCCCGGGATCGAGGAGGTGCCAGGCGCGGGCCAGGTCGAGCCGGATGGCGCTGAGGTCGGCACCGTCGGGTGCCGCCTCCTCGGCCGGGCCCACGGTCGCCATACGCACACCGAGGGCCTCACGACGACGACCCGACCGGCGGTGATTGAGCAGGCAGTGATGGGTGATCCCGAACATCCACGCGCGGGCGTCGTCGAGGGGCGCGGGGAGGTCGTCGACGCGGCGCCAGGCGACGGTCATCGCCTCCGCGACCACGTCCTCGGCCCCGGTCTCGACCCGCCGTTGGACGAACCTGAGGAGGTCGGTGTAGATCGCCGCGTAGGCCCGGGTGAACCGTTCCGCGCGTTCGCTGTCGTGTCTCACACCCTTCTCCTGTCCGGCAGTCAGGCCGGTGTGCCACCGGGCTGAAAACCTACCGCCGGTAGCACGACCCGCCTGGTCACGGGAGGCCGGTCAGGTGCGCTACCGGCGGTAGGTCGTGATCAGGGGGATCACCCATGGTGGCGGCTCCGGGCGAGCCCCTATGGTGAGGGGCATGACAGACGAGGGGGACGTCGACAGCAGGGGTGCACCGGTGATCCGCACCCGCCGGCTCACCAAGGAGTTCCCGCGGGTGCGGGCGCTCGACGACCTGGACCTGACGGTCGGCAGCGGCGTGACCGGCCTGGTGGGTGCCAACGGCGCCGGCAAGTCCACGATGATCAAGATCCTGCTGGGCCTGCTGCCGCCGACGTCCGGCGAGGCGGAGGTCCTCGGCCACGACGTGCGCACCGAGGGCGCGGCGATCCGCGCCAGGGTGGGATACATGCCCGAGCACGACTGTCTCCCAGGGGATGTCAACGCCAGCGAGTTCGTGGTCCACATGGGTCGTATGTCGGGCCTGCCCCACGCCGTCGCTCGCGAACGGGCCGCCGACGTGCTGCGCCACGTGGGGCTCGCGGAGGAGCGGTACCGCGAGATGGGCGGCTACTCGACCGGCATGAAGCAGCGCGCCAAGCTGGCGCAGGCCCTGGTCCACGACCCCGACCTGGTGCTGCTGGACGAGCCGACCAACGGCCTGGACCCCACGAGCCGGGAGGACATGCTCGACCTGGTCCGGCGCATCGGCACCGACTTCGGGATCGCGGTGCTCGTCACGAGCCACCTGCTGGGCGAGCTGGAGCGCGTCAGCGACCACGTGATCGTGCTCGACGCGGGCCGCCTGCTGCGGTCGTCGGCGACGTCGGAGTTCACCGAGACGACGGGCACCCTGCTCGTGGAGGTGCTCGGGTCGGCGACCGAGCGGGACCTGCTGGGCAACGCCTTGGCGGGGCGTGGCCTGCGCTGCCACCCGGTCGCGGGCGCGGTCGAGGTCCTGCCGCCCCCGGACGGCCTGCACGAGGGGTCCGACGTGCGAGACCTGGTGCGCGACACCGTGATCGACCTCGACCTGGGGCTGGTGCGGATCCAGGAGGGGCGGCACCGGATCCAGGACGTCTTCGCACCCCCGGAGGAGGCGATGCAGCCATGAGCACGGCCCAGATCCACGACCTCGGCTACCGGGGATACGACGGCGAACGGCTCGGGGAGGCGGCCGTCGCGCGGTCGCTCTTCGTCACGGGGCTGCGGCACATCTTCGGCCTGGGGCGCTCGCTCAAGTCCCGGCTGCTGCCGATCGGCATCCTCGTGTGCTCGGTCCTGCCGGCGCTGATCATGGTCGCCATCACCGTGATGACCAAGATCGGGCAGCTGCCGGTGCCCTACGAGCGCTACCCGATGATCATGCAGATGCTGACCTCGATCTTCGTGGCGGCGCAGGCGCCGGTGATCTTCTCCCGAGACCTGCGCTACCGCAGCATCACGCTCTACCTCGCGCGGCCGCTGCGCCGCACCACCTACGTCATGGCGCGGCTGGCCTCGCTCGCCGCCGGGACCCTCATCATCATCGGGCTCCCCGTACTGGTGCTGTGGCTGGGCGCGCTGCTCGGTGGCCTGCCCTGGCAGGACGAGTCGCTGCACGCCCTCAAGGCGGTCCCCGGCATCCTCGTCCTGACCGCCGTCCTCACCGTGGTCTCGGGGGCCATCTCCTCGCTGACCACCAAGCGCGGGATCGCCGTCGTGGCCATCATCGCGACGCTGATCGTCAGCAGCGGCGTCGCCAACGCGGTGGCCGCCATCGTGCAGTCCAGCAACGGCCCGATCGGGATCCGCGGCTCCTGGGCGGGGGTCCTCAACCCGTTCACCCTCGCCGACGGGCTGCAGTCGTGGTGGTTCGGCTTCCCGACCGACCTGCCGGCGACCGTCAGCGGCGGCGACGGGTGGCTCTACCTGGCCGTGCTGGCGCTGACCCTGGCCGGCGCGACCGCCGTGGTGCTGCGCCGCTACGCCAAGGCGGGTGCGGCATGAGCACGCTCGCGCTGCAGGGCGTCTCGCGGTGGTTCGGGGACGTGGTGGCGGTCAACGACGTCACCATGCAGGTCGGGCCGGGCGTCACCGGCCTCCTCGGGCCCAACGGCGCGGGCAAGTCCACGCTGATCGCGCTCATGTCCGGCTTTTTGTCCCCGTCGGCCGGCCACGTCGAGCTCGACGGCACCCCGACCTGGCGCAACCCCGAGGTCTACCGCCTGCTGGGGCTCGTGCCCGAGCGCGAAGGCATCATGGAGCACCTCACGGGCCGGGGCTTCGTGCGCTCGATGGCGCAGCTGCACGGGCTCGCGGACCCGGGCGCGGCCACCGAGCGGGCCCTCGGTCTCGTCGAGATGACCGACCCCGCCGACCGCGTGATCCGCACCTACTCCAAGGGGATGCGGCAGCGCGTCAAGATGGCCAGCGCCCTGGTCCACGACCCGGCGGTGCTGCTCCTCGACGAACCCTTCAATGGCATGGACCCCCGCCAGCGGCTGCACCTCATGGACCTGCTGCGGCACATGGGGGCCGACGGCCGCACCGTCCTGTTCAGCTCCCACATCCTGGAGGAGGTCGAGCAGGTCGCCCGCCAGATCGAGGTCGTTGTGGCCGGACGCCACGCCGCGAGCGGGGACTTCGGCGCCATACGGCGGCTCATGACCGACCGGCCCAACCGGTATGTCGTCCGCTCCTCCGACGACCGCGTGCTCGGGGCGGCGCTCGTCTCCGACGAGTGCGTCCGGGGAGTCTCGTTGCGCGCGAAGGGCGGTCTGGACGTGGAGGCCACCGACTTCGGGCGCTTCACGCACGTGCTGCCGCGCGTCGCCCAGGCCCGAGGGGTGCGCCTGATCGAGGTCAGCCCCACCGACGAATCGCTCGAGAGCGTCTTCTCCTACCTGGTGTCCTCATGAATCCCACCATCATCCGCCTCGCGTTCTCCTCGCTGCTCGGCCGGACCCGCTCGCTCGGGCTGCTCGCGCTGCCCCTCGTGCTGCTGATCATCTGCGCGGTCGCGCGGTTCGCCGGGGGCGAGACGGTCTCCCCCGACGGGCCGGTGGGCCGCGCCATCCTCGCGGGGCTCGGGCTCGTCGTCGTGGTCCCGCTGCTCGCGCTGCTCGTCGTCACCCGCCTCCTCGGCAACGAGATGGACGACGGGACGATCTACTACCTGCTGTCCAAACCGATCCCGCGCTGGCACGTCGTGGGGGGCAAGCTCGTCGCGGGCATCGTGACCACCCTGGTGCTGGGGGCGGTGCCGATGGTGCTGGCGTCGCTGCTGCTCGACCAGGGCAGCGTCCCCAAGGCGCTCGGCTGGGGCGCGGGGGCCGCGGCGGCGTCCGTCGCCTACTGCGGGCTCTTCATGGCCCTGTCGTCGATGACGAAGCACGCCGTGGTGTGGGGCCTGATGTACCTCATGATCTGGGAGGGCGTCCTCGGCGGCCTGCTGGGCGGGGTCAGCTGGTTGTCGATCGGCGCCTGGAGCACCCGCATCGCCGCCGAGGCGGGGAGCATGTCGGTGCTGACCTCGGTGCAGCTCGGGCTCACGTATGCCCTGGTCGGGGTGGCCGTCGTGCTGCTCGCGGGGGCGGGGTGGGCGTCATACCGGCTGCGGGGGTTGTCGCTGACCGGCGACGACTGAGCACGAGGGCGTGCCCTCACCTGAGAGAGGTCAGGAGGGGACGTGGGTGTCGAGGTCGGCGAGCCAGAGGGCTGGTGAGGCGTCGGAGGGCATCCGCCAGTCGCCGCGCGGTGACAACGACCCACCGTTGACGACCTTGGGGCCGTTGGGCAGCGCCGACCGCTTGAACTGCTGCGTCACGAAGCGCTTGCAGAAGACCTCGAGCCACCGACGGATCTCCGGCAGGTCGTAGGCAACGTGCTTGTCCTGCGGGTAGCCGGGGGGCCAGTCGCCGGCCTCGGCGTCGTGCCAGGCGTGCCACGCGAGGAAGGCGATCTTGGACGGCCGGTAGCCGCGCCGCAGCACGTGGTAGAGCGAGAAGTCCTGCAGCGCATAGGGGCCGATGGACGCCTCGGTGGACTGCGGCACCTCGCCCTCGCGGGTCGGCACGAGCTCGGGCGTGATCTCCGTGTCGAGGATCGAGGTCAGCGTCTCCCCCACCTCGTCGGAGAACTGCCGGGACGACACGACCCAGCGGATCAGGTGCTGCATCAGCGTCTTGGGGACCCCCGTGTTGACGCCGTAGTGGGACATCTGGTCGCCGACGCCATACGTGCACCAGCCGAGCGCGAGCTCGGACAGGTCGCCCGTCCCCACGACGATGCCGCCCTGGTGGTTGGCGAGGCGGAAGAGGTAGTCGTAGCGCAGCCCGGCCTGGACGTTCTCGAAGGTGACGTCGTAGACCTCCTCGCCGCGCCCGAAGGGGTGGCCCATGTCGCGCAGCATCTGCGTCGCGGCGGGGCGGATGTCGAGCTCAGCGAAGGTCACGCCGAGCTGCTCGCACAGCCGCTCCGCGTTGGACTTGGTGTGCTCGGTCGTCGCGAACCCGGGCATCGTGTAGGCCAGGATGTCGGTCCGCGGCCGCCCGAGCCGGTCCATGGCCTGCGCGCACACCAGCAGCGCGTGCGTGGAGTCCAGGCCCCCGCTGACCCCGATCACGGCCTTGGGGTGACCGATCGCGCGCATCCGCTGCTCCAGCCCGGACACCTGGATGTTGTAGGCCTCGTAGCAGTCCAGCGCGAGCCGCTCGGCCTCGTCCGGGACGAACGGGAACCGGTCGACGCGGCGGCGCAGGCCGATGTCCCCGGTGGGCGGCTGCAGCTGCAGCTCGATGGTGCGGAAGCACTCGGTGCGGTCGGCGTGGGTGCGCCGGTTGTCGTCGAAGGTCCCCATCCGCAGCCGCTCGGCCACCAGCCGGTCGAGGTCGAGGTCCGCGACGGACCGCGCCGGCCCCGCCGGGAATCGCTCGGACTCGGCGAGCAGGTCGCCGTTCTCGTAGACGAAGGTCTGCCCGTCCCAGGACAGGTCGGTGGTCGACTCACCTTCGCCTGCGGCGGCATACACGTATGCCGCGAGGCAGCGCGAGCTCGCCGACCGGGCCAGCAGCTTGCGGTCCTCCGCGCGGGCCACGGTGATCGGGGAGCCGGACAGGTTGGCGAGGATCGTGGCGCCGGCGAGCGCAGCCTCGGCCGACGGCGGCACCGGCACCCACATGTCCTCGCAGATCTCGACGTGCAGCACGAAGCCCGGGACGTCCGTCGCCACGAAGAGCAGGTCAGGCCCGAAGGGCACCCGCCCGCCCGCGACGTCGATCTCGCCGCGTATGTCGTCGCCGGGAGCGAAGTGCCGCCGCTCGTAGAACTCGCGGTAGGTGGGGAGGTTGGCCTTCGGTGCCACGCCGAGGATCTCGCCGCGGTGGATCACGACGGCGCAGTTGTAGAGCCGGTTGCGGTGCCGCAGCGGGGCGCCCACGACCAGGATCGGCCGCAGCTCGCGGGTCTCGGCGGCGACGCGTGCGAGCTCGCGGTCGACGGCCTCGAGCAGCGGCTGCTGCAGGAAGAGGTCGTCCAGGGCGTAGCCGCTGATGCCGAGCTCGGGGAAGACCGCCACCGCTACGCCGTCGTCGTGCAGCTCTCGGGCCGCCGCGACGATCCCGTCGGCGTTGCGCGCCGGGTCGGCGATGTGGGTCGGCGAGGTGCACGCGGCGACGCGTGCGAAGCCCTGGGCGTAGGCGTTGTAGAACGTCTCGGCTGGCATGCCGCCATCCTGCCATCCGGCCCCCACGCATCCAGGCTGCGCGTCGTCACGACTGCGCGTCACGGCCTAGAACGGGGGGTCGTCCCCGCGGATGCCCCTGCCGGTCGGCTGGTGCCGGGGCGGGGCCAGCCACTCGAGGCGGAGGGCGAGATTGTCCCGCCAGTCGTGGGTCCGGCGCGCGGCGGGCGGGCCGTCGGGGCCGACGTGCGCGAGCTCCCGCAGCAGGTCGGGCGCCACGAGCGGGCGCAGGTGGTCCTCGACGGCTGATCGTGACGCCCGCGGGACCGCGGGCCCGCTCGAGCCGTATGCCGCCCACCCCGGCTCCTGACCGGCGTCCCGCGGGGCCGCACAGGGTGAGACGGCGCACGGTGAGACGACCCAGGGCGCCGGGGTGGGGTCGTCGTCCTGCCACGGCGAGGTGGTGAGGGTCTGCCCGAGGCGGGTGACGAACGTCGCCGAACCGTCCGGGTGCAGCGTGTGGGACCAGCGGCGGTAGGTCTTGCGCTGGTGGTGCCCCTTGCAGAGCGCGATCAGGTTGCACGGGCAGGTGCGGCCCTGGGGCCAGGGGACCGCGTGGTCGAGCTCGCAGCGCACGGCCGGCCAGGTGCAGCCGGGAGCCCGGCAGGTCACGTCGCGGGCCTCGACCTGGGCCCGCATCGCCGCGGTCGGGCGGTAGCCCACCCGGCGGCCCGTGCCGTCACCGTGCGCGTGCGCCTCGGTCGCGCGTGCACCGGTCGCCGGGACACCCGTCAGGGCGGCACCGGTCACGGGGTCGGTGACCACGCGGTGCCAGACGGACTCGGGGCGCAGGGCGATGTCCCGGGCGACCTCCGCGGGGACGGGGCCGTAACCCTCGATCCAGGCGGGGTCGTCGGACAGCCCGAGGAGGGTGAGCAGGCCGACGCGGACCTGGATCTGCGCGCGGGGCACCGCCCCGACCGGGACCTGCTGGTCATCGTGGCCGTGGCTCAGCAGGTGCAGCGCGATGTCGCTGCGCAGCTGCGGGAGCGTGCGACCGTCGTCCTCCCCGGCCGCCTTGAGGCGCCGGGCCAGGACGTCGATGCGCTCGTGGGCAGCGGCGACCTGGTCGGCGGCCCCCGTGATCGCCAGCGACCCCACGCCGTGGGCATCGATGCCGGCGGAGACGCCGCGCTCGGCCAGTCGCGAGCGGCGGGTGTGCTCGTGGTCCGGCAGCCGCGACTCCTCCCGGCACATGGCCGAGGACAGCCGGGTCCGGAAGGTCGCGTGCTTGATGAGCCCGTCCGGGCTCACGTCGTGGCGGTCGTGGCCGCGGCGTGGGGCGAGGGCGTGCTGGGCGACCCGCTCCTTGGCCTCGGGCTGCTCGTCGGGCAGGTGGTGCACCTCGTCGCTGATGGCGGTGGCCCGCGACATCAGGGTGCGCCCCTCCCGCAGGGCCGCGACGATCTCCGCACGCACGCCGACGGGTGCGGTCGCCAGACGGGTAAGCCGGTGCACCTCGCCGGGTCCCATCCCGGTCGCCGCCATGATCTCGTCGCCGGCCAGCGTGGCCGCCCCGCGCGCAGCCCTGGCGGGGCCCCCGCCAAGGACCGGGTCGTCGAGGAGGTCGGCGGCGAGGTGAGCCACCAGCCGGGCATGGCCCTCGACGAACGCCGCCTGCAGCAGCCCGATCGCCCGCTGCAGCGTGACCAGCTCGGCCAGGTCCTCACGCGCAAGGTCCTCCCGCGCAGCGTCCTCGCGCGCGGGGTCCGATCCACGGCCGGGGCCGGCACCAGCCCGCTCGTAGCGCTCCCGGACGGCACCGACCATCGCCTCGGCGACACCCGCAAGATCGGGCGCCACAAAGGCCCGCTCGCGCGTCTCACCGATGGCCGTGGTCATGCCCCTATTCTACTCGGCGGCAACAGGATCGGCCAGACCAGTCACCCCATCACGCGGGTAGATCACGCATGCGAATCATCCCACCACCGACAGCCACGGCAGGCCCCGGTCATGACCCCTGGAGGAGGCGGCAGGCGGCATACGGCCTGCCTGGCAGAATGACGACCATGGCCTCCCTCGCTGACGTGACCCCTCCCATCGCCCTCGGCGCCCTCGACGGCAGGTACCGCAAGGCCGTCGCGCCGCTGGTCGACCACCTGTCGGAGGCCGCGCTCAACCGGATGCGCGTGCACGTCGAGGTCGAGTGGCTGATCCACCTCACCCAGCACCAGGTCGTCCCGGGCGTCCGCGCCCTCACCGAGGACGAGATCGCGCAGCTGCGGGCGATCGTCGGCGACTTCGGCGCGGAGGACATCGCCGAGCTCGCCGAGATCGAGCGGGAGACGGTGCACGACGTCAAGGCGGTCGAGTACTACCTGCAGCGCCGCGTCGACCGGATCGCCCCCGAGGACTCCGCGCAGCTCAAGCAGCTCATCCACTTCTGCTGCACCAGCGAGGACATCAACAACCTCAGCTATGCCCTCATGGTCCAGGGCGCGGTCCGCGAGGTGTGGCTGCCCAAGGCCCGCTCGGTCGTCGACCAGCTCGCCGACATGGCCCGCGACCTGCGCGAGGTCCCCCTGCTCGCCCACACGCACGGCCAGCCGGCGACGCCCACGACGATGGGCAAGGAGATCGCGGTCATGGCGCACCGCCTGGGCCGACAGCTGCGGCGGATCGAGGGCCAGGAGTTCCTCGGCAAGCTCAACGGCGCCACCGGCACGTATGGCGCCCACCTCGCCGCCGTCCCGGCCGCCGACTGGCCGGGAATCTCGCGGTCCTTCGTGGAAGCCCTTGGCCTGACCTGGAATCCGCTGACCACCCAGATCGAGAGCCACGACTGGCAGGCCGAGCTGTATGCCGACACCGCCCGCTTCAACCGGATCCTGCACAACGTGTGCACCGACTTCTGGACCTACATCTCGATGGGCTACTACGCCCAGGTGCGCGGCCAGGGCACGGTCGGGTCGAGCACGATGCCGCACAAGGTCAACCCGATCCGCTTCGAGAACGCCGAGGCCAACCTCGAGGTGTCGTGCGCGCTCCTCGACGTGCTCGGCTCCACGCTCGTGCAGTCCCGGCTGCAGCGCGACCTCACGGACTCCTCGATGCAGCGCAACGTCGGCACGGCCTATGGCCACTCGATGCTGGCGCTGGACAACGTCGCTCGCGGGCTCGCCGGCCTCGACGCCGTGCCGGAGCGCATGGCCGCGGACCTCGACGGCAACTGGGAGGTGCTCGGTGAGCCGGTGCAGTCGGCGATGCGGGCGCTTGGCGCGCAGGGCGTCGCGGGCATGGACAACCCCTACGAGCGGCTCAAGGAGCTGACGCGCGGACGCCGCATCGGGCAGACCGAGCTGGTCGAGTTCGTGCGTGGGCTGGGGCTGCCGGGCGACGTCGAGCAGCGGCTCGCCGCGATGACGCCGCAGACCTACGTCGGCCAGGCGTCGGCGCTCGTCGACTACCTGGGCCGCGACGACCGGGCCCGACCCACCTGCTGAGGTCGCATCGCGGGCAGGTCCCCCGCTCGGCGCGCCAGGAGGGGCACACTGACGAGAAACCCGGCGCCCCACCGCCGGTCGCAAGGAGGTCCGCCATGTCCACCAGCCCGATCGACCACTGGACGACCGTGCCGCGCCGGCTGCAGCGCGCGGGCGACCAGCTCGCCCCCGGGGTCTGGTGGGTCGAGCACCCCGACATGGGGGCCTCTCGCGCGCGAGCCCTGCTGCTGGACGAGGACTTCCAGGTGATCCCGGTCCCCGGGGCGCGCCTGACCGGGCTGCGCGCCGCGCAGACCGCCGTGGCCGGCGCGCTGCGGCTGCCCGGCAGCGCCGCGACCAACCTCGACGGGCTCGTCGACGCGCTGCGCGACCTCGACCTGTGGTGGCCCCGCACCCGCCGCCTGGTGCTGCTGTGGTCCGACGCCGAGGTGCTCCGCGACGCGGACCGGGCCGGCTTCGACGAGCTCGTGTCGATCCTCTCCGAGGCCCACGAGTTCCTCTGGCGCAGCGACCGATCCGCGCAGCAGCCCGGCGACGAGCACGAACGCGTCCTGGAGACCGTGATGATCCCGGCCACCGAGGCCGCCGCCCTCGACCCGACCGACCCCTCGATCCAGTGACCGGCCGTATGCCGTCCCCCCGCCTCTCCACCCACCGCCTCTCCACCCGCCGCGCCGCGGAGCGCCCGGCGGCCCTGCTGCTCGGCGCCGCCCTGGCGCTGTCCGGCTGCGGCACGACGAGCCCCGGCACGACCGCCGGCACCACCACTGGCGCGGAAGCGACCTCCGGAGGCGGGACGGCGGGCGCTCGGCATACGACCGGCGCGCAGCGCACCCCCACCACGGACGCCCCGCGCGGACCGGGCCGACCGACGAGCTCCGGGGGGATCCGGGCGTGCTCGGTGGCCGACCTGCCACCCCAGGTGCCCGGGGTCATCCGCGCGGTCCGCGCCGGGGGACCGTTCCAGCACCCGCGCAACGACGGGGTCACCTTCGGCAACCGCGAGCGCCTGCTCCCCCAGGCCGCGCGCGGCTACTACCGGGAGTACACCGTCGACACGCCCGGCGCCTCGACCCGCGGCACGCGCCGCGTCATCACCGGGGGGACCGCGCCGCGCACCCCCGAGCACTGGTACTACACGGGCGACCACTACCAGAGCTACTGCGAGGTCACCGACGCGTGACGCAGACGCAACGTGGTGCAGGCTTGCCCCATGGCAGGTAGGCAGGCGCAGCGGATCGCGCGCGCGACGGCACGGTACGCCCAGGACCTCCCGCGGGTGCAGGCGGCGACCGAGGCCTACGTCGCGCTGGTCACCCAGCTGCTCGACGACGCCGGCATCAACTACCTCGCGGTGACCGGCCGCGCCAAGACGGTCGAGTCGTATGCCGGGAAGGCCGCCCGCCGCGTCGCCGGACGGCTCGTCCACCCCCGCCCCGAGACGGACATCACCGACCAGGTCGGCGTCCGTGTCGTGACCTACGTCCTGTCCGACGTCGCCGCCGTGGCGCAGCTGCTCGCCGACCAGCTGCAGCTGCTGGAGGACCGCGACATGGGGCAGGAGACCGCCGCCGAGGGGCGGTTCGGCTACTCCAGCCGCCACCTGACCGTGCAGCTCGACCCCGCGCGCGAGGGTGCCGGCGGCCCGATGGCCGGGCGCACCGCGTCCGTGCAGGTCCGCACCGTGCTGCAGCACGCCTGGGCGGAGTTCGAGCACGACATCCGCTACAAGGGCTCGGTGCCCGAGCAGCACGGCCCCGACCTGGACCGCAGGTTCACCCTCGCGGCAGGGCTGCTCGAGCTCGCCGACCAGGAGTTCTCCACGATCCGCGAGCGGCTGCGCGAGGGCACCGAGCCCGCCGCCGCCCAGGACGAGGACGACCCGCGGATCAGCGGGCAGGACCTCGCGGCCTTCCTCGCCGGCCAGTTCACCGACGCGGGGTGGTCGCGCACCGACCACTACTCGTGGGTGTCCGGGCTGCTGCTGGAGCTCGGGGTCACGTCCCTGGCCGAGCTGCGCGAGGTCCTGCGCGGGGTCGACCACGCCGCCATCGAGCAGCACATGGCCTACCACTACCCGCCCGGCGCGGTGCGACGGCTGGACGACGCGCTGCTGTGGTCCTTCGGCGAGCGCTACGTCGCGCTGCACGGCAACAGCCACCGCCGCCCGCTGCTCGCCGCCCGCCTCGAGCGGCTCCTCGCCCCACCCGCCCCGCGCGGGACCTAGCCTGGGGGGATGGGATTCGACGAGGGCCGGGCAGAGACGATCCGCTACCACGAGGAGCTCTACTCCGCTCCGGAGGCGCACGACCCCGACGCGTGGCTCAACCAGCCCGCCCCGATCGTCATGGGGGCGCTGCAGCACCTCGACCGCACCCGGCCGGTCCGCGTCTACGACCTGGGGGCGGGCTCGGGGCGGCATACGATCCCGCTCGCCCGGACCCTGCCGTCCGGGTCGCGGGTGGTCGCCGTGGACCTGCTCGACACCGCCGTGCAGTCGCTCAAGGAGCGGGCCGCCCGCGAGTCCGTGGCCGACGTCGTCATCCCGGTGGTGGCCGACCAGGAGGGTTACCGCTTCGACAGGGGGCCGGCCGACCTGGTCCTCGGCGTCTCGACGCTCGAGCACGTGTCGAGCGTCGAGGCCTTCCGGGACCTGCTGGCGCGGATGCGCGACGCCACCGCCCCTGGCGGCGTGGTGGTGCTGGTCATCGCCACCGACCGGCACGAGGTGGCGGACGGCGAGACGCGCCCGGCCCAGGCCGAGCTCGCACTGACCACCGAGGAGGCGGTCCGGATCGTCGACGAGGTCTACGCCGACTGGACCGAGCACCGGCGCGACGAGTCGCCCTTCGGCGTCACCGAGGAGCGGGACGGCAGGTCCTACGAGCTGCGGTCGGTCAACGTCCGCCGCGTCCTGCAGCGCCCGCACGAGTAGGCCCGCGCGGCAGGTCGGGGAATACCCCCTAGGGGTATAGAGTTGCTCCCATCATGCGCGTCGACACCCACACCCCGCCGGCCTACGTGGAGACCGACCACAAGGACGCCTACCTCAAGCGCCTCAAGCGCATCGAGGGGCAGGTCCGCGGCGTCCAGCGCATGGTCGACGAGGACACCTACTGCATCGACGTCCTCACCCAGATCTCGGCCATCACCAAGGCCCTGCAGGCCGTCAGCCTCGGCCTGCTCGAGGACCACATCGGCCACTGCGTCGTCGGCGCCGCCCGCGAGTCCGACGAGGCCGCCGCCACCAAGGTCGCCGAGGCCTCCGCCGCCATCGCCCGTCTCGTCAAGAGCTGAAACCACCCGAGCGTCAAGGAGATCCGTCATGAGCCAGACCACCACCATCACCGTCAACGGCATGACCTGCGGCCACTGCACGAGCGCCGTCACCTCCGAGCTCAAGGAGATCCCGGGCGTCACCGACGTCCAGATCGACCTGGTCGCGGGCGGCGACTCCCCGGTCATCATCACCAGCGAGGGTCCCGTCGACGCGGCCGCGATCGCGGCCGCCGTGGACGAGGCGGGCTACACGGTGGTCTCGTGACCGCCACCCGTATGTCGCCCAGCCCCACCCCCAGCCCCACCTCCAGCCCGGCCGCCACCGACACCCGCTCGGTCGACCTCGCCATCGGCGGGATGACCTGCGCGTCGTGCTCGAGCCGGGTCGAGCGCAAGCTCAACAAGCTCGACGGCGTCGAGGCGAGCGTCAACCTCGCCACCGAGAAGGCCCACGTGACCTACCCCGCCACGCTGAGCGTCGCGGACCTCGTCACGGTGGTCGAGCAGACCGGCTACACCGCCACGGACCTGACGCCCGACGCCCGGCGGGGTGGCCGGGGCGAGGCCCTCACCGAGACGACGCCCGAGGCCCAGGTGGGCAGCGGTCCGGCATACGCCGTGGACCGCGTGATGAGCCGCGCGTCGCTGCGGACCCGGCTGGAGGTCGCGCTGCCGCTCACCGTCTTCGTGGTGGTGCTGGCCATGGTCCCGGCGGCCCACCACCTGCTCGGCGCCGCCCGACCGTGGGCCGAGCTGGCGCTGACGGCGCCCGTGGCGCTGTGGGCGGCCTGGCCGTTCCACCGCTCGGCCGCCATCAACGCCCGGCACCGCGCCTCCACCATGGACACCCTCGTCTCGATCGGCGTCACCGCGGCCTTCCTGTGGAGCCTGGTGGCGACCGTCGTCGGCAGCACCGGGCACATGTACTACGAGGTCGCCGCCGTGGTCACGACCTTCCTCCTGGCCGGGCGGCTCGCCGAGCACCGGGCCCGCACCGCGGGCCGGTCGGCGCTGACGACGCTGCTCGAGCTCGGCGCCAAGGACGTCGCGGTGCAGCGGATCGACCCGACCGACCGGGTCACCCGCGAGGTGCGCATCCCGATCGAGCAGCTCGCCGTCGGTGAGCAGTTCGTGGTGCGCCCGGGCGAGAAGATCGCCACCGACGGCGTCGTCGTCGACGGCAGCTCCGCCATCGACCGGTCGCTCGTCACCGGCGAGTCGCTGCCGGTCGAGGTCGCCCCCGGCGGCGAGGTCACCGGCGGGACCCTCAACACCCACGGCCGTCTCGTCGTGCGCGCCACCCGCGTCGGCTCGGACACCACCCTCGCCTCCATCACCCGGCTCGTCGAGCAGGCCCAGACCGGCAAGGCCCCCGTCCAGCGGCTGGCCGACCGGATCTCCGCGGTCTTCGTGCCCGCGGTGCTGGTCATCGCGACGCTGACCTTCCTCGGCTGGCTCGTCGCCGGCCAGGGCGCCGCCGCCGCGCTCTCCGCCGCCGTCTCCGTCCTCGTCGTCGCGTGCCCCTGCGCGCTCGGCCTCGCCACCCCCACCGGCCTCCTCGTCGGCACCGGCCGCGGCGCCGAGCTGGGCATCCTCATCAAGGGCCCGGAGATCCTGGAGTCCACCCGCCGCATCGACACCGTCGTGCTCGACAAGACCGGCACCATCACGACCGGCACCGCGACCCTCGTCGACGTCACCCCCTCCGGCCGGCTGACGCCCACCGCGGCGCTGCAGGCCGCAGCATCCGTCGAGGCGGGGTCCGAGCACCCGGTCGCCCTGGCCGTCGTGCGGGCCGCCCGCCAGCGCGGCATCGAGCTCAAGCCGATCCGGGACTTCACCAACCTGCCCGGCCTCGGCGCCCGCGCCACCATCAAGGACACCGAGGTGACGGTGGGCCGCGCCAGCCTCTTCGACGTCGTCCCTGGCGACCTCGAGGGCGACCGGGTCGGCACCACGGTCTACGTCGGCTGGGGCGGGGTCGCCTACGCCGCCCTCACCGTCGCCGACGAGATCCGCCCCACCTCCCCCGACTCGCTCCAGGCGCTGCGCGACCTCGGGCTGCGCACCATGCTCCTCACCGGCGACAACAAGCGCACCGCGCGCCAGGTCGCCGAGCAGGTCGGCATCAACCCCGCCGACGTCATCGCCGAGGTCATGCCCGCCGACAAGCACGCCGCCGTCGCCCGGCTGCAGGAGCAGGGCCGCGTGGTCGCCATGGTCGGCGACGGCGTCAACGACGCCGCCGCCCTCGCCCAGGCCGATCTCGGTATGGCGATGGGCACCGGCTCCGACGTCGCCATCGACAGCGCCGACATCGTGCTCGTCCGCCCCGAGATCGGCGCCGTCGCCGACGCGATCGCGCTGTCCCGCCGGACGCTGCGGATCATCCAGCAGAACCTCGCGTGGGCCTTCGGCTACAACCTCGTCGCGATCCCGCTGGCCGTGCTCGGCGCCCTCGACCCGATGGTGTCCGGTGCCGCGATGGCGCTGTCCAGCGTCCTCGTCGTCACCAACAGCCTGCGGCTGCGGGCCTTCGGACGGTCCCGGGCTTCGGGTCGGGCCTGAGCCCCGCGACGCCCCAGGGCCCCTCACCCCGCGAGCCGGTGGTGCGGGGGCCCTGGCGGCATACGGCCCGGGTGGCTCAGATGGTGATCTCGCCGCGGGGCGTCTCGAAGGTCACCGCGAGCAGACCCGGGTGCCCCGCCGGCGCCACGAACTCGAAGTCGATGACCGAGGACGTGTCGGTGGCGTCGATGCCCAGCCAGTCCCGCACCCGGTCCGGGGAACCCCCGATGGTGAGGCGGCTGATCGTGATGTCGGTGTGCGCGACCTCCGAGGGGTGCTCCGAGCCGGCGTCCCACTGCACGAAGAACGGCAGCTGCGGGTCGGCGATCAACCCCTTGACGCCCAGCTGGCGCCACCGGTGGGTCACCCCGTCGGGGCGGGTGCGGCTGCCCTCGACGGACTCGCGACCCACGCGCGCCTCGACCAAGGCGATGTCGTCCACGCACACGACCCAGCCCATCCAGCCGCCGCCCTGCTCCGAGCGGGTGCGCACCGCCTGACCGAAGGGCACCTTGTCGGTCACCGGGTGGTCAAGGCACTCCACGACCTCGACGTAGCGGTGGTGCGCGAGCGGCAGGATGATGTTGCGGGTCCCGAAGCGCGGGTGCACCCCGCCGTAGACCGGCTCCACCCCGAGGCGGGCCGCGAGGCGCTCGGCGGTCGCGATGGAGCCGTCCGGCTCGGCGGCATAGGACACATGGTCGACGCGCATGGGCACATCCTCACACACGGGCGCGGGTGCTCCGCACCCGGTCCGGGAGGTCCGGAAGGGGGCGCGACCAGGGCCGCGACGAGGGGGCGAGCGGTCAGCGAGCGGCCGCGCGACGCTGCCGGACCGCCTCGTAGATCACGATGGCGGCCGAGGTCGCGACGTTGAGGGAGTTGGCCCGGCCCGTCATCGGGATCCGGACCCGGACGTCGGCGGCGTCGAGGAAGGAGTCGGTCAGGCCGGTCTTCTCCGCGCCCACGGCGATGGCGACCGGGCCGGTGAAGTCGACGTCGGTGTACTCCACGTCGGTGTCCGGGGTGGCCGCGACGACGAGCACGCCCCGCTCGTGGCAGGCGCGCAGGGTGTCCGCGGTCGACGCCGTCGCCACCGGCACCGAGAAGACCGTGCCCTTGCTCGCGCGCACCAGGTTGGGGTTGCCCCAGTCGGTCACCGGGTCCGCCGCGACCACCGCGTCGACCCCGGCCGCGTCGGCGGTGCGCAGCATCGCGCCGAGGTTGCCCGGCTTCTCGACACCCTCGCAGACCAGCAGGAACGGATCGGCCGGCAGCGGAAGCTCGTCGATGCCCCGGACCACGGAGGCCACCACCGCCAGGAAGCCGTCGGGGCCCTCCCGGTAGGCAACCTTCTCGAACGCCGCCCGCCCGAGCCGGACCACCTCCGCACCCGACGCGGCCACCTGCCGCACCACGGCCGCCTGCGCCGCCGGGTCGAGCATGAGCTCGGGGCAGTGGTAGAGGGTGAGCGGCCGGATGCCCGCCGACAGCGCCAGCTCCAGCTCCTCGTAACCCTCGAGGAGGGTCACACCGCTCTCCTCGCGCGCACGACGACGTCGCAGCCCGGACAGGGCGCGCAGACGAGGGTTGGCGGCGGAGGTGATCACGAGCTCGGACATAGGGCCACAGCATGACACGAGGCGGAGCTCCTCGGACGTGGGAGGGGGTGGTTCTGTGCCCGCGCTCAGGTCACGTCGCGCACGATCGCCTCGATCTGCTGCGGCGCGAGGCGACCGGCGCTCTCCTGCAGCATCAGGAAGGTCACGCGGCTCCCCCGCACCCCCACGACCTCCAGCCACGACGCCTGCTCCCCGGCGAAGACCCGACGGTCCACCAGCTCGGGGCCGCTCCGCAGCGGCTGGTAGGTGAACGCCGCGTCGGGCCGACCCTGGCAGGACTCGGCCTGCCGGCGGTAGAGGTCGAGGAGGCGGCGCGCCGCCGCCGGGTCGGCCAGCTGCACGGCCACCACGGTCCCCGGCGCCCCGCCCGGCCCGCGGTAGGTGCCCTCGAGGGCCGCCGTCGGCACCGGGTAGGTCGCCGGGACCCCCTGGCAGCCGAGGCCGAGCAGCTCGTGGACGGTCGAGCGCGGGTCGCGAGCGTTGACCCAGGTGCCGTTGGGGATGTAGCCGCCGTCCGCACCGTCCCCCACCGCGGTGGACCACCCGGAAGGGGTCGGCAGACCACGCTGGTCCAGCGGCCCGGCCACGGTGGCGGCGGGGGCGGTCGGCCGGGGCGGCTCGACGACGGGAGGCTCGACCACGGACGGCGCGGCGGTCTGCCCGGCGGTCGACGTGGTGCTCGCTGCGGCGGTCGGCGCCGCGGCGCCTGACCCGGGTGCCGACGCCGCTGCCGACGCGGTGGTCGACCCGCTGCTCGCCGCTGCGGTGGCGGTGCTCGGTGACCCGGCGGACGTCGTCGACCCGCCCGAGCAGGCGGCCGTCGACCCCAGCAGAGCCACCAGCGCCGACGCAACGAGGAGGCGGGACGGCATACGATCCGTCACCGCTGGAAGTGCTGCCAGTCGAAGCCGCTGAGCCAGGTGAAGCCCTGGCCGATCAGCGCCTTGGTGAACGGCGTCGACGGGGTCAGCATGCCGGGGCGATAAGGCGTGCGCCGGACGTAGGCCTGACCGTTCTTGGGCAGCCAGACGCCGGAGGGGATGCGGTAGGGGTTCTCGACGGTGTTGATGTCCACCGAGGTGCCATAGCTGTGCGGCGACAGCCGGTAGGGGTTGCCCGTGACGCGCCGGCAGTTGAAGCCGTTGGTGTTGTCGTGCTCCATCGAGACGACGTCGTCGCCGCCGTAGACGCTCGCGTCGCGCATCTCCCGGATCGGGAACCTCCCGGAGAACGCGGTCTGGAAGCTGGTGAGGATCGGCCCCACGTTGGCGGTCCGCACGACGAGCCGGCCGCGGTGGATGCGCCCGTCGAAGCCCCAGTGGTTCATGTCGATGGTGCGCAGGCTCGCCGGGCCGACCGGGCAGCCGGCGCGATAGGTGCGCGGCACGTCGGCCGCGACCGTCTGGCGCACGACCGGGCTCAGGACGGCGAGGCGCGTGATCCCGCGGGACGGGCTCGCGACGACCGCGCCGGTCGGGAGCGTCAGCGCGGTCCGCACCGTGATCACCCCGACGGCGCCGTGGCCGTAGGCCACCGGCAGCGCGAACCCTCCCCCCGGACCGGTCGTGCCCACCCGCGCGGGCCGCCACCCGACCGGGGTGAGCACCTCCGCGCGGACCGGCAGCCCGGCGGCGCGCGGGGTGGCGACCCCGGTGACCGTCGGGTCGACGAGCGTGTCCAGGGCGGTCGGCGCCGCGGCGGTCACGCTCGCGGGGGTGACGGTGACGGCCACCGGCGCGGACGAGGTCCGGTCCGCCAGCACAGCGCGGTAGCTCGTCGCGCCGACCGGGGACATCGGCCCGGTCCACGCGAACGTCCCGGCCGACCCCGTGCTCACCTGCGCGACCCGCACGTATGCCGCCGCCCCCGGCGCCTTGCGCTCGATGGCGACCGGGGTGCCGGCCCGGAGCGGGAGCACCGTGCCGACGACGGTGGTCTGGCCGACGCCGGCCACCCACTGCCAGGGCCCGGTGCAGCCGGTGCAGCGCAGCGACATCCGGACGCTCTGGGCCTGCCCGGTCCGCGGGACCGGGGTGGGCCGCGGCGCCGGGACCGTCGGCCCGTCGGTCGGGGCGCCTGTCGGGATGCCTTCCGGGGCGTCCGTCGGGGCACCTGTAGGAGCGTCCGTCGGGGCACCTGTAGGAGCGTCGGTCGGCGCGGGCGTCTCGACCGCCACGGCCGGTGTCGTGGGCAGCGCCACCCCACCGATCAGCGCGACCCCCACCGCGACAGCCGCTGCGGCGGCCCGCCGAGCCGACCGTGGCCGGGCCCGCAGGCCCCCGGCACTCCTGATGCGTCGGTCCACGACGTCCCCCCTGTGAGACTCAGCGTGCTGATCCACTCACGTTAAGTGACGCACCGGGTCAGGCTGGGGTTGCAGCGAAGCACCCGTCAGGGCAGCAGCGACTCCAGGACGGTCACCAGGCCGTCGTCGTCGACGTGGCCGGTCACCTCGTCGGCGACCTCCTTGACCTCGTCGGGGGCGTTGCCCATGGCGACGCCGCGGGCCGCCCAGGCGAGCATCTCCAGGTCGTTGCGCTGGTCGCCCACCGCCACGGTGTCGGAGGGGTCCACGCCGAGCTTGCGGCGCACGAGCTCCAGCGCGGACGCCTTGGACACACCCTCCGGGGCGATGTCCAGCCACGCGGAGAAGCCCACGGCATACGACACCCCGTGCAGACCCACCGCGTGCACCCGCTCGAGGAAGTCCTCGACCGGGGCGTCGGGCTGGCGCAGGGTGACGCGGGTCGCGGGGGTGTCGATGAGCTCCTCCCAGCCCACCACCCGGATCTCGCCGTCCAGCTCCCCGGTCGGGAAGGGCGCGTTGACCTTGAAGCCCTTGCCGAGCTCCTCCACCGCCGCGAGCGCGCCCGGCATCTTGTCGCGCAGCAGCCGCAGCGAGGGCCCCGGGTCGAAGGTCACGACCTCGGTGAACCGGTAGCCCTTCTTCTTGCGGGGGTCGAGCCGCAGCGTGACGGCGCCGTTGGAGCACACGGCCCGGCCGGCCTCGATGCCCAGCTCACGGATGATCGGCATCGTCGCCACGCAGGCCCGCCCCGTCGCCATGACGACGTGCACGCCGGCGGCCGCGACGTCCTGCACCGCCTGGCGGACAGCCGGGGACATGACGCCGGCGTGGTTGATCGTCGTGCCGTCGATGTCCAGGCAGACCATCCGGGCACGAGGGCCCATGCTCACCGCCCGAGCGGCTGCAGCAGCTCGCGGCCGCCGAGCCAGGGCCGCAGCGCCTCAGGGATGCGCACCGACCCGTCCGCCTGCTGGTGGTTCTCGAGCAGCGCGACGATCGGGCGGGTGTTGGTGGCCATCGTCCCGTTGAGCGTGGCGACCACGCGCGTGCCGCCACCCTGCGGGTCACGCTCGCGGATGCCGAGCCGACGCGCCTGGAAGGTCGTGCAGTTGGAGGTCGACGTCAGCTCGCGGAAGCGCTCCTGGCTCGGCACCCACGCCTCGCAGTCGAACTTGCGCGCGGCCGGTCCGCCGAGGTCGCCCGCGGCGACGTCGATGATGCGGTAGGGCAGCTCGAGCGCGTCGAGGATGCGCCGCTCGATGCGCAGGAGGTTGTCGTGCTCGGCCTCGGCGTCCTCGGGTCGGCAGTAGACGAACATCTCGGTCTTCTGGAACTGGTGGACCCGGAAGATGCCCTTGGTGTCCTTGCCGTGGCTGCCCGCCTCGCGGCGGTAGCAGGTCGACGTCGCCGTGTAGCGCAGCGGCCCGTCGGTCAGGTCGATGATCTCGTCGAGGTGGTAGCCCGCAAGGCCGACCTCAGACGTGCCGGTGAGGTAGAGCTCGTCGGCGGGCAGCTGGTAGACCTCGTCGGCGTGGCTGTCGAGGAAGCCGGCGCCCGCCATGGTCTGGCCCTTGACGAGGTTGGGGACGACGAGGGGGACGAAGCCCTCCTCCATCGCGATCTGCTGGCACAGCGCCATGAGGGCGTACTCCAGCCGCGCGCCGTCACCCTTGAGGTAGTAGAAGCGGCTGCCGGCGACCTTGGCGCCGCGCTCCAGGTCGATGATGCCGAGGGCGGTGCCGAGCTCGACGTGGTCCTTGACCTCGATGCCCTCGGCCGCGAAGTCCCGTGGCGTGCCCACGGTCTCGCGCAGCTCGAAGTCCTCCTCGCCGCCGGTCGGCACCCCGTCGACGATGACATTGCCGATGCGGTGGGCGATGACGTCCATCTCGCGGGCCGCCTCGTCGGCGGCCTGCTCGAGCTCCTTGACCTGGTCGCTGAGCTCGCCGGCCTTGGCGCGGGCCGCCTGGGCCTGCTCCATCAGCTGGTCGGCGTCGTCGGCACCGGCCTTCCTGGCCCGCTGGGCCTGCCCCATGAGGCCGCCCACGTCCTTGGAGACCGACTTCTGCTCCGCCCGCAGCTGCTCGAACCGGGACTGCGCCGCCCGGCGACGCTGGTCCAGCTCGAGGATCTGGTCGACGAGGGTGTCGTCCTCGCCGCGGGCACGTTGCGACTTCTTGACCCGCTCGGGGTCCTCGCGCAGCAGCTTGATGTCGATCACGCACCCGAGCCTAGTGGCCTGCCGTGACACCCCTCCACCTCGTATGCCGGACGAGCCCGCCCGGCCACATGCGCCACCCGGGAGGGGGGTGGGGCGGCATACGGCCTTGCTGGGCTCGCGGCAGGACGCCACGGGTCCCCCGTGTGGGGCAACCGCCGACTAGGTGATCCTCCTCACGGGTAACGTCAAGCCGTGCCAGAGATGTGGGTGTGGATCCTCGTAGCCGTCGTCGTGCTGCTCCTCGTCGTCGCCGTGGTGGCCGGACGTGGCCGCCAGCGTGCCGACGCGACCGAGCCGGAGCCGGAGTCGCCGGCCCCCGAGTCGCGGCCCGAGCCTGCCGCCGAGCCGCGGCGACCCCGCGCGGCGGTCGTGGTCAACCCCACGAAGTTCGACGACGTCGAGCAGGTCCGCGCGGAGATCACCGAGGTCTGCGCGGAGCTGGGCTGGGACGAGCCGCTGTGGTTCGAGACCACCGAGGACGACCCGGGCTCGGGCCAGACCAAGGAGGCCATGGCGGCCGGGGTCGACGTGATCTGCCCCCTCGGCGGCGACGGCACCGTGCGCGCCGTCGGCAGCGAGCTGACCGAGGCCCGCTCCACGATCCCCCTCGGGCTGCTGCCCGGCGGCACCGGCAACCTGCTGGCCCGCAACCTCGACCTGCCCATCGCCTCGCTGCGCGACGCGCTGCTCATCGCCCTGACCGGCGACGACCGGCCCGTCGACGTCGGGCTGCTGACGGTCACGCCCGTGCCGGTCGACGGCGAGCCGGAGGTCGACGACGCGCCCATCGACGCCGACGCCCTGGCGCCGCAGGACCGCGGCCCGGGCAAGATCCACTTCCTGGTGATGGCGGGCATGGGATTCGACGCCGACGTGATGGCCGACGCCCCCGAGAAGCTCAAGTCGGCGATGGGGTGGCCCGCCTACCTCGTCTCCGGGGTCAAGCATCTGTGGGGACCGCAGTTCAAGGCCCACGTCACCACCGACGACGAGGACTTCACCCGTCGCACCCGCAGCGTCCTGATCGGCAACGTCGGCCGCATCCAGGGGCTGACGCTGATGCCCGAGGCCGAGATCGACGACGGCCACCTGGACGCCCTGGTCCTGTCCCCCACCGGCGGCGTCGGCTGGGGCGCCGTCGCGCTGCGCCTCGCGACCGCGCAGCGCAAGGGCCACCACCGCGTCACCCACCACACCACCCGCCGCGTCACCGTCGCCGCGGACCGCCACGTCCAGGTGCAGGTCGACGGCGACACCATCGGGGAGCGCACCCGCATCGAGGCGACCGTCCTGCCCTCGGCCCTGCGCGTCCGCGTCGACCCCAACCGCCCGGCCCCCTCGGGCGCCTCGGCCGCACGGTGAGCCCGTGCCCCGACTCCACCGTCACCATCTGGTCCGGCTCGCCCGCGCCGTCGGCACCGCCCTGCTGCTCAGCACCCCCGTCATCGTGCTCGCCGTGCTGGTGCAGGAGCGGTTCGCGCCGATCATCGACCTCGACGTCCAGGCGATCCGCGACGCGACGGACGTCACCCGGCGCCACGACGGCTTCCGCACGGCCCTGATCGTCTGGCAGGAGGTCTGGCAGCCCTGGCGCGCCTACGTCGCCGCCACCGTGGTCTGCCTGTGGACCTGGCTCGCCAAGGGCATGAAGGCCCGCTCGCTGTGGGCCTTCGTCACGATGATGCTCGGCTGGAACCTCTTCCTGCAGGTCAAGCTGCTCGTCCAGCGCGCGCGCCCGGTCGTCGACGACCCGGTCTCGCAGGCCCCCGGCTACAGCTTCCCCTCCGGTCACGCCGCCAACACCGCGGCCGTGTGCCTCACCCTCACCGTGCTCCTGTGGCCCCTCCTGCGCACCCGTATGGAGCGCGCCGTCGCCGTCACCCTCGCCGCCGTCGTCACCGTCACCGTGATGCTCGACCGGGTCTTCCTCGGGGTGCACTACCCGTCCGACGTGACGGCGGGCCTGCTGCTGGCGGCGGCCCTGGTCTACGGGTCCTGGCGCGGCTTCGTGCGGCCGAGCGGTGACCACGCCCCCGGCATACCGACCGACCCCACCGACCCCACCGGCCCCTCGACCGAGGCGACCACCCGACCAAAGAGGCCCTGATGCCGTTCCTGCTCCGCTACGACCTCGACCGCTCCCGCCCCCGCGCGGGGGCGGCCTTCAAGGACCTGCTCGTGCGCGCCATCGCGCCGGGCGTCCTGGTCTTCCTGGCGATCTACGGCTTCGGGCTGGCGCTGATCGGGCCGATGCAGAGCTGGAGCACCGCCGAGGAGCCCATCAGCAAGGACCTCGAGTCCCACCGCACCAGCCTGTGGAACTCCATCACCATGGTGTGGTCGCACATCGGCAACACGGAGTACGTCATCGGCTTCTGCGTCCTGATGATGCTGCTCGTGTGGTGGCGCACCCGGGAGTGGTGGTTCGCGGTCGTCCCCGGGATCGCCATCGCGCTGCAGGCCAGCATCTTCGTGGCCGCCACCAACCTGACCGACCGGCCGCGGCCCGAGGTCAGCAAGCTCGACCCGGCGCCCCCGACCTCCAGCTACCCCAGCGGGCACGTGGGCGCCTCGACCGCGCTCTACCTCACCCTCGCCTTCATGGCGCACCGCATCGACAACGTCGTGCTGCGCCGTGTCGTCCAGGTGGTCTGTGTGCTGATCCCGCTGCTCGTGTCCTATGCGCGGCTGTACCGTGGCATGCATCACGCGATCGATGTCGCCGTCGGCCTGCTCAACGGCATCGTCTGCGCGGTCCTGGCCTGGCTCTGGTTGCGACGCAAGGAGGCCCGCTCGTCATGATCGCCCTGCACCACTACCACTTCGAGCACGTGTGGCAGGTGCCCCTCCCGCTCGAGCAGGCCTATGCCGTGCTCGACGACGTCGACAGCTATGCCGCGTGGTGGCCGCAGATCCGCAGCTGTCAGCCCCTCGACGGCGACCGGCGCCGGCTCGGCATCCGGTCGCTGCTGCCGGTCACCCTCGACGTCGTGCTCACCGGACAGGTCGGCGACCTCGACCAGGGGGTGCTGCGGGTCGGGCTGTCCGAAGACCTCGAGGGCTACGCCCAGTGGCAGCTGAGCTGGCAGGGCGACACGACGACCGCGGCCCGCTGGACCCAGGACGTGCACCTCACCCACGAGAAGCTGCAGCGCCTGCCGATCACCAGCCACCGGCTGCTGCGGCTCAACCACGCCCACATGATGCGGTCCGGCGAGGCCGGCCTGCGCCGCTGGCTGGAGCGGCGGCCGGTCACCGCCTGACCGCGTCTCAGGCAGTCTCAGAGCCGCGTCATCTGCTGCGCGGTGATGCCGTGGCGGTCGACCCGGTAGACCTTGGCGGCGTCGCGCTCGGCGACGCAGGCCTGCACCTTGCCGTCCAGGACGTGCAGGGCAGCCCCGTCGTCGGCGGCCCACCCGACGGGCAGCTCGCCCTCGCGTACCCAGCTGAGGAACTGCGGCGCCCGCTCCGCCTCGGAGTCGAAGTGCGGGGAGAAGGACCCGCGCACGAAGCCCAGGCCGCCGCGCCACGCGTCGATGCCGCCGAAGGAGTCGGTGGTGCAGCCCTCGCACCAGACGTTGGCGCCCGCGCTCACGCCGGCGAAGACGACGTCGCGCTCGGCCCGCAGGTCCCGGACCGCCTGGCTGACGCCGTGCGCGTCCCACAGCGCGACGAGGTTGACGGTCGAGCCGCCGCCGACGTAGAGCAGGTCGATGTCGCCGAAGCGCTCCAGCGCGTGCCGCGCGTCCTCCCACAGCGTCAGCACCATCGTCTGGACCCCGAGGGACCCGAAGGCCGTCAGGAACCGGTGGATGTACTGCGGGTCGTCCGCCGACGCGGTCGGCGCGAAGCACACGAGCGGGTTGTCCTTGCCGGTCAGCTCGAGGGCGTAGCGGTCGAGCGCCGTGGCTGCGTTGTCCGGCGACTGTGAGAAGCCGCCACCACCCATGCAGAGGATGTGCGTCATGGCTCGACCCTAGCCAGCGCGCGCAGAGCCCGCCTGCCCGGGGGTGGCCTGCGGGGTGCGCAGCGCGTGCAGCCAGTCCCGGGCCGCCACGAAGTCGTCGTCGCTGGTGCCCAGCTCGACCGTCGCGGCGAGCCGGTCGGCGCGCGGGTAGGACCCCAGGTAGCGGACGTCGGCGCAGACCCGCCGCAGCCCCATGAGCGCCTCGCCGACGCGCTCGTCGGCCAGGTGGCCCTCCACGTCGATGGAGAAGCAGTAGCGCCCCATCCCCTCGCCGGTCGGGCGGGACTCGAGCCGGGTCAGGTTGATGCCCCGCGCCGCGAACTGCTCGAGCAGCGTCAGCAGGCCACCGGGGTGGTCGGCGCGCTGGAAGAGCACCATGGTCGTCTTGTCCGCGCCCGTCGGGGCGGGAGCCTCCCCCGGCCGCGCCACGAGCACGAATCGGGTCACGGCCCCGGCGTTGTCGCCGATGTCGCTCGCCAGGACCTGCAGCCCGTGGACGGTGGCGGCGACGGGCGCGCACACGGCCGCGTCATACGGGCTGTCGTCGCCGGAGGCGAGCCCCGCCGCGGCTGCCGCCGTCGACAGGGTCGGGACGTATGTCGGCTCCGGCCGCCTCCTAGACATCCAGCCGCGCACCTGGGCCCAGGCGTGGGAGTGGGTGCCGACCGCGCGGACGTCGGCCAGGGTGGTGCCGGCCCGGGCGGCGAGGACGAAGGTGATCGGCACGAGGATCTCGCCGATGACGACGAGCGGGTCGCCGGTGGCGAGGGCGTCGAGGGTGGCCGAGACGCCGCCCTCGACGGAGTTCTCGATCGGGACGACCGCGGCGTCCACGTCACCCGCCCGCAGCGCCGCCAGCGCCGCGTCGACGGACCCGTAGGGCACCCGCTCCGCGTCGGGCGCCGAGGCCTCGGGGCGCTGCAGCAGCGCCTGCTCGGTGAACGTGCCGGCCGGCCCGAGGTAGGCGTAGCGCATGCCCACTCCCTCTCCCTCTGTGTGCCCCGATCGTGGACGTCTTGGGCGCGCTCGCGACACAAGACGTCCACGATCATGGCTCAGTCGGCGGAGCGGAGCGCCTGCTTGAACGTCATCCGAGACGAGGTCTGCATCAGCGAGCGGCGGTACATCCGCTCCCCGAGCACGATGGCCACCGCGGCGAAGGCGATCGTCAGCGCGAGCGCCAGCAGGCCCTCCCACCAGGCGGCCGACCCGTCGTAGAGCCGCCCCGGCATGATCATCGAGGAGATCACCGGGATGTAGGACAGGGCCGCCTTGACGCTGCCCTGCGCTCCGATCGACCCGAAGAAGCCCAGCACGAGCACCATCGTCAGCGGCGTCGTGGTCTGCTGCAGGTCCTCGTTGCGCGTGGCGAGCGAGCCCGCCACGGCCCAGATGCACGACAGGGCGAGGAAGCCGGCGAGGAAGAACGCGATGTACCAGACCGCGCTGCCCGCCAGGCCGGTCAGCATCGCCTTGTAGGGCGTGAACGACACCCCGATCAGGCCGATGCCCAGGTAGAGCACGATCTGCGCCGTCGCCATGATCGTGTTGCCCACGACCTTGCCGGCCAGCAGCTGCCGGACCGGGATCGCCGACGCAAGGATCTCCACGATGCGCGACTGCTTCTCCTCGATGACCGACTGGGCGATCTGCATCCCGAACATCAGCGCCGCCATGTAGAACAGCGCCGCGAAGATCCCGCCGAGGACCAGCTGAGCGACGCTCTGGACCTGGTCCTTGCCGGACAGCCCGGCCGTGGTCACAGTCGTCTGCTGGGCGATCGCCTGGGGAGTGGTCCCGGCCTTGGCGGCGGTCTGGGCGAGGACCTGGGCGTTGACCACCTGACGCACGTAGGTGGGGATGCGATCCGACGGCTCGTCGTTGCCGGCGACCTGCCAGCCCTGGCCGTGCTGGACCAGCAGCAGGTCGGCCTTGTCGTCGAGGACGAGCTGTCGGCCGGCGGCCTCGTCGGCGGCCTGCACGACCTTGAGGGAGTCACCGTCCCCCTGGCCGCCCTGGTCCTCCTTGCCCGCCATGGCCTTGCCCACGGACTCGGCCAGCGACCGGCCCTCGGCGCTGACGACCGCGACGGTCGTCGTGCTGGACCGGGACGCCATCCACGCCTGGAAGCCCATCATGGCCAGGATCAGCACCATCGTGACGACCGTGCTCATGATGAAGTTGCGGTCCCGCACCTTGACGGCCATCTCCCGGCCCGCCACGAGCTGCCACGCGTCGCGCGGGGCGTGCTGGGCCTGCGGGTCCTGCCGGTCCTGCCGAGTCTGCCGGTCCTGCCGGTCCTGCTCGGACTGATGGGACTGCCGCGTCTGCTGGGTCTTCGTGCTGCTCATGCCGTCACCTCACGGTAGATCTCGCTCAGGGAGGGTCGCACGCGGGCGAACTCGACCACCGGGCCGCGTGCGAGGGCCTCGGTGAGCAGGGTGCGGTCGGCGCCGGCCTCGACCAGCTCCAGGACAGCGCTCGACCCGTCCACGTCGACGACGTGCAGGCCCGGCAGTCCCCGGACCCACCCGGCGTCGCCGCCCAGGACGATGCGGTGACGCTGCGGCCCCCTCGCCCGCAGCGCGTCCGCCGTGCCCTGGGCGACGACGCGGCCCTTGCTCAGCACGACCATGCCGTCGCAGAGACGGTCCACGAGGTCGAGCTGATGGCTGGAGAAGAGCACCGGCACGCCCGCGCGGGTGTGCTCGCGCAGCAGGTCGACCATCGTGTCGACGCTGGTCGGGTCCAGCCCGCTGAACGGCTCGTCGAGGATCAGCGCCTGCGGCCGGCTCATCACCGCCGCGGCGATCTGCACCCGCTGCTGGTTGCCGAGGGACAGCGACTCCAGCTTGTCCTTGGCGCGCTCCCCCAGACCGAACCGGTCCAGGTGCTCGGCCGTCGCCCGCTGAGCGTCCTGCCGGGACATCCCGTGCAGCCGCGCCAGGTAGACGAGCTGGTCGGCGATGCCCTGCTTGGGGTAGAGCCCCCGCTCCTCGGGCATGTAGCCGAACCGCCGCCGGTCCGCCGTCGTCGCCGGGCGCCCCTCCCACAGCACCTCCCCGGCGTGGATCTGCAGCAGCCCCATGATCATCCGCATGGTCGTGGTCTTACCGGCGCCGTTGCCGCCGACGAAGCCGATCAGCTGACCCCGCGGCACGGCGAAGGACACCCCGTCGACCGCGGTGACGTCACCGAAGCGGCGGGTCAGGCCCTGGATCTCGAGCACCTCGCACCCCTCCTCGAGCGAGCGGTTGCGGGAACGGGCTCCCGGCATACGACCTGCTCGCACGAGCCAATCTAGGAGTGGGGCGACGCGGTGCACCTCCCCCCGGGGGAGGATCTGCGCGGTGGGCTACTCCCCCGGCTGGATGAGACCGGACTCGTAGGCGAGGACGACCGCCTGGACCCGGTCGCGCAGGTGCAGCTTGGCGAAGCAGCTGGACACGTGGGTCTTGACCGTCGCCTCCCCCACGAAGAGCTGCGCCGCGATCTCGGCGTTGGACAGCCCGCGGGCGACGAGCGTCAGGACCTCGCGCTCGCGCTCGGTGAGCACGTCCAGGCCCGTATGCCGAGCCGGCGGGGCCGCCGCCCCCGCCGCCGCCGGGTCCGGGGCCGCCGTCATCTGGGCGATGACCCGCCGGGTCACCTCGGGGGCGAGCAGCGCGTGGCCGTGGCCGACGGCGCGGACGGCGTCGACGAGCTGGTCGGGGTCGGCGTTCTTGAGCAGGAAGCCGGAGGCGCCGGCGCGGAGCCCGTCGAAGAGGTAGTCGTCGTTGTCGAAGGTGGTGAGGATGAGGACCTTGGCGAGGCCGTCGGCGGCGATGGCGCGGGTGGCCTCGATGCCGTCCATGACGGGCATCTGCACGTCCATCAGCACGACGTCGGGGCGCAGGGCGCGGGCCTGCTCGACGGCCAGCCGGCCGTCGGCGGCCTCGCCGACCACCTCGAGGTCGTCCTCCACCGACAGCATCAGCCGAAACCCGCTGCGCACCAGCGCCTGGTCGTCGGCCAGCAGCACCCGCAGTCGCTCGTCCCCCATGCGAGCCACCCTACCGACGGCGGTCGTCGCGTCAGCCGGGCAGGGGGAAACGGACCCGCACCCGGTAGCCACCGGTCGCCCGCGGCCCGATCTCCGAGGTGCCGCCGTGGGAGGCGATCCGCTCGCGCATCCCGAGCAGGCCCAGCCCCGACCCGGACGTGCCGGTCCGCGGCCGCCCCTCGTCCAGCACCTCCGCCTCGACGTAGCGGTGGCCTCCCTGCGCCCCCAGCCGCACCACCACGCTTGCGGCGTGGGCCGTGGAGTGGCGCCGCACGTTGGCGAGGGCCTCCTGGACGGTCCGGTAGACCGACAACCCCACCGGCATCGGCACCTCGGTGAGCGCCCCCGGCCGGTCCTCCACGACCTGGTAGGTCACGGCGAAGCCGGGGCCCGCCGCCTCCTGCACCAGGGTCGCGACCTGCTCGACCCCCGGCTGCGGCGCACGGTCCTCGGAGCCGGGCCCGGCGTCCGATGCGGCCCCCGGCCCTGACCCGGCGCCGTCGGCGCCACGGTCGGTGCGCCGGTCGGTGCGCCGCAGCGTGCCGAGCAGCCCGCGCATCTCCCCGACGGCCTGCCGCGACGACTCCTCGACGTGGGTCAGCGCGTCCGCCGCGGCCTGCGGGTTGCGGTCCAGGACCCGGCGCGCCGCGGCCGCCTGCACCCCCATCACCGAGACGTGGTGGGCCACGACGTCGTGCAGCTCGCGGGCGATCCGCAGCCGCTCCTCGACGACCTTGCGGTCGGCGAGCTCGTCGGCCTGCTCGGCCAGCTGACGCGACTGGTCCTCCAGCAGGGCCCGGGAGCGGGCCTGGCGCCACGCGGCCTGACCACCGACGATGCCGCCGCCGAAGTAGACGGCGTTCATCACCACGTCGAGGGCCACGGCGGCCGGGATCTGCGGGAAGAGCCCGCTCGGCGGCTTCGCGTCGCGGCTGCGGTCGAGCATCTCCTGCACCGCGGTGCCGAGGGCGTACTGCCACGCGATCCACCCGAACATCAGCACCAGCACGCCGCCGACCATGGCGAGCATCGGGCGGCGGTTGCGGGCCCACGCGACGGCCGTGAAGAGGGCGAAGACGTAGACGCACTGCATCGTGAACCCGCGCATGACCTCGGGCACCGTGATCCCGACGAAGAACATGTGCAGCATCAGGCCGCCCCCGACGAGGAGCGGGTGGCTGCGGCGCCATACGAGCGGGACGGTCCCGAGCGCGATGAGCAGGTGCTGCACCCACCAGGGGTGGTCGACGTACCTCGGGTCGGCGACGCTGCGCAGCAGCTCCATCCCGACCGCGCCCCACACCCAGGTGGCGAGGGCGACCCACACGTCGTTGCGGCGCTGCCGGGCGGTGGGCGCGGGGCGCTCCCACTCGTCGTCGACCGCGAAGAAGGCACCGAGCCGCTCCGCGACGGAGGTGCTCGTCCGGGACATGGGCGCCAGCCTAGGTGGGGTTGCCGGGCGCGCACCTCCCCCCGCAGGGGGATCTGCAGGGGTCTGTCGGACAGGCGCCCTAGTCTGACCGCGTGACCTCACCCCCGTGCCTGGGCCGTATGCCGCTCCCCCGCGGCTGCTGCGCGTCCTCGTGATGGGGATCCTGCTGATGGCCTGGCTGCTGGGGCTCGGGGCACCGGCCGCCCGAGCCGCCGCACCGGGTGCACCGGCCGCCCGCGCGACGTCCGGCACGGCTCCGGTCGTGCTCGTGGGGGTCGGCGGGCTGACGGCGGAGGACCTCGGCCCGGCCGCCACCCCGCACCTGTGGGGCCTGCTGCAGCGGGGCGCGTCGGCGTCCCTCGTGGTGCGCTCGGTGCACCTGTCGACCTGCCCGGTCGACGGGTGGTTGACGCTGGGCGCGGGCACCCGCGCGGCCCAGCCGGGGTCGCAGGCCTCCCCGCCGTGCCCGCCGCTGCCTCCCGTCTCGGGAGCGCAGGTGCCGGGCTGGTCGGACTACCTCGCGGCGGCGCGAGCCACCAAGCAGGACGCACGGCTGGGGTCGTTGGCCCAGGCGCTGACCGCCGGTGGCGACTGCGTCACGGCGCTCGGGCCGGGCGCGGGGATCGCCGCGGCCGACCCGCAGGGGCGCGTGGCTCGGTGGCGGCCGCTGCAGCCCGGCACGCTGCGGCAGGACCTCGCGGGGTGCCCGGTCACGCTCGTCGACCCCGGCGGCGTGAGCGTGGACCGCGGGGACCGGGCCGCTCAGGTGCGGGCGCTGGACGCCCAGGTCGGGGCGGTGCTGGCGGCGACGCCGACCGGCGCCACGGTGATCGTCGCGGCGCTGGCCGACGACGGGCCCACCGCCCGGCTGCACCCGGTCGTGGTCGCCGGTCGCGGGTCCGGGACGCTCGCGTCGAGCTCCACCCGGCAGGACGGCTACGTGCTGCTCACCGACCTCGCCCCCACGATCGCGGCCTGGGCCGGGGCGCGGCCCGACCCGTCCTGGCGCGGCGCCACCTTGACGGTCCATCCGGCGGGGGACGCCGCCGCGCGGGCGCAGGCGATGCGCGACGACGCGGCGGCGGCCGACCTGGTCCAGCCCGTCGCGCTCGGGTTCTGGCCGACCTGGGCCCTGCTCCAGCTGCTGGGATGCCTGGCGGCATGGCTGCTCGCGCGCCGCGGCCGCGCCGAGGCCGTCGGGCTGCTGCGCCGTGGCCTGGTGGCGATGACGTGCGTGCCCGCCGCGACCTACCTCGCCGGCCTCGTGCCGTGGTGGCGCTCCCCGGCGCCCGTGCCCACCCTGTGGCTCGTCATCTACCTGCTGGCCGCCCCGCTCGCCGCGGTGGCTCTCCTCGGGCCGTGGCGACGTCACCCGCTGGGGCCACCGGCCGCGGTCGCCGCGCTGACGACGCTGGTCGTCGGGGGTGACGCCGTCACCGGCTCCCACCTCACGCAGGCGACGCTGCTGGGCGAGCAGCCCACCATCGGCGGCCGGTTCTACGGCCTCGGCAACGTCGCGTTCTCGCTGCTGGCGACGTCGGTGCTGCTGCTCATGGTCGGGATCGCCACGGTCGGCCGGCGCCGGGGACGCCCCCGGGCCGGCGCCCTGCTCGCGCTGGCGGTCGGGCTGGCCGCCGTCGTGGTCGACGGCGCCCCGCAGTGGGGCGCCGACCTCGGCGGCCCCATCGCCCTGCTCCCCGCCGTGGCCCTGCTGTCCATCGTGGCGCTCGGCGCCCGCGTCACGTGGCTGCGCGTGCTGGTGCTGGGCGTGGTGACGGTGACCCTCGTGACCGCCCTGGCGGTCCTGGACTACCTGCGGCCCGCGTCGTCGCGCTCGCACCTCGGGAGGTTCGTGCAGACGGCGCTCGACGGGGGCGCCACCGACGTCGTGCTGCGCAAGGCCCAGCAGAACCTCGACATGCTGCTCACCGCCCCCCTGGCGTTCCTCGTGCCGGTGGCGCTGGTGGCCGCCGCGTGGGCGGTGGCGCGGCCCGACTCGTGGCTCGGGAGGCCGTTGCGCCCGGCATACGAGCGGGTGCCGTTGCTGCGAGCCGGGCTCGCGGCGGTGCTGGTGATGTGGCTGATCGGCTTCGCCACCAACGACTCCGGCGTCGCGATCCCGGCCGTCGGGGGGATGCTGGTGGTGCCGCTGCTCGTCGCGCTGGTGCTGCACGAGCGCGGCGACCGAGCCGGTCAGGCGGGGTCGGTCGCCTCGTCCGGCGAGCGCGACTCCGGCGGGCGCGACTCAGCCGAGGGTGACTCCGCCGAGCGTGACTCCGCCGGGAGCAGCAGGGCGTAGACGTCCCAGGGCCTCGCGTCCTCGGGGTGGGCCTGCCGGGTCCGCCCGGACGCGGCACCGTAGTCCCGCAGCAGGCTCTCCAGCCGCCGCTGCAGCTCGAGGTACTCGTCGTCGGTCAGCCACAGGCGGTCGCGCGAGGACCTGCCGGAGCCTCCGCCGGCCACGGACTCCGAGAGCCGGTCCAGGCCGGCGGACAGGTCTCCGAGCCACGCGTCCAGCAACGTGCGACTGTCCCCCGGGCCCACCAGCCGGTGCGCCTCCGGCGTCACCGACAGCGAGCCGGCCGCCGCCCGCCACGGCCGCTCCCGGCCGTCGCCGGACGGCTCGTCCCGGGTCACGATCCCCCAGCCGGCCAGCGCCCGCAGGTGATAGCTCGTCGCCGAGGGGGTGAGGCCGACCAGGCGGGAGGCCTCGGTGGCCGTCAGGACCTCGCCGGCGTAGAGCTCGTCGATGAGCCGCTGCCGGGCCGGGTGGGCGAGCGCGCGCAGGGCCCGGGGATCCGAGATGCGCAGCTCCGTCGTGGGGTGGGGCACCTGCTGAGCCTAGTTGCCCCTCGACTCGTGAAGCACTACCTTCATAACTGTGAAAGAGTCCCTTCAGAGTCATCTATAGGCGCTGCGCCCCCGCGACCCCCGGATCCTGCTGGTCGCGGGCGCCGCATCGCAGGTGGGCGACGCCATGGCGCTGGTCACGCTCATGCTGCGCACCCACGACTCCACCACCAGCCCCTACGCGATCTCGGGCCTGCTCGCGTGCTTCGCCCTGCCGCTGGTGCTGACGATGGGCCTCGTCGGGTCGGTCGCCGACCGCGCCGACTCGCGGACGGTGCTCCTGGTCGGCAGCCTCGTGCAGGCCGCGGCCGCGGCGGCACTGGCCTTCACCCACGACTACGCCACCACCCTGGCGCTCGTCGCACTGCTGCAGACGGCCTTCGCCTTCACCACCCCGGTCTGGGCGAGCCTGCTGCCGCTCGTCGCCGGCACCGCGCACACCGGTGCGCTGGTCTCGCTGCGGCAGGGACTGCGCACCGCGGCCGACCCGGTCGGCGCCGCGCTCGGCGGGGTCCTCGTGCAGCACCACGGCGCCGACCAGGCGCTGCTGGCGGACGCCGCCAGCTTCCTCGCCCTGACGCTCGCGGCCCTGACCGTGCGGGTGCGGCGGCGGCGCGCCGCCGAGCCCACGCCCCTGAGCCTGTCGCCCGGCCCCGCCGTCGCGATCCTGCGCCGGCACGCCACGGTCGGGGTGCTGCTCGCCGCCGTCCTGCCCTTCATCCTCGCCATCGAGGCGGTCAACGCGGTCGAGGTCTACGTGCTGCGGGACGTGCTGCACGCGAGCCCGGCCGACTACGGCTGGGCCGAGGCCGCGGCGGGCGCCAGCGCGACCCTGGGGGTGCTGCTCGCCGGGGTCGTGCGCTCCACGGATCGGCGAGCGCAGGTCATGCTGACGTCCCTGCTCGGCGTCCTCAACGCGCTGCTCTTCGCGATCCTGCTGACCGAGATCCCCGGGGAGCAGCAGGGTCGGGTGCTCGCCGCCGTGGAGGGCGCGGCGCGCTCCTGCACGTTGGTGGCGCTGACGCTGGGCGGCACCCTCAACCTGGTCTTCGGCCCGCAGGGGTCCTACCTGGTCATCGGCGCAGTCGGGCTGACCATCGGGACGCTGGGCACGCTGGGCTATCGCCGGGTCCGGACGCGGGCGGCGTGATCAGCGGCCGAGGCGGCGGCGCAGCCGGCGGACGGCGAGCGCCCGCAGCACGTCCTTGTACTGGTCGGCCCGGTGCAGCTGGCCGCGCCAGTCGGCGCCGGACACGCGGTGGTGCAGCTCGCACGGCACCTCGACCACCCGGAGCCCGGCGTCGAGGACGTCGATCGTCATGGCGGTCTCGACGCCCCAGCCGCGGGCGAGCGGGCTCGCGCCCTCGAACGCCTCCCGGGTCAGGCAGCGCATCCCCGACAGCGGCTGGGTGGCGGTCCACCCCGTCAGCTCCTCGATCCCCTCCCGCGCCAGCCGCACGACCATGCCCCGGCCGCCGCCGGCGGTGCGCTGCGCGGGCAAGACGGCGACGGACATGTCCGCGTCGCCGGCGGCGACCGGGTCCACGAGCACGCCGACGGCCGCGGCGGAGGACTCCAGGTCCGCGTCCACGAAGAGCAGCAGCCGGCGCAGGTCCCCCGCCCGCCCCTCCTGGGCGTCACGGCGCGCGACGACGGCGGCGCCCGTCTCCAGGGCGGCCGCCTTGCCGCGGTTGCGGGCGTGGCGGGCCACCATCGCTCCGGCGTCGCGCGCGACGGTCTGGGTGTCGTCGTGCGACCCGTCGTCGACGACCACCACCAGGTCGACGCGCGGCAGGTCGGCCACGGCGCTGATCGTGGCGGCGATGCGGTCGGCCTCGTCCTTGGCCGGTATGACGACCCCGACCGCCCGGTCGTCGGCGCTGCTCGCCATGAGCTGCCTCAGCGCAGGGTGATCTGGCGGCTGAGCAGGCCCGACCGGGCCCGGCGTTCGTCGGTGGTCAGCGGCTCGGCCGCGGCCAGCGCCCCGGCGTAGCGCCGCTGCATGTCCTGCACCGCGTCGGCCCAGGAGCTCGGCTCCGCCTCGGGGTCGACCTCCCACACCGGGATGAGCAGCCCGCACGCCCGGAAGGCGCCGAGCAGCCGGTGCCCCTCGGTGAGCGCGCTCTCGCCGCGGGCGTGGAGCCGGGCGAGCGCGTCGGTGGCGGCGTCCTCGTCGTCCGGCAGGACCTGGCGCACGTAGGCGCGCTCACCGATCAGGCACCAGTAGGCCGAGGTCACGCCGTCGAGCTTGACGGTGGGGATCGCGCTCTCGTTGGCCCGGTCCAGGGACGCCTTGCCCTCCTCGTCGAGGTCCTCCTGCGCGACCCAGAAGTCGAAGCCCTCGTGGACCTGCAGGTCCAGCGGCGCGGTGGTGTCGAGCAGGTCCTGCAGCCGGGGGGTCTCGGCGGTGGCGAGCGGCAGCGCGACGACCGGGTTGCCGGGCTCGGTGGTGGTGGCGGCGAGCAGCACCTGGGCCAGGTCCCGGCTCGCGTCGCTGCTGGCCGAGCCGGACTGCAGCCCCACGAGCACCTCGCCGTCGGCGCGGCGCAGGCCCGGCCACGCCATCGGCAGCACGGTGCACACCGTCGCGGTGCTCACCTCGCCCGCCGGCTCGCGCAGCCGCAGCGTCGCGGTGGCCGCGGGCACGATCTCCCGCATCGCGACCAGGTCCGTCTCGCCCTCGATCCCCTCGAAGGGGCGCCGGACGAACGGCGCGGGACGGGACTTCTTGGTGTCGCCCTTGCGACGCGATGCCTTACCCATGCCCGCAACCCTATCCGCTGCCCACCGGACGCCCGCGGGCTCAGCGGGTGCGCCGCCGCGAGGGGCCGCCGAGGGAGGCCCACACCACCTGCCCCGCAGGCTGGTCCAGCACCCCCCACTCGTGGGCGTACGCCCGCACGATGCGCAGGCCGCGCCCCCGGGTCTGCCACGGCGAGGCGGGCAGCGGCTGGGGCCGGGTGTCGGCGCCGCCGTCGGTGACGTCAACCTCGACGATCCCCTTGCGCAGCGTCCAGTGCACCTTCACGGTGTCACCGGAGAGGGGTACCGCGTGCGTCACGGCGTTGGCGACGAGCTCGGACAGCACCTGCACCGCCTCGTCGACCGTCCTGTCCGAGACCTGCTGGCCCGCGAGGCTCGACCGGAGCTCCTCCCGGGCGAGGGCGGCGGAGGCGACGTCCCACGGCAACGACCGGGTCTCGTCGACCTCGTCCAGGTTGCGGACACGAGGTGGCATCGGCTCTCCTTGGGTCGGGGCGGCACGGACCACCCAGGCGTATGGCGCACGGCGCCGCCGCCCGACCGGGACGGCCCGTCGACGTGCCTGCTCGCCGGATACCCCAGCCCCGGGGCGGGGAGTCCCGAATCCGCCCGTCGATCTGGCGGGGCGGCCGGACGTCCTCGCCGCAGGGGCGCATACCGGCACGCGGCCGCGGGTACTCACCGGAGCAAGCGAATCCTCTGCAGCAAGGGAGCCAGCGATGCGTGACCACACCACGGCACAGGACGACCGGGAGCCCGGGACGGCACACCTCGGCCGACGGGGCGAGGAGGGCGGCACCGTCACCCGCCACGAGGAGCAGCTCTGGGTCGAGACCCGGCCCGTGATCAGCGGCGGCGTCCGGCTGTCCAAGCGGGTCGTCACCGAGGAGCGCACCGTGACCGTGCGGCGCGAGGAGCTGGTCGTCGAGGAGCTCGGCCCGGACGAGCTCGCCGCCGGCGGCACCGACCAGGGCAACCCCGCCAAGGACGCCGCGCTCGACGCGAGCCTGCCCCACCGCCCCCGCGGCGGCAGCGACAACGGGGCCGGCGGCAGCGACAGTGACAGGGACAGTGATAACGGGATCGAGATCATCCTCCACGAGGAGCGGATCGTCACCCAGGTGGTGCCGATCGAGCGGGTCCGCGTGCACGTCGACCGAGTCACGCGCCACGAGGTGGTCGAGGCCGACCTCGCCAAGGAGGTCGTCACGGTCGAGCAGACCGGGCCGGACGACGTGGACTCCGAGGACGTGGGCCACGCCTGATCGTCACGCCTCTTCCCGGCGCCTCTTCCCGGCGCCTCTTCCCGGCGCCATTTCCCCGCGCCTCGTCCGCATCCCTTGACGCCGCCGGGCGCTCACCGCAGACTCGTCGCCACCGGGTAGCCCCCCCCCCCGACGGCGGGGGACGCCATACGGCCCGGACGTCTCGACGACTCGAGGGAGCCCCCTGATGAAGCCCACAAGGATGTGGTCCGCGGTCGCTGCCGCCACCCTGATCGGCAGTCTCGCCGCCGGCCCCGCGCTCGCGGCCCACCCCCAGGCCGCCGCTCCAGCGGCCGCCAGGTCCGCCCAGCTGGTGCGGGCCGACGACGCCAAGGCCCAGGCCCTGCTCGCGCGGCTGCGCGCGACGATCACCCCCGAGCGGCTGGCCCGTAGCCGCGAGCTCGCGCAGCGCCACGGCCTCACGCGCGAGGCCATCAACCCGGGCGACTACCAGTGCGGCCCGACCGTCTTCCGCGACTGGATCCGGCAGTCCACGGCCGACTTCACCAGCGTCGACTGGATGATCCTCGACAACTACGGGGTGCTCGACTACGCCGCCTACGACGCGATGCTCTTCGGCTCGTCCAGCGACCCGGCCTACCGCCTCGGCGCGCACGCCGGGGTGCTCGACAAGACCTTCCGCAAGCTCCGCGGCTTCTGGGACATCCGCAGCGACGACATCGACCTGATGGCGATGCACGGGTCGATGGTCCTGGACCCGGTCCGGGTGTCGCGGGTGCTGCAGGTGGCCTTCGGCGTCCCCAAGGCCCAGGCGGACTCCCTGGCCCCCGCCCTCGTGGACTACCTGAGCGACCCGAAGTTCCAGGGCGGCAACCACCCGATCTTCACGCTCAACGCGTTCGCGTTCACCGCCTTCGGGCGCGAGGTCGTGCCGGGCATCATCCCCGGCGACCGGATCATCATGGGCGACGGCATCCTGCGCGCCTACGACGAGCTGGGCTTCGGCGACGTCGCCCCGCAGGCGATCCTGGCGCACGAGTTCGGCCACCACGTGCAGTTCGAGATCGGGATGATCACCCCCGACACGATCGACGCCCCCGAGACCACGCGCCGCACCGAGCTGCACGCCGACGCGTCCGCCGCCTACTTCCTGTCCCACCCCCGGGGCCTGTCGATGCAGTGGAAGCGGGTCAAGCAGTTCCTCTCCGTCTTCTACACGATCGGCGACTGCAGCTTCACCAGCCCCGGCCACCACGGCACCCCCAACCAGCGGATGCGGGCGGCCGAGTGGGCCTACCAGCTGCAGGAGAGCACGCGGCCCAAGAGCCTGATCTACAGCACGCGGGAGTTCCAGCGCCGCTTCGACGCGCAGCTGCCGATCATCGTCGCGCCCGACAAGGTCACCGCGGCGGCCTGACCGGCCAGGACCGTATGCCGTGAGCCCCCGGCCCCGCCACGCGGCGGGGCCGGGGGCTCCGCGGCATACGGCTCGCGCCGGCGGCGGGACGGGTCAGGCGCCCGCGACCGCGCGGCGCAACCACTCCTCCGCCACGGTGGCGAACGGCTCGGCGCCCGACTCGACGAGCCGCAGCATCCGGTGGGCCCGCGCCTCGGCGGCGGTGACCAGCTCGGGCGGGTAGCCGAAGAGCACCTGGTGGTCGGCGAACTCGTCCTCGTCGTCGATGTAGGTGCGCCCCGTCCGGCGCTCGACGACGTCGAGGTCCAGGTCGACCATCGCCACCGTCGCGACGCCCTCGACCCGGCGCCACATCGGCGCCGTGGTCACGTCGACGTAGTGGCGGATCTTGTGCGGCGCCGCGTTGGTCGTGATGACGTGCCCCGTCTCGACGGGCAGGCACACGACGCTCTCGTGCTCGTTGTCGAAGGCCTGGCCCGGGCGGGCGATGCGCGCCCCCACCGGCACCCGCACCCAGTGCCCGAACTCGTCGGCGCCCAGGTAGCAGCCGTCGTAGGCCCAGTGCGGGCTCGCGTCCCACTTGCTGAACCTGATCGCCACGGTCTCCCCGCCCCGCAGGGCGAGGCCCCCCTCATGCCTCGTGCCGTCCACCCCGGCAGACTAGCGCGGCGTCCGGGCGGTGCCACGGCGACGCGGGCGAGAGACCGTGCGACGAGGCGCCTTGCGACAATGCCGTACGCCGACGCCCTTTTGCGACAATGCTGCCGTGTCCCTCCTCGACCGGTCCTACGACCACCTGCTGCGTCCGACCCTGTACGCCCTCTCGGGCGGTGACGCCGAGACCGTCCACCACCGCACGCTGGGCGCGCTGGCGCGGCTGGACCGCCGCCCGGGGCTGCTCTCGCCGCTGGCCGCCCGCACCCGCACCGACGACCCGGTGACCGTGGCGGGCGTCCGCTTCCCGAACCGGGTGGGCCTCGCGGCCGGCATGGACAAGGACGGCCGGGCGCTGTCGGTGTGGCCGGCGCTCGGGTTCGGCTTCGTCGAGGTGGGGACCGTCACCCGGCACCCCCAGCCGGGCAACGACCGGCCCCGGCTCTTCACCCTGGCCGCCTCCGACGCCGTGATCAACCGGATGGGCTTCAACAACGACGGAGCCGACGCCCTCGCCGACCGGCTCGACCGGCGTCGCCCGGCCGGCACCCTCGGCATCAGCATCGGCAAGTCCAAGGTGACGCCGCTCCCGGACGCGGTGGCGGACTACCGCTACTCGTTCGGGCGACTGGCGGGCCACGCCGACTACGTCGCCCTCAACGTCTCCTCGCCCAACACGCCGGGGCTGCGGGCGCTGCAGGACGAGGGCGCGCTGCGGGAGATCCTGTCGGCGCTCGTCGCGGACAGCGCCGCCATGACCCGGCAGGTGCCGATCTGGGTCAAGGTGGCTCCGGACCTGACGGACCATGCGCTCGCGCAGCTCCTCGCCGTCTGCCTCGAGGAGGGGGTGGCGGGGATCATCGCGACCAACACCACCGTAGGGCGGTCTGGGCTCGCACAGGCCGACCTCGGCCGGGCGTCGGAGGCGGGGGGACTGTCGGGGGCGCCGCTGCGACGCCGGGCGCTGGAGGTGGTCGCCCTGGTGCATCGCGAGACGGGGGGCGCGCTGCCGGTGATGGGCGTCGGCGGCATACGCACCCCCGACGACGCCCGCGCCATGCTGGCCGCCGGGGCGTCCTTGGTGCAGGTCTACTCGGCATTCGCGCTGCACGGCCCGGGCGTGGTGCCGGCGATCGCGCGCTCGCTGCGGACGGCTCAGGGGTAGCACCGTGGCGGTGCTACCCCTGAGGTGGTGTCCAGTCGGCTGACCGGGAGACGCTCAGTTCTTGAAGGCGTCCTTGACCTTCTCGCCGGCCTGCTTGAGGTTGGCGCCCATCTGGTCGCCCTTGCCCTCGGCCTGCATCTCCTCGTCGCCGGTCGCCTTGCCGGCGGCCTCCTTGATCTTGCCGGAGGCGTTCTGCGCGTTGTTGTCGAGCTTGTCGTCGAGTCCCATGTCGGGCTCCTTTCGGTTCGGCTCACCGCCCGGGCACCCGTGCGGTTCCTCTCCCCTACCCACCGTGATCGACGGCTAGTCCTCTCGGGGAGCTCGAGAAGCGCGGCCCGATCGGCGCCCCTATCCTGTGCCGATGACGTCCGACGAGCCCCCGCCGGCTCTGCTGGAGCGGCTGTGGTCGCAGCGCTACGCCCGGCCCGAGGCGCTGGAGTCCGGCCTCCCCCTGGTGGGGGACTGCCCCGAGCGCATGGTCTTCGAGGCCTTCATCGCGTGGCGCGAGCAGCAGCTCGACGAGGTGCTGGGCATCACCGAGCCGCTGCTCGGGGCGGGGTTGCTCGGGCCGCGCTGGGCCTCCCGTGCCCGCAACGTCCAGGCGGCCGCGCTGCTGGACCTGGGGCTGGTGGAGCAGGCCGCGACGGCGCACCTGGACGAGCTGGAGCTGGCCAAGGAGGCCGACGACGCCGTGGCGCTGGCCGCCGCCACCCACGACATGGGCGGGGTCTATCAGTATGCCGACCCCGAGCGCGCGGCCCAGCAGTACCTCGAGGCCATCGCCCTGGCCCGGGACTTCCGCACCGGCGCGTCGCCGGAGGACACCCGCGAGTCGTGCGCGATCGAGGCCGTCGCGATCCTCAACCTGCACGACCTGCAGGTGGGGCAGGGCCTGCCCCTGGCCCCGGACGTGCCCGGGCTGGCTGCGGCCGAGTCGTTGGCGCTGCGGGGCTGGCCCGAGCTGGCCTGCATGATCCGGGCCGTGCGGGTCCTCGAGCGGCTCGACGTCGGGGACGTGCGCGGGGCGACGGAGCTCGCCGCCGCGCTGCCCGACGCCGCCTCGATGCGGGACGTCACCATCGCCGCGCGCGTCGTCCGGGCCCAGGCGCGGCTCGGGGCGCTGCACGGCCGGCACGAGCAGGGCCGCGCGATGCTGACCGCCTTCATCGAGCGACTGCCCGACGGCTACCAGATCGAGCTGCTCGGCGACCTGGACCGGCTGCTCGCGGACGCGGGCCACCTGCAGGAGGCTCTCGACGTGGCCCGGCACCGCGCCGAGGTGATCATGCGCTGCCACGCCGGGGAGGCCCGGGCCGCGGTGCGGGCCCTGGAGGTCTGGCACCGGACCCGCAGCGCCGAGCGCCAGGCGCAGGAGGCCGCCGCGCAGGCCGCGTCGCTGCGCGACGCCATGGACGAGCTGCGCCGCCACCAGGCCCGGCTGCGCGAGCTCACCACGCGGGACGCCCTGACCGGGCTGTCCAACCGCGCCCACCTGTGGGACAGCGTCGAGCGTCTGGCCGGCCCCGGCAGCCAGCTGGCCGTGATCGACGTCGACGGCTTCAAGGGCGTCAACGACAGCCAGGGGCACGCGGCCGGGGACGCGGTGCTGCGACGGCTCGCCGCCGCGCTGCGCGCCGCCTGCTCCCCGACCGACCTGTGCGCGCGGTACGGCGGCGACGAGTTCGTGGTCCTGCGCGGGCCCGACGACCCCTCCGACCTGGCCACCGACCTGCGGGGGCTGACCCGCCTGGCTGCCGGACGGGACGGCCACGAGGTGCACGCCAGCATCGGCGTCACCCGGATCACCGACGAGGGCTTCCAGGACGCGCTGGACCGCGCCGACCGGCTGATGTACCTCGCCAAGCGCAGCGGCGGCGCTCAGATCGAGGCCGACCCGCGCTGACCGTCCTGGTCGCCGCGCTGGTCGTCCCGGTCGCGACGCTCCGCGTCCCGGTCGCTCCCCTGCTGGCGCCACCGGTGCAGGGACGCGTCCAGCTCGTCGCCCAGGAAGTCGAAGAAGGCGGCGTTCTCGGCCAGCCGGTCGCGCGCCGGCCCGCCCGGGACGGCCCCCGCCCCCTGCCCGAAGACCGTGCCCCACACCCGCACGACGTCCAGGCTGCGCAGCATGAACTCCGACCACACGTGCTGCTCCAGCACGAAGACGTCGCGGCGGCTGCCCCGCTCCCGGGTCCGGCGCACGAGCTCCAGCGACTCCAGGTAGCGCACCGCCCCCGAGATCGCGGCGGGGCTGGCCTCGAGCGCCTCACCCAGCTCGGCCGCCGTGGCGCGCGCCTCGTCGACGGTGAAGAGGTGGGCCAGCAGGCGGGACGCCATACGAGGCATGCCGCTCGCGGCGCCCAGGTCGCCCATGCGGTCGACGAAGGCGTGGCGGTCGGCGTCCTCGGAGCTCATGACCAGATCGTAATGGTTCGTTCACGATCCTCAGCAGAACCAGAACCTTCACAATTTTGTGAATTTTGGATAGAGTCGCTGCACGGCCGGCCGACCACGCCGACCCCCCGACGCACGGAGAGCTGCCATGCCGATCGACCACGGCGCGCCCGAGGCCGCCATCGAGATCCGCGACCTGACCAAGAGGTTCGGCGCGACGACCGCGCTGGACCGCCTCACCATGACGGTCCGGCGCGGGGAGGTGCATGGATTCCTCGGACCCAACGGCGCCGGGAAGTCCACCACGATTCGGGTGCTGCTCGGCCTGCTGCGCCCGGACGCCGGGACCGCCCGGGTGCTCGACCTCGACCCGTGGGCCGACGCGCCACGGCTCCACCGACGGCTCGCCTACGTCCCCGGCGACGTCAGCCTGTGGCCCGGGCTGTCCGGAGGGGAGGCGATCGACCTGCTGGGCCGGGCCCGCGGCGGCCTGGACCCGCGGCGCAGGGCGGAGCTGCTGGAGCGCTTCGAGCTGGACCCGCGCAAGCGCTGCCGCACCTACTCCAAGGGCAACCGGCAGAAGGTCGCCCTCGTCGCCGCGCTTGCCTCCGACGTCGAGCTGCTGCTGCTCGACGAACCCACCAGCGGGCTGGACCCGCTCATGGAGCGCGTCTTCACCGACGAGATCCGCGACGAGCGACAGCGTGGCCGGACGGTCCTGCTGTCGAGCCACATCCTGTCCGAGGTCGAGGCGCTGTGCGACCACGTCAGCATCATCAAGGCCGGCAGCATCGTCGAGTCCGGCACCCTGGCCGACCTGCGCCACCTGACCCGGACCCAGGTCACCGCCGTGCTGGAGCACCCGGGGGCGCTCGACCTGTCGGCCCTGCCCGGGGTCCACGACCTCGCGGTCACCGGCGAGCGCGTCACCTGCCAGGTCGACGACCACGCCCTGGCGCCGCTGCTCACCGAGCTCAGCCGCCACGGGGTGCGCGCCCTGACCAGCACGCCGCCCACGCTGGAGGAGCTCTTCCTGCGTCACTACGAGGGGGAGCAGCGATGACGCGCGACGGCGCCCTCACCGGCACCGGCCTGCTGGCGCGGGCGCTGCTGCGCCGCACCCGGGTCTTCTGGACGATCTGGATCCTCGCGCTGGTCTCGGTCTTCCCCGCCACCGCCGCGGCCTACCGCACCACCGTCCCGACCGGCCCGGCCGGGGAGGAGATGGCCCGCACCCTCAGCGGCAACCCCACCATGCGCGCGATCCTCGGTCCGCCCTTCGACCTGCTCCACGTCGGGCCCTTCGTGATGTGGCGGGTCGGGACCTTCATGGTCACGCTGGCCGCGATCATGGCGGTCCTCGGGACCATCCGGGCCACGCGCGCCGAGGAGGAGGACGGCAGGCTGGAGCTGATCCGCTCGGGGGCCGTGGGCCGGCACGCCCCGCTCGCGGCCGCCGTCGTCGTCGGCCTGGGGGCCTGCGCGCTGCTCGGGCTGGTGGCCGGGGCATCCATGGCCGGACCGAGCGGGGACGCCCGCGGCTCGGTGGCGCTCGGCCTCGGCATCGCCCTCGGGGCGGCCGTCTGGGTGGGCGTCGCGGCGGTGGCCGCGCAGGTGGTCGAGTCGGCGCGCGGCGCCCGGGCCCTCGCGCTGGGGGCGGTGGGCGCGGCATACGGCCTGCGGGCGCTGGGAGACGGCTCCGAGCCGGCGGTGCCGGCCCTGCAGTGGCTCTCGCCGCTGGACTGGCCGGCCCTGGCGCGGCCGTATGCCGGGGAGCGCTGGCCCGTCCACCTGCTGCCGCTCGCCGTCACCGTGGTGCTGCTGGTTGCGGCGTTCGCGCTGGAGGCGCGACGGGACCACGGTGCGGGGCTGCGCGCGGCCCGGCTGGGACCGGCCGACGCCTCGCCGCGGCTGCGCGGCGCGGGGAGCCTCGCGTGGCGGCTGGACCGCACCTCCGTCGTGACGTGGTGCCTCGGCCTGCTGCTCTTCGCCTACGGCATGGGCACGCTCGCGGGCGGGCTCGGCGACCTGCTGCGCGACAACCCGGAGGTCGCCGAGCGGTTCCGGCGGATGGGCGCGGGGGCACAGGACCTGCAGGACGCGTTCTACGTCGCGATGACCGGGATCCTGGTGCCGATCGTGGCGCTGCTGGGGCTGCAGCTGGTGGGGGTGCTGCGGCGGGAGGAGGAGCGCGGCCACGCGGAGCAGCTGCTCGCGACCGCGACCTCTCGCACCCGCCTGCTGGCGAGCCACGTCGTGATCGCTGGCACGGTGGTCACGGTGGTGATGCTCGGCGTCGGGGTCGCCATGGCGCTGCCGCAGGTCCTCGCCGGCTCCGGGGCCGGGCTCGTGGGATCGCTGGTGGGCGGCACCGCCGCGCAGCTGCCGGGGATCCTGCTGGTCATCGCCCTCGCGACGGCGATCCACGGCTGGGCGCCGCGCCTGGGGGTGCTGGCCTGGGTCGTCGTCGGCTGGTCGCTCGCCATGTCCTGGCTCGGCGAGGTGATGGGCCTGCCCGAGTCGTTGGTCCGTATGACGCCCTTCGCCCGGCTCCCCCGGCTGCCGGCCGAGCCGCTGACCTGGGGCCCGATCCTGGTGACGCTGGCGGTCACGGTGGCGCTGCTGGCGCTGGGCCTCGTCGGCTACCGGCGGCGCGACATCACGCCGGGCTGAGCCGCGGCGTCCGGGTCCGTGGAATCGGGTCCGTGGGACCGCGTCCGTGGAGACTTGCCCGTGGGGCCGGGACGCACGAGGCCGGTCGGGCGGCTCCCCCTCTGCCGCCCGACCGGCCTGTCCGGACGGAAGTCCGTCCAACGCCCACGATACAACACCTGTTGTGGCCATAATCGAGCCATGTCCGACCGCCGTCACGAGGTCCTCGAGGCGGCCCTGCAGCTGCTCGCCGGGGGTGGGACCAAGGCGCTGACCCATCGGGCCATCGACCGCGAGCTGCGAATCCCGTTGGGCAGCACCGCCAACTACTACCCGACCCGGCGCGCCCTGGAGGAGGCCATCCTGGAGGAGCTGGAGCGTCGGGACGCCGTCGCCTACGCCCGGATCGACGGCGGGGCGGTGACCACCGAGCGGGGAGCGGCCGCCCGCCGTATGGCGAAGTTCATCCGGATGGTCGTGGAGGAGCCGCTCGCCGTGCCCACCCGAGCACGCCTCGCGCTCGGGGTGGGCGGGGTGGACACCCGGGCACGCCACGCGAGCCTCTTCCCCGGGTTGGTGACCCTGCTGCGCCGGATGGGAGTGGCTGAACCGGTCGAGGTGGCACGGGCCGTGTCCGCCTACCTCGACGGGCTGGCGCTGCACCACCTGACCCTCGGCGTCCCCCTCGACGAGGACGAGATCACCCGCACCCTCTCCCGGATGATCGACGCGTAGCGGCTAGTCGGACGCGGCCAGCAGCAGCCCACCGGTGATCGCGACGTTGGACATGAAGTGGTTGCGCTCGACGAAGGCGCGCCGCGGGTCGTCGATCGCCCAGAAGGCGTGCCCCACGACGTTGGTCGGTTGCAGCAGGGCGGCGAGCATCAGGGCGGTGCGGCGGGGCGCGATGCCCAGGCCGAGGGCGGCTCCACCGGCGACCATCAGCACGCCGTTGAGCCGGACCAGGTCGGCGGACTGCGGGAGCCCCTCGAGGCCGTAGCGCTGCGTGGCCTCGTCGACGAGCCCGACCAGGTGGGTCGGGTCGCCGGTGAGCTGGTTGAGCCCCCCTCCGACGAAGAGGGAACCGAGCAGCAGCCGGCCGACAGCCTTGAGGGGGTGGAACATCGGGATCCTCCTGGTCGTGGGAAGCGCTGCCACCACGCTACTGCGCAGACGCCCGGTCGACGTCAGGTGAGCTGCAGCGTCGCCACGCAGGTCGGCGCCTGAGGGCCGGTGGTGAAGGGGGCGGTGACCGCCTTGTCGGCATACGTGACGTGGATGGTCCCGCTGACGCCCCGCGGCAGCCAGAAACCCACGAAACCGTTGTCGTAGGTCCGCACCTGCTGGTCGACGAGCCGGCGACCGGACGAGTCGGTGATCGTGACCGCCATCGGCGCGTCCGCCAGCTCTCCCTGGCAGCCGGTCAGGTGGTGGTAGAAGCAGCTGTGCGTCCTGGAGACGTAGGGCGCCATCGACAGGTAGAACGAGTCGGCGGGGATGGGCAGGGTCGCCTTGGCGCCGCTGGAGTCCGTGAGCTGCAGCTCGCCCTGGCGCACCGAGCCCTGCAGGCCCCGGGCCTTGTCGTCCTGGGTGCGGTCCAGCTCGCTGACGACGGTCTTGACGTCCTTGCCGGCGAGGCCGTTGCGCTGCAGGAAGTCCGCGGTCGCGGACCCGCTCGCTTGGGCATCGGTGGGCGCCACAGACGCGGTCGCACCGGCGCTGGAGGGACCCGCCCCGCCGGCACTGTCCCCGCTGCCGCCGCTGCCTCCGCTGCAGGCGCCGACGGCGAGCAGACCGGCGAGGACGAGGGACGACGTGCGGCGCTTCATGGGGGGCTCCTGGCGGGGCGCGGATCGAGGGTGCTTGACCCGTCGAGGATCTCACCCGGGGTCAGGCGCCCCGCAGCCACCCCCCGGTCAGAGGAGCGCCCGCGTCACGCGTGCGGGTGGCCGTGGACCCGGTCGACCAGCTTGACACCCTCCACGTCGACGTCCGGCACGATCTTGTCGAGCCAGCGCGGCATCCACCAGGCCTTCTCGCCGAGCAGGTGCATGACGGCGGGGGTGAGCGTCATACGGATCAGGAAGGCGTCGATCAGCACCCCGAGCGCGAGCCCGAAACCGATCGGCCGGATCATGGTCAGCTCGGCGTGGATGAAGCCGGCGAAGACCGAGATCATGATGATCGCGGCGGCCGTCACCACCCGGGCCGCGTGGCTGAAGCCGGTGCGCACCGCCAGGCGGGCGTCCTGGCCGTGGACGTGGGCCTCGCGCATGCCCGACACGATGAACATCTGGTAGTCCATCGCCAGCCCGAAGAGCACCCCGATCAGCAGGATCGGCAGGAAGCTCAGCACCGGTGAGGGGTGGTGGACCCCGAAGAGCGCCCCGAGCGTCCCGTGCTGGTAGACGGCCACGACCCCGCCGAAGGCCGCCGCCAGCGACAGCAGGAAGCCTCCGGTGGCGATGAGCGGGACGACCACCGAGCGGAAGACCATCAGCAGCAGCACCAACGAGAGCCCGACCACGATGAGCAGGTAGAGCGGCAGCGCCTTGGCCAGCTGGTCGGAGATGTCGATGTTGGCGACGGTCTGCCCGGTGATCTGCACGTCCGCGCCGGTCTTGGCGGCGATGGCGGGGGCTTGGTCGCGGATCTGCTCCACGGTCCGGACGGTGCCCTCGTCGGCGGGGCCGTTGTCGGGCACGGCCTGGTAGGCGGCGGTGCGCCGGTCCTGGCTCAGCCCGATGGGCATGACGCGCACCAGCCCGGGCACGGTGGCCAGCTCCTCCGCGACCGCGAGCTGACGGTCCTTGGCCTGCGCGGCGTCCAGCCCCTCGGGCAGCGACGCGACCGCGATGATCGGGCCGTTGGCGCCGGGGCCGAACTTGTCGGCGATCGTGGTGTAGGCGCGGTTGGCGCTCGACCCGGGCGGCTCCGAGCCACCGTCGGGCAGCCCGAGACGCAGCCCGGCTGCGGGGACCGCCAGTATGCCGATCGCCACCAGGCCGGCGGCCAGGGCGACCCAGGGGTGGCGGGTGGCCATGGCGCCCCAGCCGCGGTCGCCGCGCTCGGGGTCGTGCGGGTGCTCCTCCTGGACGGAGCGGCCACGGGCGTCGAAGCCGTGGGCCAGCCACGCCCGGCGGGGCAGGATGCGGTGCCCCACCAGGGACAGCACGGCCGGCAGCAGGCTCAGGTTGATGAGTACGGCGGCGAGGACGGTGCCGGCGGCGGTGAAGCCCATGGCGGCGAGGAAGTCCATGCGGGTGACGGCGAGCGCCGCCAGCGCGATGAAGACGGTCATGCCGGCGAAGGTGACGGCGTTGCCGGCGGTGCCGGTCGCGAGCGCGATCGACTCGACCTTGCTCATGCCGGTCTTGAGCTGCTCCCGGTGCCGGTTGACGATGAAGAGCGCGTAGTCGATGCCGACCGCGATGCCGATCATCAGGCCCAGCGCGGGCGTCACGGAGTTGAGCGTCACGAAGTGGGTGACCGCCATGGTGACCCCGATGCCGAGCCCGACCCCGCCGAGGGCCATCAGCAGCGGCAGGCCGGCTGCCACGAGGGTGCCGAGCGTGACGAGCAGGACGACGGCGGCGACGGCGAGGCCGATGATCTCGCCGGGGCCCATGATGCTGGACACGTCGTCGGTGAGCTCCTTGCCGAAGGCGACCTGCACCCCGGCCTGCGCGAGCTGGTCCTTGACCGTCAGCACCTGCTGGCGGGTGGCCGGCGGCACCGACTGCATCTCGTCCTTGAAGGACACCTGCGACAGGGCGGCGGTCCCGTCGGTGCTGACGAAGCGCAGCCCCTCGGCGAGCGCCGTCTCCCGCTTGCCGAGCGCCAGGTCCTTGCGGGCCTGGGCGAGCTTGGCGCGGCCGTCGACGAGCTGCTGCTCGCTGGTCTTGATGCGGTCACGGGCTGCGATGAGCTGCTGCTCGCCGTCGCTGATGCGGATCTTGCCGGCCTCGGCCTGACGGCGCCCGTCGGCGAGCTTGGCCTCGTTGACGCGGATCTGCTCCTCGGCAGCGGCCATGGCGCGCTCGCCCCGGGCGAGCTTGGCCTCCGCGGCGTCGATCTGGCGCTGCCCACCGTTGACCTTCCGCTGGGCGGCGGACAGCTGGGCCTCCGAGCCCTGGATGGTCTCGGCCTTGGCGTCGAGGGTGCGCTGACCCTGGGCCAGCTCGGCGCGCTTGGCGTCGAGGGTGCGCTGGGCCTGGGCCAGCGCGGCGGTCTTGTCGTCGACCTGCTGGCGGCCGGCCTTCACCTGCGGCTCCTGGGCCGCGATGGCCTTGCGAGCCTCCTCGAGCTGGGGCTTCTGCTCGGCGATCCTCGCCTTGCCCCCGTCGATGGCCGCGGTGAGCTGGGCGATCTGGGCCTCGAGCTGGGTGCGGCGGTCGGCCGGGAGGGTGGGGTCGTTCAGGGCCTGCTGCAGCTGCGAGCGCTGCTGCTCCGCGGCGGCGACCTGCTGCTCGGCTGCGGCCAGGGCCGTCTCACCGGCGGCGAGCTTCTTCTTGGCGTCGGCGAGCTGGGCCTCCCCTGCCTTGACCTTCTGACGCGCCGCGTCCAGCTGCGCGTTGCCGCCGTCGATCTTGGCCTGCCCGGCGTCGAGCTTCGCCTTGCCGTCGTCGATCTTCGCCTGCGCGGCCGCGATCTGGCGCTTGCCCGCCTCGAGCTTGGCGCGTCCCTGCGCGACCTGCCGCTTGCCGGCGGCCAGGTCGGCCTTGCCGGACGCGAGCCGGCGGCGACCGGAGGCGAGCTCACCCTGGCCCTCGGCGACGCGACGCTTGCCGGCCTCGAGCTTGGCCTCGCCGTCGGCGAGCTGCTTGAGGGCCTGCGTGAGCTCGGACCGACCGTCCTCGAGCTTGGCCGTGTTGGCCGCGATCTTGCGCTTGCCGTCGTCGATCTGGGCCTGGCCCGAGTCGATCTTGGCGGCGTTGTCGGCGATCTGCTTCTCGCCGTCCGCGAGCTTGCGGCGGCCGTCGTCGAGCTGCCGCTGCGTGGCGAAGGGGTCGAGCGCCGTCCGAACCGCGGGCATGGCCTTCCAGGTGGTGACGGCCTGCGCGACCGCCGCCTCCTGCGCGGGCGTGAACCGACCCGAATCGGTCGTGAACACGACCGTGCCCGTGCCCCCGGCGGCGGCCGGCAGGTCGTGCTTGAGCTTCTCCAGGGTGCGCTGGAAGGGCGCGCCCTTGATGGTCATCTGGCTCGACAGCGGCTTGCTCAGGAGCCCGGCCGCGCCGGAGACGCCGCCGAGCAGCAGCAGCCAGATGATGACGACGGCCCATGGCCGGCGGGCCGAGAAGTGACCGAGTCGATAGAGCAGGGTTGCCATGGGTGTGAGCTCCAGCGCGTGGGAGGGTCAGCGGTCGTGGGGGCGCACGGTGGCGCCGGCGAAGCTCTCGGTCAGGTAGCCGAAGGCGTCGATGAGATAGCCCCGCAGGCTGCGGGCGGCGTCCGGGCCGGCCAGGTCGGATGACCCGGCGACCCAGGCGAGGACGGCGGAGCGGCCGGCCGCGACGACGCACGACGACAGCACCGCGAGGTGGAGGGCGGGGGTGCCCTCGGGGAGCCGGGCGGCGAGGGCGCGGGCGATGTCGCCCTCGGCCTCGTCCCAGGCGGCGCGCTCGACCCGCTCGGCCGAGATCTGGCCCTCGCACAGCATCACCACGCTCGCGAACCTTGCCAGCGTGCCCGGGTCGGCCGCGGTGAGCGCAGCGATGATGGAGTCGGTCAGCGGCTCCCCCGCGGGGCGCCGCTCGAACTCCTCGAGCGCGACGCACATGAAGTCGCCGGACGGGACCGCCAGCACCGCGTCGGTGGTGGGGAAGTAGTTGAAGAACGTGCGGCGCGAGACGCCGGCCCGCTGCGCGATCGCGTCCGCGGTGAGCGAGTCCACCCCGTCGACCCGGGCGATCTCGATCGCGGCGTCCGCCAGCGCGGCGCGGGTCTCGGCCTTGGCGAGGTCTCGTCGGGTCTGCACCCCTCGAGACTAGACTCCTTGCACCCAGTGCAGCAAATGCACAGGGTGCAAGGATCGTCCCAGGTCGAGCCGCAGCCGGCCCGTATGCCGTTCCCCCGGCTCGCGGGGTGACGGCATACGGGCCGGGCGACTCGTCCGACTCAGCCGCGCAGGGCGGAGGTCAGGCGCACCAGCTGGTCGAGCAGGGTGCGGAGCTCGCCGGGGCGGCGGTCCAGCGGCGTGAAGCCCTCGTCGCCGAAGTCGGTGAAGAGCCCCAGCGCGACCTGCCCGCGCACGTCGACCATCTGGAAGTTGGCGACGATCGTGCGCCAGTGCTCGACCGCGCGCACCCCGCCGTCGGCGCCGTAGGACACGAAACCGACGGTCTTGCCGATCCACTCGGGGCCGATGCTGTCGAAGGCGTTCTTGAAGGCGCCGGGGACGGAGTGGTTGTACTCCGGGGTCACGAAGATGAACCCGTCGTAGCCGTCGATCGCCGCGCTCCACCGGGTGACGCGCTCGTCGTCGTACTCCCGGTTGGCGGCGCCGGGGACGGTCGCGGAGGTGAGCACGAGCAGGTCGAACTCCCGCAGGTCGACGAGGTCGACGTCGGCGCCGCCGTGCTCGCGGGCTCCCTCGAGCACCCACTGCGCGACCTGCGAGCCCTTGCGACCCTCCCGGACCGAGCCGATGATGATGCCGATCTTCACGCGTGCCTCCATGTGTGCGTCCTGAGCCAGGTCATCGGTTGAACGGTCAACATGCTAGTCGCCGACGGCCGACCACCCGTCCGGGCGCTCACCAGCACAGCCCGCGCGGCGCCTGGGCGGCCGTCACTCCAGCCCGAAGCCGCGGCGCCCGATCTCGGTGAGCTGCTCGGGGCGGTAGCGGTCCGGCCAGGCGGCCTCGTAGTCCTCCTCGGGGAAGTCCGGTGCGCTGCGGCCGGACTCGAAGGCGGCGTAGGCGCGCGCCGCGAAGGCCTCGTTCTTGGCGCACCAGGGCGCGGCGGGGATGTACATCACGTTGCCCCAGCCCTGCTGGTCCTCGACGGGGGCGACGCCGTGGATCATGTCGCAGTGCCACCACACGGTGTCGCCGGGCTCGACGTCCGGGATCGAGGCGGTGGCCTGCAGCAGCAGCTTGTGGTGCTGCTCGGTGGCCGGGAAGACGCTGTTGGGGCGCACCCCGCAAAGGTCGTCGGCGGCGATGTCCTCGAGCAGCGGCCGCAGCATCAGGTAGCCCATGGCCCGCGGGATCGGCACGACGTGCAGCACCCCCTGGTCGTGCTGCATCTGCGACAGCGCGGTCCAGCCCTGGAAGGTGCGGAAGACCGAGCACATCGTGGACCCGGCGTACTGCGCCGCCTCGGTGCGGTAGGACGCGTCCCACGGGTCGTAGGCCAGCACGTCCCCGTCCCACAGGTGCCGGAAGTGGCGCTGGTAGCCCTGCGTCATCCACAGGTCGAGGGTGCCGGGGTCGAGGTGCGTGCCGAGACCGCGGGAGCTGGCGCCCGGGGGGCGTCGCCGGATGCGGTCGGGGTAGAGCGTGTCCCGGTCGGGGTCGAACCACCGGTGCCCGTCGGTCTCGCTGGTCCAGAAGGAGTTGAGGAAGGCCTGCACCGCGGCCATGCGCGGGCTCTGGCGCGCCTCCATCTGGGCCGAGGACCAGTAGATCGGGTAGATCTCGGGCTTGGAGCCGACGGAGCCGAAGAAGTCGTCGCCGGGCCCGCGGTAGCTCTCGAAGAAGGCGTTGCGGGTCGTGTAGTCGACGATGTCGCGGTCCCACTGCTCCGCCTGGGCGCGGGGGAAGGTGCCGCGGACCACCGCGCACCCCCGCCGGGCGATCCTGGCGCGCAGCTCCGGGGAGACGGTGCCTGCCTCGATGTCGGCGAAGTCGACCACGGGCCAAGGGTTCTCGCCCCGTGCCAGCTCGGCGACGACCTCCTCGACCTCCCGGGCGATCTCGCGCTCCAGGGTCTCGAAGACCTCCTGGGCGCTGGTGCCGGCCGCGGCGAGCCGGGCCTTGATGGCCGCCTTGACCTCGCGGGTGGCGGCGACGTGGTCGTCGGGCAGGGTCTCCCAGTGGGGCAGGTCCGGCAGCTGGTCGGCCGCGGCGGGGGTCGCCGTCGTGGTCATCGTCATCACCTCGAGGGGGTCGGAGGAGTTTGGAAGGAGCCTTAACTACCTCCAGCGTGACATGCGTCGTGCTAGTTTGCAAGGGCTCCTAACAAACCCGTGGAGGCCGTATGCCGCACCGCCCGACTCCCCCGTCGCTGGACCTCGTCCGGGGAGCCACCGACCAGCTGGTGGTCGATGCCCTGCTGGAGGCGGAGTCGCTGACCCGCCCCCAGCTGTCCCAGCTGACCGGCGTCTCCAAGCCCACGATCTCCGAGAGCGTCCGCCGGCTGGCGCGGGCGGGTCTGGTGGAGGAGGCCGGCAAGGCGACGGGCAGCCCGGGCCGGGCGGGAGCCGTCTACCGGCTGGCGGCGCGGACCGGGTGGGGCATCGCGCTGCACGTCGCCCCCGGCGAGGCGGCCGTGGCCGAGGTCGACCCCGCGGGGTCGGTGCTGTGGTCGGCCCGGCAGCCGCTGCCCATGACCGTCACGCCGGCCGAGCTGGAGCGGGGCGTGCGGCTGCTGGGCCGGCTCGCCCGTCGGCGCCGCCCGGAGGCGCCCTCGGTGGTGGTCGCCTCCGTGGCCGACCCGGTCGACGCGACCGGGCGCACGGTGGACCTCGCGGGCACGCCGTTCGTGCGCGGGAGCGCCGACCTGCGGGAGGCGCTGACCGGCGCCGCCGAGCGCGTCGTCGTCGGCAACGACGTCAACTGGGCCGCCCTGGCGGAGCGGCACGACGGGGCGGCGACCGACCTGTCCACCTTCGTCTACTGCTACCTCGGGGCGGGGCTGGGCGCGGCCGTGGTGGAGGACGGCCAGGTGCGGGTCGGGGCCAACGGCCTGGCCGGGGAGCTGGCCTTCCTGCCGACGGTGGGCCCGGAGGGCCGGGCGATGCGGCTGCTTGACGTCTTCGTGTCGCTGGGGCTGGTGCTGGAGGGCACCACGGTGATCGACGGCGAGGCGGTCCGTCGCTACTTCGCGACGCAGCTGCCGCCGGCTCCGCTGGTGACGGCGATCGGCGCGGCCCTGGGCGGGGTGGCGGCCCTGCTCGGGACGACGACGTTCCTGGTCGGGGGCCCCTGGGCGCAGGCCCCCGGGCTCGCCGACCGCCTGGCGGCGGTGGCGGGGCGGCACGCGCCCGCACCCGTCACCCTGCGGCCCGCGGCCCACCAGGCCGACGCCCCGCTGCGGGGCGCCCAGGTGGAGGCGGCCCGCCAGCTGCGGGCAGCGCTGCACCGGACGCTGGCCGGCCCGCTGCCCGAGACGCCCTGACCCCAGGGAACCGCTTCGTCGGCCAGCCCTACCCGGGCCGCACGACGCCGGCGAGGGGGCGGCATACGGGCTGTCAGGCGGTGATCATGGTGCGGGCGCGCCCTGCCGCCTTGGCGGCGTAGAGGCTGGCGTCCGCGCGGCCGACCAGCGCCACCGCGTCGTCGTCCGGGCGCAGGGTCGCGAGGCCGGCGGAGAAGGTCTGCTCGCGCGGCGTGACCTCGTGCAGACGCCCCATCAGCTCCTCGGCCTGCTCGCCGGCCAGCGCGGGGAGCACGACCACGAACTCCTCGCCGCCGAAGCGGTAGATCTCACCGGCACCCTCGAGCTCCGTCGACCAGGCCAGGGCGGCGGCCCGCAGCAGCCGGTCACCCTGCTGGTGCCCGTAGGTGTCGTTGTACCTCTTGAAGTGGTCCAGGTCGAGCAGGGCCAGGCTGAGGGGCTCGGCGGAGCGTCGGGCGCTGGTGATCGCGGCCTCGAGGATCCGGTCGCCCGCACGACGGTTGGGCAGCTGGGTGAGCTCGTCGGTGCGGGCGGTGGCCGCGAGCTGCTCGGCCTGCCGCTCGATGCGACGCAGCAGCATCAGCACCCGCCAGGAGGCGAGCACCACGGACGTCCCGGTCACCGCGACGAGCGCCGGGAAGGTCGCCGGGTGCAGCGCCGTGGCGCGCGCGGGCCAGGGCAGGGCGAGCACGAGGGGCGGCGCGACCAGCGCGAGCAGCACCAGCACGATGCTGACCGAGGAGGTGCGCGAGCTGGTCTCCCGGACCGTCCGGCCGGAGAGCATCGCCGCCATGGCGGCGAAGGCGAACTGCAGCATCCACAGCGCCGGGACCCACGGCGGCAGCGACTCCGCCTGGCCGCTGATGTAGAGCCCGAACCCGAGGTCGCCGGCCAGCGCGGCGACGCTCATCGCGACGAGCGCCCGCGAGGACAGGGCGTGCGAGGCTCGTGAGCTCATGAGCGCCGAGGCCGCCACGAGGAGCAGGGCGTCCCCGGCCGGGGAGACGCTGGCCAGGAGCAGCCCGACCCGGACGGCGCCCGGGGCCACCGCCATCTCCTGGCCGACGACGATCCACCACATCATGGCCACGCTGAGGCTGATGATCACCGAGTCCAGCGCCACCGAGGCGCCAAGGGCGAAGCCGTCGCGCCGCGCGAGCCGGACCGCGCCGATCCCCATGAGGACGAACGCGCCCATCGACATGACACCGCTGCCGAGCCAGTCCCTGACGACCTGGTCGCCGGTGGTGCGCACCGCCACGGAGACGTCGGCCACCGCCCAGAGGGCGATCGCCGCGAACATCGTCAGCCAGTCGGAGCGGAAGCCGCGGCGCGACGTCAGCGCCCCCACGGCGAAGGCGAGGACCGACAGGACCCGGCTGGCCACGAAGCAGGCGCTGCGCGCCCCGTCCTGGTGGATCCAGAAGAGGCCCTGCGCCGCGGCCGTGGCCAGCACGAATGCCACGAAGACGGCGGGCATCCACCGCGGGGTCCACGTCGAGGCCGGGCGCGCCCGATCGGCACGCACGGCTCCGGAGGTCAGCTGGCCGGACGGCACGCCACCACTCTACGTAACAATTTCGACGCTGATGTTACTTTCTGTGATCTGTTCCGACCGGTGATCAGCGCCCCTCCGGCCGTAGCCCGCCGCGGCGTCCCGTGACAGGCTGAGGACATGACCGCGCCCCGTCAGCCCGTACCGCCCTTCACCCGCGAGACCGCCCTGGCCAAGGTGCAGGCCGCCGAGGACGCCTGGAACACCCGCGACCCCGAGCGGGTGGCCGGCGCCTACACCCTCGACACCGTATGGCGCAACCGCGACGAGCACCTGCTCGGCCGCGACGAGGTCATCGCCTTCCTGACACGCAAGTGGGAGCGCGAGCAGGACTACCGGCTGCGCAAGAACCTCTGGGCGTTCGGTGACGACCGGATCGCGGTGCGCTTCCAGTACGAGTGGCACGACGCCGACGGGCAGTGGTGGCGCTCCTACGGCAACGAGCTGTGGGAGTTCGACGAGCTGGGCTACATGCGGCGGCGCGAGGCGTCGATCAACGACACCCGCATCGACGAGAGCGACCGGCATGTGACGCCGGGCGAGGGCGACCTCCCCACCTGGTGAGCCGCGCCGGGATCGGGGAACCACGGTGGCGGCATAGCACTCTGCGCTCCCCGATGGGGCCGACCGCCACCCGGCGCCCGGGCCGCAACCCCCCGCGCGGGTCCGGCCGGGTGAGACGCTGCCCACCCGCGACCCCCGAGGAGGCACCGTGACCCGCGACGACTGGCAGCGCACGTCCCCGCCCAGCGAGCAGCTCGGCTGGGACACCCTGTGGGCGGACGAGCGCCACGGGGGCTGGCAGGTCGAGGCCGCCACGCGCGAGACCGACGGCTGGACGCGCACCAACCTGCGCCTGCAGCTCGGCGACGAGGACCGTCGCCTCACGGGCGCGGCCTGCGTGTGCGTCCGCCGCGACGGTGACGCGCCGCGCGTCCTGCTCGTCGACCAGCAGCGGCCCGCGCCGGGGGTGCGGCTGTGGGAGATCCCGCGCGGCATGGTCGACCCGGACGACGCCACCCCCGCGCAGGCGGCGCTGCGCGAGCTGGGCGAGGAGACGGGCCTGGTCGCCGAGCTCGAGGCGGAGCTGGGCGAGATCTACCCGGACACAGGGGTGTTCGCGGGGTCGGTGGCCGTGGTCCTGGCGGGGTTCGTGCGCGAGGGGGGCGGCTCGGACGACGCGGAGCCCGAGGTCGAGGCGACGCGGTGGTTCACGCGGGCCCAGGTCCGCGAGCTGATTGCCACGGGCCGGCTGCGGGACGGCATCAGCCTCGGGGCCCTCGCCCTCGCGGACGTATGGCGCGAGGCCGCCGCCGTCAGCGCCGCACCATCCGCGTGATCGCCACGCCGAGCAGGCACAGCGCGCCACCCAGCAGCATCACGGGCGTCGGCGCCTCCCCCAGCAGCAGCCAGGACAGCACGATGGCGATCGCGGGGACGACATACGTGGTCGCCGAGGTGCGCCCGGCGGACGTGCGCATCAGCACGTAGGCCCAGGTCGTGAACGCGAACGCCGTCGGCAGCACGCCCATGTAGACGATGGCCAGCGTCGCGCCGAGCGGTGCCGTGGCGAGGTCGTGCACCAGCCGCCCCGACCAGGGCAGCAGCGCCACGGCGCCGGCGGTCGCGCCGAGCCAGGTCAGGGTGGCGGAGTCGACGGTGCGGAGCAGGTGCTTCTGCAGCAGCGTGGCGCCGGCGTAGAGCACCGCGGCCGCGAGCGCCAGCAGCAGCCCCGCGATCGCGAGCTGCCCGTGCGAGGACTGCATGCCGATCAGCACGACGCCGAGGAAGGACACCGGCGCGCCGATCACGAGCCCTCGCGGAAACCCCTCGCCGAGGAACAGGCCCCCGAAGACCACCACCATCAGCGGCGCGAGGTTGACGACCATCGCGGCGGTCCCGGCGTCCACGGTCTGCTCCGCCACGTTGAGCGCGAGCAGGTAGAGGCAGAACCACCCGACGCCCCACCCGACCAGCAGCGGCACGGATCGCCTCGGTGGCCACCGGATCCCGGAACGAGCGGCGATGAGACCCAGCACGACGGCGCCGACGAGCATGCGCAGCAAGGCCATCGACCCGGCGTCGTAGTGCGGTCCGGCATACCGGATCACGATGAACGACGACGCCCACAGGACGACGGTCGCCGCCGCGGCGAGCAGGACCCGCGGCTCGTTGGCCTGGTCGGGCGTGGCCCGGGTGGTCTGTGTGGTCACGGTCAGATCATCTCCCTCGGATCGGTCACGGCCGGCACGCAGTCAACGGTGGACCGTCGACGGTTCGCTGACCGCCGCACCGTGGCCGCGCCGCGGCGGTGCTGTCGAGGGGGTGGTCGTCGCGTGGAGGGGCCGTCGAGGCACGCAGGACGTCGAGCTCCTGCTGGACGCGGGCGCGGTCCCGGTCGTCGGGGTAGCGGTTGGTGAAGGTGTTCATGTCCTCCACGGTCACCCCACCCAAGCATTAGCACAAGCGAATGTTCCTTCACGACCGTGCAGCATCGCTGTATGATCTGGCCATGGTCGACGTCAACCGCCTCCGGGTCTTCCGCGCCGTCGTCGCGAGCGGTTCGGTCAACGCCGCGGCGCAGCACCTCGGCTACACGCCGTCGGCGGTCAGCCAGCACCTGGCGGCGCTGCAGCGCGAGACCCGGCTGACCCTGGTCGAGCGCAGCGGCCGCGGCATCGCCCCGACCCCAGCCGGCCTCGAGCTCGCCTCGCGCAGCGACGATCTCATCGGCAGCCTGACCCGCCTCGACGGGGTCATCGACGACCTGCGGCAGGGCCGCACCGACTCCCTCACCGTCTCCTCCTTCGCCTCGGCCGCCGAGGAGTGGCTGCCGGGCGTCGCGGCGGAGGTGCTGCGCGAGTTCCCCCACGTGCAGTTCACCTTCCGGCTCAACGAGGTCGATGCCGCGGAGGTCGTCTCGGCGGACATCGACATCCGCAGCGAGGTCGTGCACGAGCCCCCGACGCGGCTCGCCGGCTACGAGCGCCACGTCCTGGCGACCGAGCCCTACGTCGTGGTGCTGCCGCGCGACCACGCCCTGGCCCGGCAGGACCAGGTCCGGTTCAGCGAGCTGGGCGACGTCCCGTGGATCGACAACGACCCCGGCGACACGGCCTGCGGCCGGACCGTCCGGATGGCGGCCAGCTCGTCCGGCATCCGCCCCCGTTACGTGGCGTATGCCGGAGACCACCACGGCGCCATCGCCTTCGCCGCCGCCGGGATCGGGGTGGCCGTCATGTCGCAGCTGGCCGCCGCGCGGCTGCCGGAGGGGGCGGTGGCGCGGCCGCTCGCGGACCCCTCGCCGGAGCGCCGGATCGTGGCGTTCGTGCACGAGCCGGCGCTGCTCCAGCCGGTCGCCCGCCGCGTGGTCGACCTCCTCGTCGCCCACAGCGCGCCGCGCTGAGATCGGGCGCCGCGGCCCGGCGTCGACGGGGCGCCACCCTCAGGCCCACGGGACCCAGCCCGGCGCGGGCATGCCGCCGAAGGCGTCGCGCACCACCACCACCCCGAGGATGGCCAGGACCCACGCCACCGTCTCCCCGCTCTGCCGCTCCATCCACCCCGCGAGCCGCTGCAGCAGCCCGTGGACCCGCGTCCCCAGACCGAGACGCAGCAGGAGCAGCCCCAGCGCCGGGGCGACCATCACCAGGCAGTAGCCGAGCAGCACCCCGGCCCGTCCGACGCCGTCCAGCGGCGTGGTCGTGAGCATCCCGATCGCGGCGAGGTAGGGCAGCATCGACGCCGCCTCGATGGTGCCGGCGGCCACCGCCAGACCGACGAGCGCGCCGACGCCGCGGGCGGACTCGTCGACCCCCATGGCGCGCGCCCGCCACCGGGTCACCCGTGCCGGGGCACCATCGGTGTCCTTGCCGCGGCGGGTGGGCATCACGCACCCCACGACGAAGAGCGCCACCCCGCAGGCGATCTGGACGCGACGCCCGGTCGTCGTGTCCAGCCACCGAGCCACGTCGTCCAGCACGGTGACCACCCCGGCGCTGAGCAGCATCCCGAGGACCCAGTAGAAGACCGCGATGGTCGCGAGGAAGATCAGCACCCGCGAGGGCCGGATCCGTCCGGGCGTGAGCAGGAACCACAGGGGGATCAGCAGGGTGCCGAAGCTCGTGGCGTCCACCAGCGCCAGCACGGTCAGCGTCCCCAGGAGTGCGAGTGTCATGCCTCGACCCTCGCCCGGGAGGCGGCCCCGCCGCGTCCTCCGCACGGTGCATCCTCACCGGCTCGGCATACCTCCAAGGGTGTATGTCGACGCCCGCCTCGCGTGCTCCAATGGCGAGGTGAGCCACGCCCCCGCCGAGCGCCGGCACCGCGACCTCGACGTCCGCGGTCCGCTGCTGATGGCCGCCGTGGGGGCGGTGCTCATCCAGATCGACCTCGTCGACATCTGGAGCAACGCCTGGCGCGGCCCCGGCAACCGGTGGTGGCACGCGGCGCCGCTGCTCCTCCTGTGCCTGCTGATGGCCTGGCGCCGACGCCGGCCGCTCACCTGCCTGGCGCTCGGGATGCTGGTCTTCCTGGCGGAGAGCGCCCTGGGCGGCAGCGTGGGGTCGCTGCTGGTCGTCATCGAGATCGTCTATGCCGCAGGGCTGCACGGTCGCGGGCGGCTCGCCGACCGGCTCGACGCGGTGGTGGCCGCGGCGGTGGTGCTGGCGGGCCTCGGGGTGTGGTGGAGCACCGCGGACCTGCGCGCCGGGGTGCTGGCGGCGCTGACGGCGTTCGGCGTCTTCGGCACCTCCTACTGGTGGGGGTCGTCGACGCGGCGGCAGGTCGAGCTCACCGAGGCCGAGCGTCAGCGGGCGCTGGACCTGGCGCACCTGGCCGAGCTGCGGGAGGCGGAGGCGCGGCGCTCCGAGCGGGAGCAGATGGCCCGGGACCTGCACGACGCGCTCTCGGGGAGCCTGTCGGCCATCGCGATCCACGCCGAGGCGGGGCTGCAGCACGAGTCCGCCCAGCGGGAGGCGCTCCAGGTGGTCCGCGCCACCTCGCGGGAGGCCATGGGCGAGCTGCAGACCATGCTCGGGCTGCTGCGGCCCGACGTGCACCCGACCGTCTCCCCCGGCCTCGGCGACCTCACCACGGTCATCGAGCAGGCCCGCGCCCGCGGCGTCACGGTGCACGCCGACGTCTCCCCCGACCCCGTGCCTCGCCTGCCGTCGGCGGTGAGCCAGGGGCTGCACCGGGTGCTCCAGGAGGCGCTGCACAACGTCGGCCGCCACTCGCCCTCGCGCAGCGCCGACCTGCGCCTGCACGTCACGGACCGGGTGGACCTGCAGGTCAGGTCGGATGGCGAGGCCGCACGGCCACCCGGCGGCGCCGGCTCGACGGGCCTCGGCCTGGGCACCATGCAGGAGCGGGTGACCGCCCTCGGTGGCCGGTTCGACGCCGGGCCGGACGGTGACGGGTGGAGCGTGCGGGCCGTCATACCGCTGGAGCCGGAGGCGGCTGAGCCGACCGCTGAGCCGACCGCTGAGCCGACCGGGAGAAGCGACCGATGATCACCGTCCTGCTCGTCGACGACCACGCGACCGTCCGGTCCGGGCTGCGGCTGCTGCTGTCCGCGCACCCGGACCTCGAGGTGGTCGGCGAGGCCGGCGACGGCGCCGTCGGGGTGCGGCAGGCGCGGGCGCTGCGGCCGGACGTCACCCTCATGGACGTGCGGATGCCGGGCCTCGACGGGATCGCCGCGACCCGGGAGATCGTCGAGGGCGGCTGGTCGAGGGTTCTGGTGCTGACGAGCTTCGAGGTGGACGAGTACGTCGCGGGGGCGCTGCGGGCCGGGGCGGACGGCTACCTGCTCAAGACGATCGACGCGGGCCCGCTGGCCGACGCGATCCGGCGCGTCGCGGGAGGCGAGGCGGTGCTGGCGCCGGAGGTGACGCGGCAGGTGATCGCGGGGTACGCCTCGGCGACCCCTGCGACGCCCGAGACCTCGCCCGCGGCCGGGCGGGTCGCCGCCATCGGCGCGCTCACGGCGCGCGAGCGCGACGTGCTGGTCACCCTCGGCCGGGGCCTGTCCAACGCGGACATCGCTGCGTCACTGGGCATCTCGGAGCTCACCGCCAAGACGCACGTGTCGCGGGTGCTGGGCAAGCTGGGCTGCACCTCCCGGGTGCAGGCGGCGCTCATCGCGCACGAGGCCGGGTTGTCGTGACGTCGTCCTGACGCCGCGCTGCCGAGCCGCCCGCGGCGTCAGCGGCCTGCCACAGCAGCAGGTGGCGTCGTCGCTGCTGGACGGCGTCGAACGCCTCGCCCCCTGAGCCGCCTCGGCATACGGTGAATCCGTGTCCTCGTTGATGTCTCGCGCCGTCCTGCCGCTGCTCCTGCGGGCGACCCGCGCCAACCGGCCCTTCCTCACCGAGCGTGGCGCCCGCCAGCAGCTGGCCGAGCGGACCACCCGGCCGCGGGCCTACGGCCCACCCCGGTTGCTGCGCAAGGACGTCCGCATCGACGTCGAGCGCGTCGGCGGCTGGCCGGTCTACACGGTCCGGCCCCGGTCGGGCGAGCCGCGCGGCGGCGTCGTCTACGCCCACGGGGGCGGGTGGTATGCCGAGATCGCCCGCCAGCACTGGGAGCTCACCGCCCAGATCGCCGCGCAGGCTGGGGTGGCGGTGACCGTGCCGATCTACCCGCTGGTGCCCTACGGGACCGCGGCGCAGGTGGTGCCGGCTTTCGCCGACCTGGTGCTGCGCAGCGAGCAGCGCTGGGGCACAACGGTCCTCGCCGGTGACTCGGCCGGCGGCCAGATCGCGCTGTCGACGGCGATCCTGCTGCGGGACAGGGACGCTCGCACCCTCCCCCGCACCCTGCTCATCGCCCCGGCGCTCGACCTGTCGCTGAGCAACCCCGAGATCGACAAGGTCCAGCCCCACGACCCGTGGCTGGGTCGCGAGGGCACGCGGGTCTTCATCGACCTGTGGCGCGCGGGGCTGCCGCTGGACGACCCGCTGGTCAGCCCGCTCGCGGCGGACCTGACCGGCATCGGCCCCATCAGCCTGTATGCCGGCACCCACGACATCCTGTGGCCCGACGCCCGGGTGCTCGTGGCCCGGGCCCGGGCGGCCGGCGTCGAGGTGGACTACCACGAGCAGGCGGGGCTGGTGCACGTCTACCCCCTCACGCCGACCCCCGAGGGGCACACAGCGCGCGACTCGATCGTGTCCACCCTGGCTCAGGCGGTCGCGACCGGCGCCTAGCCGTAACCGGCCGGGCGCCGTCTCCCGCGCTGCTCAGGGCAGCGCTGCCCTCGGCAGCATCGAGCCCGCGGCCGCCCCGACCGGGCGCACGGTGGGACCATGACCACCGAATCCCCGCCCGCCGGGCGCACCCTCGACGAAGACCTCTACCGCCGCCTCTTCGACCGCCGCACCCTGCTCCTCGGCGAGCCGCTCGAGGACTGGAACACGAACCGCCTGTGCAGCGGCCTCGTGCTGCTCGCCGCCGAGGACCCGGCCGCCGACATACGGCTGCTCGTCAACTCGCCCGGCGGGTCGGTGCCGGGGATGCTGGCCATCCGCGACTGCATGCGCGCCATCCCCTGCAACGTGGTGACCGTCAACGTCGGGATGGCTTACAGCGCAGGGCAGTTCCTGCTGAGCTCCGGCACGCGCGGGCGGCGCTACGCGTTGCCGCACTCCAAGGTCCTGCTGCACCAGGGGTCGGCGGGGATCGGGGGGACGGCCATGGACATCGCCATCCAGGCCGACGACCTGCGGCACACGCGGGACACCGTGATCGCGCTCGTCGCCGAGGACACCGGGCAGGACGTCGCGACCGTCGAGCGGGACTCGCGGCGCGACCGCTGGTTCGACGCACAGGCCGCCCTGGACTACGGCTTCGTGGACCACGTCGTCACCTCGATCGACGAGGTACTGCCCGTCGCGCGGCGCCCCGTCGGCCTGGCCGGACCCTTCCCCACCACGGCAGGGGCGTCCCGATGAGCAGCTACACCATCCCCTACGTCACGACCCGGACCAACCAGGGCGAGCGCACCGTCGACATCTACTCGCGGCTGCTGGGCGACCGGATCATCTACCTCGGCACCGAGATCGACGACGGGGTCGCCAACGCGGTCATCGCCCAGCTCATCCACCTGGAGTCGGACAGCCCGGACCGTCCCGTCGAGCTCTACCTCAACTCACCCGGCGGCTCGATCCCGGCGATGCTGGCGATCTACGACGCGATGCAGTACGTCCGCTGCGCCGTGCACACCACCTGCGTCGGGCAGGCCGCCTCGACCGCGGCGGTCCTGCTCGCGGGTGGGGCGGCGGGGCACCGCTCGATGCTGCCCCACGGCCGGGTCGTCATCCACGCGCCGGCCGGGGAGGGGCGGGGAGCCGTGCCGGACCTGATCCTCGAGGCTGACGAGATCGCCCGCGTGCGAACGCTGCTCGAGGACATCTTGGCGCGGCACACCGGCCGGTCGCGCGAGCAGATCCGGGAGGACACCGAGCGGGACCTGATCCTGACCGCGCAGGGTGCGCTGGACTACGGCGTGGTCGACACGATCGTCGCGGCGCGCGCCGACGACCAGGGCTGAGCGGCTCAGGCGGCGAGGCAGACGGGGCCGGTGGAGGTGGCCCGGCTCAGCGTGCTCGATGCGCGGGACGCGACCTCCGCGACGGTCAGGTCGAGCGCGCCGGCGACCGCACCCAGCACCTCCGAGGAGGGGTCCTTGCGACCGCGCTCGATCTCCGAGAGGTACTGCGGCGCGATCCCCGCGCGCTCGGCCAGGTCGGTGATGCGCTGCCCCTGGTCCTGGCGCTCCTGCCGTATGACGCCGCCCACGGCCTCGCGCCACAGCGGCTCGACGGCGGGGCGCCGGCGGGGGAAGCGGATGACGGTGCTCATGGGGGAACGATACGTGCGTGCCGGGCGGGGGACGACCCTCGATCGGGGCCAAAGTGCGCCCTCGATCAACGGTGGGCGAGGTGGTCCCGCCCGGCGGCCGCCAGTCGCTCGTGCACGCCGTCGAAGACCTGGCTGCCTCCGCCGAGCAGCCGGGTCGGCATCTTGGCCACCATCGTGTAGTTGGTGTCCACGACGTTGCCCGCCGGGGCCAGGCCGACCTGGCTGACCAGCTGCAGGGCGTCGAGCAGGTCCAGGCCGGTGAGCTCGCAGACCCACAGCACCATGTCGCGCTGGCTCACGCGGAAGGCGTCCTCCAAGGGCTTCGTGGAGCCCGTGGACATGATGAAGGTGTCGTCCTGCAGGCGCGGCCACGACAGCGGGCTCCCCTTGATGACGTCGACCACGATCGTCGTGGACATGGCCGCCTCGACGGCCGTCCCGCACACCTCGCCCTCGCCCTGTCGGCAGTGCCCGTCGCCGATGGCGAGCAGCGCGCCTGGTTCGTTGACAGGGAGATAGACCGTCGTGCCGGACCGCAGCTCGGGGGTGTCCATGTTGCCGCCGTGCGCGGCGGGCGTGATGGACATCGTGCGTTCGCCGGCCGCCGGCGCCACGCCCACCGTCCCGTGGAACGGGTCCAGGGGCAGCTCGACGCTGAAGTCGCTGCGCCGGGCCTGGTAGCGGCATACGCCTCGGGCGGTGTCCACGTCGTAGATCCAGACCCGCTCCTCCAGGGCCTCGTGCAGCATCGCCGTGGTGCCGGTCGAGGTCAGCGCACCGAAGTGCGGGAAGGTCGACGAGACGGCCCAGTCGCGACGGGGCCGGATCTCCGCGAAGTGCACGGCCAGCGTGTCGCCGGGCTCGGCGCCCTCGACGTGGATCGGCCCGGTCACCGGGTTGAGGTGGGCGAGGTCGCACACCTGCGCGGGCAGGTCCTCCGTGGTGCGGATACGTCCGCCGAAGCAGTCCTCGGTGTCGAGCTGGACGATCGACCCGGCGGGGACCCGCAACCGCGGGGCGTTGCCCCCGAAGGTGTAGGCGACGTTGTCTGCGGTGGGCTCGAGCGAGAACACCTCGGTCATCACGAATCCTCCATGCCAGCCAGCTGCGGCTCTCGGTTGCGGAACTTGAAGACGAGCAGGATGACGACGCCGATCGCCAGCCACACGAACGCCAGGACCTGCGCGGCCACCTTCGCATTGATCACGACGAAGAGCAGGATCCCGAATCCGATCAGCGGGTAGACCAGGTGCCGCAGCCAGTCGCGGCTGCCCTGGCGACGGACGAAGTGGTTGATCACGGCCAGGTGCAGCACGAGGAAGGCCGACAGGGCGCCGAAGTTGACCAGGGTGCTGAGGAGAGTGATCCCGTCGTCCCGCGCGGCCATGTACAGCCCGACGACCAGGGACACGGCAGCCGTGACGAAGGTGGCGTTGACCGGGACCCCGTGCCGCTTGCTCACCACGGCGAGGAAGGACGGCAGCTGGCGGTCGCGCGCCATCGCGTAGAGCAGCCTGGACGTGGCCGCCTGCGCGACCAGGGAGTTGGCGAAACCCCAGGCGATCGCTGTGGCGATCGCGGTGAGGGTGGCCAGCCAGGCGCCACCACCGACCCGGGCCGCGTCGTAGAACGCGGTGCCGTCCGGATCACCGTTGGCCAGCAGGGCCGGAGCGTCCGGTACCAGCATGCTGGCGACCCAGGTCTGGACGATGAAGAGCGTGCCCGCGAGCAGCAACGCGGCGACCATGGCTCGCCCGATGGTCCTGGTGCCCTCGCGGTTCTCCTCGGCGAGCATCGAGATGCCGTCGAACCCGAGGAAGGACAGGACGGCCACCGAGACGGCTCCCAGGACGAGGGGCCAGGTGAAGGTGCCGGGGTTGAAGAACGCGTCCAGGCTGAACCCGTTGCCCTTGCCCTGGGCCACCGCCACGAGACCGATGACCAGGAAGATCCCCAGCACCACGAGCTCGGCGAGCAGCATGACCTTGTTGACCTTGGCGGTCATCTCGATGCCCATGTAGTTCACGATCGTGTTGAGCACGATGAAGGCCACGAGCCACACGGGCACGGGGATGCCCGGCACGATCGAGCTCATGGCGACGCTCGCCACGAGATAGAGCAGGGCGGGGATCAGCACGTAGTCCAGCAGGATGACCCACCCGGTGAGGAAGCCCACCCACGGACGGAACCCGCGTCCGGCATACGTGTAGACCGAGCCGGCCATCGGGAAGGCCTGCACCATCTGGGCGTAGGAGTTCGCGGTGAACATCATGGCGAGCATGCCGATGGCATAGGTCAGCGCGACCATCCCGCCCGAGGACTGGTAGACGCTGCCGAAGATGCCGAACGGCGCGATCGGCACCATGAAGATGAGGCCGTAGACGAGCAGGTCGGTGAAGGTCAGGGACCGGTGCAGCTCCTGCTTGTAGCCGAACTCCTCCAGCGTGTGCTGGCCGTGGTGGTCGTGCGAGGGCGTGGATGAGGTGCTCACGGCCACTCCTAGTGTCAGATGGAACGATTCCAGATGGAAGGATCATCCGGCCGGGTCCCCAAAGCGCAAAAGCCTTCTCAGATCTCGGTCAGACGGAGGCGACAGGGACGAGGTCCAGCCCGTCCGCGCACGCCAGCCTCGAAGGGCGGGCGGGCGAGTGCGGCAGCCCGGCACCGGGCCGTATGGCGGACAGCCGCCCCGCCTGCGCTGCCGACGACACGGCCCGGAGCGCGTCGTAGCACCCGCGCGCGTAGACACCCAGCTGCGGCGCCGCGGCCCCCCACCGAGCCGCATAGCGCGCCGCGAAGCCGTCAGCCGTGTCGCCCACGTACCAGTCCATCGCGGCGTACAGCTCCCCGCTGCAGTCGCCTCCCACCTCGAGCAGACCCACCTCGTCGAGCGAGCCCGACACCCGCACGACCCTGCCCAGCAACCTCGACCCCGCGAACGCCCGGTTGAAGTGCGCGAGATCGCGCCCCACCAGCGAGAGCAGCACGACATTCGCCCGGGTGTCGCTCAACCAGCCGACGAGACGCTCACCGTCGACCCTCCCGAGCGGCGCCAGCATCGAGCCGCGCACCACCCCGCCCGCGTCCTGCACGAGCCGGGTCGCCACCCGGTGCACCGCCTGCGGCCAGATGTAGTCGTTGCCCACCAACGCCCAGCGGCGGAGCCCCGCGCCCACGAGGGACCGGACCGGGGCGGCCAGCTGGCGGCGCGGGTCGGGGCCGATCAGCCCCACCCCCGGCAGCCTCGCCCCGCCCTCGTGGGGGGCGGCGAAGACGTAGGGGACACGGCCGGACGCGACCGGCTCGAGAGCGCGGTGCACGTCGCTCGTGTGGAAGCCGACCACGGCGTCGACAGCGCCCGCGTCGACCAGCCGGCCCAGCTCGCGCGCGCTGCTGGCCGGCGACTGACCAGCGTCCACGAGAGTGACCGTCAGCCGTCGGCCCCGGACCCCGCCCGCGCCGTTGATCTCCTCCGCCGCCATGAGGGAGGCCGCCAGCGCCGCCGGCCGAGCAAGCCCCAGCGCACCGGACCGAGGCAGCGCCAGTGCCACGCGGAACTCCTCCGACGGCCCGAGGACGAGCGAGTCGAGGTAGTCGACGATCAGGGCGGAGTCAGGCATCGGGTCCAGTATCGTCGGAGGACCGGACGTCAGAAAGGACCCCATGGTGATGCCTGACCGGCCGTGCCCCGTGGACGACCTGCTGACGGCCGCCAGGTCGCTGACCAGGGAGCTGTCCAGCATCCTCGAGCCCGACCTGGGCCTGACCGTCGACCAGTGGCGCACGCTCCGCCGCCTCGACCCGCTCTCCGGCGTCACGATGACCGAGCTGGGCGACTCCCTGGGGGCGCCACCGGCCACCACCACGCGCCTGGTCGACTCGCTCGTGGACCGAGGTCTGGCTCACCGCCGAGCGACGGACGGCGACCGGCGGCGCGTCCTGGTCCTGCAGACCGACGAGGGGACCGACCTGGCACGACGGGCGGATGATGTCGTGGCGGAGCGGTCGGCAACCCTGATGGTCGAGGTGGGCCGTCCTCGCGAGGACATCGCCCTTCCCGCGGAGATGCTCCGGGGGTCCTGACGCTTGGGTCCGCACGCTCTGGCGTGCTGACGCTCCGGGCCCTGATCCTGGGTGCCGCTCGCTCCGATGTCCACCCGGTCGGGGCCAGACTGGTCGCAGATCCGACGTCTGGGCGCCGCCGACGTCGGATCTGCGACCGCTCTGTCGGTGCGGCGGGTGCGGCGCCGGCCGGCGGCGGGGGCGGCGCCGGCCGGCGGCGGCTGCGGGTGCTGTGGCGTCGACCGGTCGCCCGCCGCGGGTACGTTGTGGGGCAGACCCAGGCGAGCAGGAGGCAGCATGCCCGACACCCAAGGCTTTTCGCAGGCGCACGAGGTGCGACCCGGGCACGGGCGCGAGGGCTCCCGGTGAGCAGGCACGGGCTGGACTGGGACGACCCGCGGCTCGACGGGTTCTGGTCGCAGCGGCGGTACGCCACGGTGACCACGCTGCGTCGCGACGGGCGCCCCCACACTGTCCCCGTCGCCCCCGTCGTCGACCGCACCGGCCGGAGGGTGCTCATCCTTGCCGCCGGCTCCTCGCAGAAGGTGCGCAACGTCGAGGCCGCCGGCGGCGAGGCGCGAGTCACGGTGTGCGAGATCGACGGTCGCCACTGGGTGACCGTCGAGGGCCGGGCACACGTGGTGCGGGACCCGGCCGTGGTCGCTGATGCGGAGCGTCGCTACGCGGAGCGGTTCCGCCAGCCGCGCGTCAACCCCGAGCGCGTGATCGTGGTGGTCGACGTGGACCGGCTGCTCGGCACCCTCGGCGAGCGCTGAGCAGCCGTCCCCTTACCGCGTCACCGCCGTCGGGTGACGCGTCCCAGGAGCCAGAGCAGGATCACGGCTCCCAGCACCGCGGTGAAGAGGCTGCGGATCAACCCGCCTCCCGCCACGTCGAAGCCGAGCAGCCCCAGCAGCAGCCCGCCGCGCCCCTCATCCGGACCGTCGTGGTGACGACGGTAGACCGACCCAGCTGACCACGCCCCCGGCTGCCAGCAGCCCGGCGCACCACCACATGGCCGCCTGGTACCCGGCCGTCATCGTCGCAGGCTGCAGGTAGTCGTCGCCCGACAGCCCGACCACGGCGGGGAGGGCGGCGACGGCGAGCAGCGAGCCTGCCCGCGCGACAGCGTTGTTGATGCCGCTGGCCACGCCGGCGTGACGATCGGGCGCCGCGGCGAGCACCGCCGCCGTGAGGGGGGACACGAGGGTGACGAGACCGAGGCTGAAGACGACCATCCCCGGCAGGACGTCGAACCACGTCGCCCGCGCCCCGACGCGCAGCAGCAGCACGGCGCCGACGGCGCAGACGATTGGCCCGACCGTCATGGGCAGGCGGGGGCCGATGCGCTGGGCCAGGGCTGCGGCTCGGGAGGACAGCAGCATCAGCGCGATGGTCAGCGGCAGCCCGGACAGGCCCGCCTGCAGGGCGCCCCACCCCCCGGCCTGCAGCTGCAGCACGACGAAGAGGGTGACGGCGCCCAGCGCGCCGTAGACCAGCAGCGTCATGGCGTTGGCCGCGGTGAACACGCGGGAGGCGAAGAGCGTCAGCGGCACCAACGGGTGGCGGCTGTGCCGCTCGACCACGAGGAAGGCGGCTCCCAGCATTACGGCTCCGAGCACCCCCACGACCAGCCGTATGGCGCCGGCCGACCCGGCCACCGTCAGGACGAGGGTCAGCACACCGAGGGCGGCCGCCCCGAGCACCGCCCCCACGACGTCGAACCGGCGGCCTCGGGCCTGCGGGTCGCGGGTCTCGGGGATGGTGCGGGCCGTGAGCAGCACCACCGCCAGGCACAGGGGGATGTTGATGGCGAAGACCCAGCGCCAGGTCGCGTGCTCGACCAACCAGCCGCCGACGAGCGGCCCCAGGGCGGCCGCGATGCCCGAGTACCCCGCCCAGGTCCCGATCGCCGGCGCCCGGTCCTGCGGCCGGAAGGACGACTGGATGATGGCCAGCGCCCCCGGCGTCAGCAGGGCCGCCCCGACGCCCTGGACCACCCGGAGCGCGACGAGCTGCCAAGGGTCCTGGGCGAGGGCGCACAGCGCCGAGGCCACGCCGAACCACACCACCCCGGCCAGGTAGACGCGCCGCCGCCCGAGCCGATCCCCGAGCGCGCCGCCCACCAGGACCAGCGACGCCAGCGCCAGCAGGTAGCCGTTGACGACCCACTGCAGCTGGGCGAGGGACGCGTCGAGGTCGGCTCCGATGCTGCGCAGCGCCACGTTGACCACGCTGCCGTCGAGGATCGCGACGCCGCTGCCCAGGGTCAGACCGGCCAGCGCCGCTCGGCCGCGCGCCGTGCCGCGATCGAGCAGGTCCTTCGAGTCCGGCGGGGCCTGCCTGTCCGATGGGTCCTGCGGATCAGGCGCGGGCGGGGTGTCCTCCACACGCCCAACCTACGTCGCGCGGTGGTCCGGCGTCGGGTGCGTCGGCATACGGGCTCGACGGTCCCCTTGTCCGGAGCTCCCGGTCCCGCCAGGGTAGAAGGCATGACCGACACCTGGACCCTCGTCCACGCCGAGCGCCACGCCCTCATCGACGACCTCGCCACGCTGGACGACGAGCAGTGGGAGTCGGATTCGCTGGCCGCGGGGTGGACCGTCCACGACGTCGCCGCCCACCTCGTGGACAACGCCATGGCCACCCCCCTGGGGCTCGTGGTGGCCATGGCACGGGCGCGCTTCGACTTCGACCGGCAGAACGCCAACGGCGTGGCCGCGCACAAGGGGGCCACACCGGCGCAGACCCTGGCTCGGCTGCGGCAGGTCGCCGACCGCACGAGCGGGCCGCCCGTCGCGCTGGCCAGCCGACTGGTCGAGGAGATCGCGCACGGTGAGGACATCCGTCGGCCGCTCGGCATCGTCCGCGCCTACCCCGCCGAGGCGGTGTGCGCCGCGGTCGAGCACCAGGTCCGGACGCCCGAGGCTCTCGGCGGCGCCAAGAAGCTCGCCGGCCGCGTGCGGCTCGTGGCCGACGACGCCGACCTGGCGGTCGGATCCGGGCCCGAGGTCCGCGCGCCCGCGCTCGAGCTGCTGATGCTCACGACTGGCCGCCCGTCCCGGGCCGACTACCGTCCCACCCCATGAGCCGCATCTTCACCACCAGCGTCGCGTCGGTCTACCCGCACTACGTCACCAAGGTCGAGAAGAAGGGCCGCACCACGGCCGAGCTCAACCAGGTGATCGAGTGGTTGACCGGCTACGACGAGGCTGCCCTGGGCCGCCACCTCGAGGCGGGCACCACCTTCGAGGACTTCTTCGCCGGGGCCCACCTCAACCCGCGCGCGTCCCTGATCACCGGCGTGGTCTGCGGGGTCCGCGTGGAGGACGTCGAGGACCCGCTGATGCAGCGGATCCGCTACCTGGACAAGCTGGTCGACGAGCTGGCCCGGGGCAGGGCGATGGACAAGGTCCTGCGCTCATGACGGGTGGCCACCACCGCGAGGGGACGCGATGATCCTGCCCGCCGTCCGGGACCGGCGGATGGTGACGACCCGCCGCGGCGGCACGCTCACCGACGAGGACCACCAGCTCCTGGCGTTGTGGGCCGCGACCTGCGCCGAGCACGTCCTGGAGCTCTTCGAGGTCGAGCAGCCGCACGACCCGCGGCCGCGGGACGCGATCGAGGCGGCACGTGCCTGGGCGCGCGGCGAGCTGGCCATGATGCAGGCGCGTGCGCTCGGAGGCCACGCCATGGGGGCCGCCCGCCCGCTCGCCGGGTCCGCCCGATTCGCCGCGTATGCCGCCGGCCAGGCCGCCTGCGTCGGACACGTCGCGGAGCACGATCTCGGGGCTGCGGCCTACGCCATCAAGGCAGTTCGCGCCACAGCGCCCGACGACCCGGGCGCGGGCCGGGCCGAGCGGGACTGGCAGCGCTCCCAGCTCCCGCCGCCGATCCGCGCGCTCGTCCTCGACGACCAGGCCCGCCGCGACGACATCTGCTGGTCGGTGTTCTCGGACTGAGCTGGCCGGCGGGGCGCTGATCGGGGAACGCCACATGCACCTGGGGCCATCACGGTTCCCCGATCACGCGCCGACCCCGCCCTCGGCCGTGACCACCGTCTTGCCCGTCGCGTGGCCGGTGGCGACCTGGGCGACCGCGGCAGCCGCCTCCTCGAACGGGAAGGTCGCGTGGATGACGGGCCGTATGCCGCCGCGGGCCACCAGGTCGGCGAGCTCGGCATACACGGCTGCGTCCCGGCGACGCGTGATACCTGAGCCGCCCAGCTCGGTCGCGAGCGCCGGTGCGGCCGAGCTGCGGATCTGCCTGGGACGGCGGACCAGGGCCGCGGCACCCCGCAGCGCGTCCCCGCCGACAGCGTCCACGACGGCGTCGACGCCGCCGGCGCGAGAGCCGCGACGGCCTCGGTCCAGCCGTCCCCCGACGCCACGTGCTCGGCGCCCGCGCTCGTGACCAGGTCCGCCATCGGTGCGCCGGCCACCCCGACGACGCGGGCGCCCAGGTGCCGGGCGAGCTGCACCGCGTGCACGCCCACGCCGCCCCCGGCGCCAAGGACCAGGACGGTGTGGCCGGGCCCGACCGCCAGCTCGCCGAGGGCGTCCCAGGCGGTCCCGATGGCGACGGGGAGGCACGCGGCCTGCTCGGCCTGGACGCCGCGGGGCACGCGGGCCGTCTGCCCGACATCGAGCAGGACCAGTTCGCCCAACGCCCCAGATCCCGAGGCGCACGAACCGAACACGAGCTCACCTGCCCCGAACGTCCCCGACGGGTCCGCCACGACATCGCCCGCGGCCTCGCGCCCCATCGCCATCGGGAAGCGCACCTCGACCTTGCCCTGGCGCTGCCCGCTGCGGACCTTGAGGTCGGCGGGATTCAACCCGGCGGCGCGCAGCCGGACGAGCACGGTCCCCGGCCCGGCCACCGGGTCCGGCACGTCGAGGAAGCGCTCGACCTCGGGCCCGCCATACTCCGTGAAACCGTAGATGCGCATCAGCTCTCCTCCACCTCGTCAGCAGGCTCCAGCAGTGTCCTCCTGGCCGGCGCGGCCAGCCACCGCAGCCACCGGTCGGTCCTCGACGTCACGGCAGGCGCGGGCGCGCGCCGCCCTCAGCGCATCGAGCTTGTTCGACAACGTCAGCCCCCGGAGCACGGACATCACCTCCACGTCGAGCAGGTGGGGCGCACCGATGTCGCCCGCGAGGGCGTCGGGCAGCCCCGCTCCCTCACCCGCGGAGGTCGTCGCGGCGGCGGGCGAGGTAGGCCTGCTCGGCCGGGTTGTCCGTGAGCGCGAGCGCCCGGTCGTATGCCGCCCGCGCCTCCCAGTCGCGTCCGAGCCGCCGCAGCAGGTCGGCGCGGGTGGCGTGCAGCGCGTGGTAGCCGTCGAGGGCTGCGGCCACCTCGTCGACCTCGGCGAGGCCGCGGGCTGCGCCATACAGCTCGGCGACGGCGACCCCACGGTTGAGCCGGACGATCGGCGACGGGTCCACGACCAGCAACCGGTCGTAGAGCGTCACCACCTGCCCCCAGTCGGTCTCCTGCGCCGAACGGGCATGCGTGTGGACGGCATTGATCGCCGCGAGCAGCTGGTAGCGACCCGGCGGCCCACCTCCCGCCGCGACCGCGTCGACGCACTCGCGGACGAGCACGTGACCTTCGCGGACCAGCGCGCGGTCCCACCGACCGCGGTCCTGCTCCCCCAGCGTCACCAGCTCCCCGGCCTCGTCCACCCGAGCGGCCCGGCGAGCGTCGGTCAGCAGCATCAGGGCGAGCAGCCCGCTGACCTCCCCCTCGTCCGGGAGCAGCGCGTGCAGCAGCCGCCCGAGCCGGATCGCCTCGTCGGTGAGGTCGGCGCGGAGGGGCTGGTCGCCATACGTCGCGAGGTAGCCCTCGTTGAAGATCAGGAAGACCACCGCCAGAACCCCCGCCAGCCGCTCGCGGACGTCGCCGTCCGACGGGACGCGGTAGGGGATGTGCGCGGCCTTGATCTTGGCCTTGGCGCGCGTGATCCGTCGCGCCATCGTCGTCTCCTGGACCAGGAAGGCGCGGGCGATCTCGGCGACCGTGAGGCCACCGATCAGCCTCAGCGTCAAGGCGACTCGGGACTCCATGGCGAGCGCGGGGTGGCAGCAGGTGAAGACGAGCCGGAGCCGGTCGTCCTGCACCGGGCCGGTGGGGGCGGGCGGGGTGTCGTCGACCAGCAGGTGGCCCGCCTCGTGCTTCTCGTCGCGCCGGGACTCGCGCCGCAGCCGATCGATGGCCCGGCGCGTGGCCGTGGTGGTGAGCCAGCCGCCGGGGTTGGGCGGTATGCCGTCCCGGGGCCAGCGTTCGACCGCGGCGACCCAGGCGTCGGCGGCGGCCTCCTCGGCGAGGTCGAGGTCACCGAACCGGCGCGCCAGAGAGGCGACCACCCGCGCCCACTCCTCGCGGTGGGTGCGGGCGATCGCCTCCTGGACGCCCGACCCGGTCACGCGTCGAGCATCTCCTGGACGGACTCGGCGGTCTGGAAGGGGCGGACCTCGACCGTGCCGCGGCAGGCCTTGGAGCCCGCGGCAGCCAGCTCGATGGCCTGGTCGAGGTCGCGCGCCTCGATGACCCAGAAGCCGCCGAGGTGCTCCTTGGCCTCGAGGTAGGGCCCGTCGGTGACGATCGGCCGGTCGCCCTGGCCGTCCACGGTGGTGGCGGTGGCGACGGGCTCGAGGCCGTCGGCATGCAGGAGATGGCCCTCCCGCTGGAGCATCTCGTTGAACGCTCCCGTGTCGGCGAACGCCTCGAGCATGGCCTCCTTGGACGCGTAGCTCCCGTACGTCCCGCGCTCGGCGGGCCCGAAGACGGACAACAGGTACTTCGGCATGTCATTCCTCCGTGCTGGTGGGGGCTGCGCGGTCCGCGGCCGCGCCGATCGGGGGTGGGAAGCGGTGCACCTCCTGGGGCCAGTCGAGCGCCACCGCGAGCCGTCCGGCCCAGTGCCGCGCGGCCTCGTCGTCAGCCGCCTGGATGACGGTGAATCCGCCGAGGTGCTCCTTGGACTCGGCATACGGCCCGTCGGCGAAGACGGGGGCGCCGTCGCGGGCCTCGACGTGGCACACCACGGTCGAGGCGTCCAGGCCGCCGTCTCCGAAGACGAAGACGCCCGCCTCCTCCATCTCCCGGATCACCGTCATCGCGGCGGCGGACTTCTGCTGCAGCTGCTCGGGCGTGTGGGGGGACACCCACTCGTCGTTGAACGCGATCAGGTACTGGGTCACATCGACTCCTTCCGTCGGTCGACTCCCCCGTCGGGGGCTCATCATGACCACGAACGCGGGACGCCGGATACGACACCCCCGCCCGGTCCGTCCGCGTCGCCCGCGCTCACAGCTCGATCGCCACCATGGCGCGACGCTTCGAGGGGCGGTGGACCACCTCGAACCCGGCGTCCAGGTAGACCGCCAGCGGCCCCGGGTGCTCCTCGCCCCACGTCGCGTCCGGCACCGTGATGGGGTAGGCCTCGAGCCGTCTTGCCCCGCACGCGCGGGCGTGCGGGACGGCGGCGGCCGCGAGCGCCCGCGCCACCCCCTGACCTCGCATGCCCGGGCGGGTGAGCAGGCAGGTGATCGCCCACACGTCCGGGTCCAGCCGGTCCTCGTGGCGACCGCGCCAGGCGGTCTGGTTGGCGTTGCGGACCAGACCTTCGTATGCCGAGCGCGGGGCCACCGCGCACCACCCGGCCGGCTCGCCGTCGAGGTGCGCGACCAGGCCGCTGGTGCGGGGGGAGTCGGCGTCGCCGCACGCCGCCTGCTCCCGCAACCGCTCCGCGCGGACCTCGACCGGCGTGTTGCCGAAGGCCTCGCCGCGCGCGAGCCGGTAGCGCTGGCAACGGCACTCGGCCGCGCCGCCACGCGTGCCGAAGATCGCGTCGAGGGCCGAGCAGGGCACCTCGTTGGCGGGCGCCGTCGTGATGCTCATGGCTGTCGTCGTCGCGCTCACCACGGTCACGGCGACCGATCAGGCGTGCGCCTTCTCGGCGGCCTCCTTGATCCCGGCCACCGCCTCGTCGACGCCGTCCTGGATGCGGTCGCCCTGGCGGTCGGTGCTGATACGGACCGTGGCGGAGCACGAGCTGTCGTCGATGGGGTCGAGATCGACCTGGCCGGTGTAGTTGTTGGGGCCCTGCGAGCCCCACGTGAGGGTCTTGTCGGCCTGCTCGACCTTGATCCACGCCTCGCCCTCGACGTCACGCTGCTCGCCGTCGTGCTCGATGCGGGCCGTGACGGTGACCTTGTCGCCCTCGGTGCGCTTGGCGGAGGTCACGCGGGGGAAGTAGGTGGGCAGGTTGTCCACATCGGACAGGTAGGCGAACAGCTCGGCAGCGGGGACATCGATGGTCGTCGTCGACTCATAGGTGGTCATGGCGTGAAGGTACCCTCGGGCAGCAGCGGCCACCCCTCGAGAGGCTGGATGCGTATGGCGGCAACGATCTGGGCCACACGGCGGTCCTGCCGTGCCACCGGGGCCGCGGCGCCGGAGGTGGTGTGGGAGAGGTATTCCACGCCGACGCGGTGGACGCAGTGGGCGCCCCACCTCACGGGGGTGCAGGCCTCGACGCCCGTCATCAGGGCGGGCACGACCGGGACGGTCACTGCGCTGCACGTGGTGCGAGCTCGGTTCGTCGTCGCCGAGGTCGACGAGGCCGCCCGCTCGTGGTCGTGGACGGTGCGCACGGGCCCGGTCCGGCTACATCTCGAGCACACCGTGACCGGCGCGCGCGACGGCGGCACCTCGACCGGGCTGAGCGTGGAGGGGCCCGGGCTCGTCGTGGCGGCATACCTGCCGATCGCGGCGCGAGCGCTGCAGCGTCTGGTCACGCCCTGACCGGTGCCCCCGACTTCGGCTCAGCCGCTCGCCGGCCCTGCACGGCGCGGGTCGACGTGGTTACAGTGACGCACCACCCACCCCCGGTGGGCGCGCAGGCCCTCGCGCCGGGCGCGCCTCGCCCGAGGAAAGGACGTATGACGTGACGGCACAGTCCGACGAGGGTCACACCGGCCTCGACCGCGACAGCAACGAGCGGTCCGACGTCAACCGTGAGAACCAAGAGCAGGAGCAGGGGCAGGAGCAGGAGGGCCCGCAGGGCAACGCTGCCGAGGAGCGCATGCGCGAGCTGACCGACGCGGCCAAGGAGGACTAGCCTCGCGGGCTCGCGCTCCGCCGGCCCCGGTCAAGGCGCTGGCACGTCTTTCCACTGTCGAAATAGTGCGTAGAGTGGGCTGCAGATGACTCCCTGACGGGCCATCGACCACCACGCACCGGACGGAGTTCGCATGCCCACGATCGAGACCGGACACGAGCACGAGGGCCGCGGCGCAGTGCTGACGCTGAGCACGCCGCTGCTGGCCGAGCTGGACGAGTCGCGCGTGCGGCACCTGGTCGCCGCGCTGGTCGAGCTGTCGGGCCGCGGCGGCCGCGAGGGCGACGTGGCGGACCTGCTCGCCGAGCGTCTGCAGTCGCTGGGCATCGAGCAGCCACGCCCGGTGGTCGAGAGCATGGCCGAGAACCTCCGCAACGGAGACCGACTCACGGTCGTGACCGACGAGGGCCAGGTCCTCCACGGCGACCCGTCCTGGTCGCCCGCCACCCATGACCCCGACGTCCAGGCGACCGAGGACCCCCTGGACGAGGACCGGCCGCTCTACAGCTGACGAGCCCGCACGGGTGCAGCGCCGCGGGCCGATGCCCCAAAGTTGCACGATCCCCTGATCAAACTGTGGGTGCTGAACAAGTTTGCCCTGACGATCCTGGTCATCACTGGCTCGACGTTCGGTGTGGGCTTCTGGGTCGAGGACACCATCGCCCTCCTCGAGACAGGGCAGGGCGCGGCCCACGCGGTCGCTCTCTTCGCCTTGAGTGGCGCAAACTTGGCGAGCTTCGTGCTCATGGTGTGGCTCTCGGTCGTCAAACCGCGCGGTCTCACGCCGTGGGGGAGACCCCAGCGGTCTGGCGGTGCCGACGTGGCCAACCACATCCGTTGATGCGACGAGGTGGTCCAGGACGGCGCGGCGCAGAAGCGGGATGTGATAGCTGGGGTGGCGGTCCCTGGCCAGGGCGGCAAGGATGAGACGCAGGCGCCGGCGCGGCGCTGACGGGGCCGAAGGGCCCTGCCGACTCGGGGCCGAGGGGCAGGTACTGACCGGCCTCCGACTTCTAGGAGTGCATGTCATGTCGCAGTACGAGCGCAGGGTCCAGATCCCTCGCCCCGCTCAAGACGTCTTCGACTACGTGAAGGACGTCGAGAAGCTGCCGGAGCACTTCCCCCAGATCACGTCCGTGGAGAAGCTGGACGGCGACACGATCCGCACCACGGCCCACGTCGAGACCGCCGAGGAGGGGGAGAAGGACGTCCAGGGCACGGCGTGGTTCCGCGTGGGCTCGGATGGCATGACCGTGGAGAGGGGCTCCGAGGGCCCCAACAACTACCACGGCGAGCTGGACGTGGACGAGGACGACGCCAACGCCTCGACCCTGACGGTGCGCATCTGGACCGACAGGCAGTCCGACTCCATCGAGCAAGAGCTGCAGAAGGCGGTCGACGGGCTCTCCCAGACCATCCAGAAGGCCGTCTGACCAGGGAGTTCTGCTGCAAGCGCAACGATGTTCTGGCCCCGGCACACACCCGCCTGGCTCACCACCGCCAGGCGGACGGGTCCCGCCCGAGAGCGTCGTAGACCGCGTCCAGCGCTCTGCCGAGAAGTGGTTGGTCCTCACCACCGGCGGCCCAGGACGGGTCGTCCGGCATAGGGCCCATGGGGTCAGCGGAGGACGGGTCATGCTGGACGTGCGTGCGGGGGTCGGCCAGCGATCGACGGATGGCCTCATCCACCCCGACCAGGTGATACCCGGTGGGGAGGAGGTCGCGCCGGAAGTCCTCCTCGCGGCACACCATGTCGTGGTGCAAGCTCTCCACCAAGGCCTGCACGGTCGGGGTGGGCACGTCGGTCAAGGCGCCGACCAGGAGGCCCACCAGGTCCGCAGGGACCAGAGGCACCGGCACCTGTGGACGCGTCAAGCCCGCGACGCCGGCATACCGGTCGAGCAGCTCCGCGTAGTACATCCTGTCCGGGCCACCGATGTCATAGCTGCGGGTGCAGGTCTGCACGGTCAGGGCGCCCACGAGGGCTTCGACGGCGTCGACCACCGCGATGGGCTGGACCTCCGAGTTCATCCACGACGGGACGGTGTGGATCGGCAGCCGCTCACTGACCTGTCGGATGATCTCGAAGGACGTGGATCCACTGCCCATCACCACGGCCGCCCGCAACGTGACGGTCGTGGCGGGGGTGGAGCCAAGGATCTGCTCCACCTCGTGCCGCGACTCGAGGTGCTCACTCAGCTGCCCGACCTGCACGGGAGGCAGGATGCCGGACAGGTAGACGACTCGGCTGACGCTGTGAGACTGCACCGCCCGGGCGACGTTGTGCGCGGCGTGCCGGTCCTTCTCTGCGAAGTCCCCACCCCCTCCCATCCCGTGGACCAGGTAGTAGACGGCGTCGACACCATCGACCGCGCTGTCGACCTGGCCCTCGTCGGTGATGTCCATGACGACGGTCTCGACCCGATCGGCCCACCACGGAGACGGCTTGGCCAGGTTGCTCGTCGTAGTTCTCACCTCGTGGCCGGCATCCAGCAGACGCGGCACCAGCCTGCCCCCCACATATCCGGTAGCACCGGTAACCAGCACCCTCATCAGAACTCCTTCGACGATGGAACTACTATGGCCAAGACGCTACCCGCCCACCCTGCCGTCTTGGAGACAGGCAGGCTCGCGTGACCCCCACCAGGACCCGACCTCCGCTGCAGCAGCTGCTGCTTGGCCAGCCCATTGGAAGGCAAACGCGCTTGATGCCCACTGCCGCTTCCCGGCACATCCCAGTCCGACGCATCCCGCAACCATCACCCGACGCCGTCAGGTCCACCTGGCGGGAGGCGTCGCTGCCCCGCATCGAGCGAGCCCTTGCGGCGGCGCGATCGGAGGACGCGGGAGGGTGGTACGTCCTGGGTGCATCCCGAGACCTTCGGGCCGGGCGCTCCCTCGTGCGTCGCGTCGGCAACCGCGAGGTCGCGCTCTGGCGCGCCCACGACGGGTCGGTGCTCGCAGGTCCCGGCGCCTGCCCGCACATGGGTGCCCGTCTCGAGGGCTGCGACACCGACGGCACCGACGTCGTGTGCCGGTGGCACGGCCTGCGGCTGCCCTCCGAGTGGCCCGGCACCTGGGCACCCCTACCGGCGCATGATGACGGCGTCCTGCTGTGGGTGCAGGTGCCGACCTCGGGCGAGGAGCCGAGCTCAGCCCCTCGCACAGCCCCCCGGCCACCGGCAAGCGCGTCCTTCGACGCCGTCCATGTGCGCCTGGCCCGGTGCGAGGCGCAGGACATCATCGCCAACCGCCTGGACCCGTGGCACGGCGCCTGGTTCCACCCCTACGCCTTCAGTCACCTCACGGTCGACGAGGACGCGTCGACCGACCACTGCCTGGTCACCGACGTCACCTTCCGGCTGAGCCGCACCTGGGGGGTCCCCGTGCGGGCCGAGTTCACCTGCCCGGACTCGCGCACCGTCGTCATGACGATCACCGACGGCGAGGGCGAGGGCAGCGTGGTGGAGACCCACGCGACCCCGGTCGGCCACGACGCCAACGGTCTTCCCCTCACCGTCATGACGGAGGCCACGATCGCCTCCTCGCCCCGTCCCGGCTTCACCGCCGCGCAGCGGCTGTCTCCGGTGCTTCGGCCGTTGGTGCAACGCACGCAGGCGCGCCTCTGGGATGACGATCTGGCGTATGCCGAGCGCCGGTTCCTCGTGCGAACCGGGCGGGTGGCAACGTGAGCCGGTCAAGACGTCCCGGGCCGGCACGGCCTTGCGCCGGAGGCACCCATGTGGCCTGACTCCTGGGACCACTGGCAGTACCTCGCTCTCATGGGGGGATGCCTGCTCATCACCCTGCCGCTGGAGCTGGTGCTACGGGCCAGGGTGTACCAGCGGCCACGGCGTCTGCTGGTCGCTCTGGTCCCTGTGGTGGCGATCTTCTCGGCCTGGGACGTGCTCGGGATCTGGCGGGACCACTGGTCCTACTCGGCGCGCTACACCACCGGGGTTCACCTGCCGCTCGGGATGCCCATCGAGGAGCTGGTGTTCTTCGTGGTGATCCCGGTGTGCGGGCTGCTGACGTACGAGGCCGTCGGCACGGTCCTGCGCCTCGGCCGTGGCGCGACCGAGCAGGGGCAGGAGCGATCCCGTGCCTGAGTACACCGCGCTGGCCGTCCTCTCCGTGATCCTGGTCGTCCTCCTCGAGTGCCAGGTGCTCCGCACGGGCGTGTTCCGGACGAAGCAGTACTGGTGCGCGATGGCGATCGTGGCGTTTTTTCAGGCCCTGGTCGACGGGTGGCTCACCAAGCTGAGCGCACCGATCGTGATGTACGACCCGCAGCAACACCTGGGAGTGAGGTTTCCGTGGGACATTCCGGTGGAGGACTACCTGTTCGGATTCTCGATGGTGACCTTGGCCATCCTCCTGTGGGTGCGATCGGGGCGGACGTGAGCGGGGCCGAGAGGCCGGGAAGGGACCGTCGCGCGGTCCGCATCCCCGCGGTGGCACCGGACGCGGGACGAGCCCGACAGGCTCCCGCTGATCCGCACGTGGTCGTCGTCGGCGGAGGCATCGCCGGCCTGAATGCGGCGGTCTGCCTGGCAGAGCGCGGGGTGCGCGTCACCCTGCTCGAGCGCGACCGCCAGCTCGGCGGGCGCGTCGCCTCCTGGCCCGTCCAGGTCGCCGGTGACGACGACTCGTCCGCCATGAGCCGCGGCTTCCACGCCTTCTTCCGTCAGTACTACAACCTGCGCGCGCTGCTCCGCCGGATCGACCCCGACCTGTCGATCCTCCAACCGGTCCGGGACTACCCGCTGCTGCATGCGGACGGGACCAGGGACTCCTTCACCCGCATCCCCCGGCGTCCCCCGTGGAATGCCCTGGGGTTCGTGGCACTCAGCCCATCCTGCCGGCTCGCCGACCTACGGCGGGTGGACGTGGAGCGGGCGCTCGCGCTGCTCGACGTGGACTTCCCGAAGACCTTCGTCGAGCATGATGGCGTGAGCGCGCAGGACGTCCTGGACGCATTGCACTTCCCCGGCCCCATGCGGGCTCTCGCCCTCGAGGTCTTCGCGCGCAGCTTCTTCGCCGACCCCAGGGAGTTCTCCGGGGGCGAGCTCGTGGCGATGTTCCACACCTACTTCCTGGGATCGGCGGAAGGGCTGCTCTTCGACGTGGCCCGGGACGACTTCGACACCACCCTGTGGGCACCCCTGGGACGGTGGCTGCACGAGCGGGGGGTCCAGGTGCGGTGCGAGGCGCCCGTCCTGAGGCTGGACCGTGACGGGCCCGGCGACGACATACAGGTCGTCCTGGGCGATGGAGGCCGCATGTCCGCCGACGGGGTGGTGCTCGCGGTGACCCGGCCCTCCCTGCAGGCCATCGTCGACGAGAGCGGGTGGGTCGGCACCCCCGACTGGCGCGCCGCCGTCGCTCGCGGTCGGATGGCCCCTCGCTTCGTCGTGCAGCGGTTGTGGTTGGACCGCCCGGTCCGAGACGACACGCCTGCTTTCCTGGGGACGGCGGCTCTGGGGTTCCTGGACAACCTCTCGGCCATGCACCTGCTGGAAGTCGGCGCCGCGGCCTGGGCCCGGCGCACCGGTGGCAGTGTCATCGAGCTCCACGCGTATGCCGTGCCCGACGCGGTGACGGACGCCGAGGTCCTGGCCGACCTGCAGACCCAGCTGCACCGGCTGCACCCGGAGCTGGTCGAGGCGCGGGTGCTTCATGAGGAGGTGCTCGTCCAGCAGGACTGCCCACTCGCCGGCACGGACCCCTGGCTGGACCGCCCCGGGGTGCGCACCCCCGTGGACCAGCTCGTGCTGGCCGGGGACGGGATCCGGTGCGAGCTACCCGTGGCCCTCATGGAGCGTGCGGCCACCACCGGGGTGCAGGCGGCCAATGCCCTGCTCGAGCAGTGGGGTCGAGCCGGGCATGACGTCTGGAGCGTGCCGACCTCGGCCCGGTGGGGTCCCGGCGTCCACCTCGCTCGGCGCCTGGCCGGCCGGCTCGACCTGCTGCCCGGCTCGACCGTCCGACGCCGCCGCCCGACCCAAGGAGCACGTCACCATGACCACCCATGAGATCGACACCGATGTCATCGTCGTCGGCGCCGGGCTGGCCGGCCTGCGCTGCGCCACGGAGCTGCAGGCGCACGGACTGGACGTCCTCGTCCTCGAAGCCTCCGGCAGAGTCGGCGGTCGCATCCGGACCGACCAGGTCGACGGCTTCCTGTGCGACAGGGGATTCCAGGTCCTCAACCCCTCCTACCCTCGGATCCGGGCAGACACGGACCTGGACGCGCTGGGGCTGCAGCCCTTCGGGCGGGGGGCGGGGGTCATGCACGACCGAGGCCGTTCGCTGGTGGCGGACCCGATCCGGCACCCAGGCCGTCTCCTCGACACGATCACCTCCGGCTACCTCGACCCCGGAGAGCTGCTCGGTCTGGCTCGCTGGGTGATCCCGGCGCTCGGACGGGTCGAGCGACTCGCGGCAGCACCGGATGCCGGGTGGGGGATGACGCTGGACCAGGCCGGGGTGACCGGGCGGCTGCGCCGCGAGGTGCTGGACCGCTTCCTGGCGGGGGTCATCCTCGAGGGGGACGGGACGTCGTCGACGACGTACGTGCAGCTGCTGATCCGGGCCTTCGTGCTCGGCACCCCCGGGCTGCCGCGGCGCGGCATGGCCGCGCTACCAGGGCAGCTCGCGGACCGGCTCGGGGATCGGGTCAGTCTCCGCGAGCGAGTCAACCGCGCCCGCAAGCAGGGCGACCATGCCGTCGTCGAGACCCAGGCCAGGACGCTGCGCGCCCGCCGATCGGTCGTGGCCGTGTCACCGCAGGAGGTAGGGACGCTCACCCCCCTGCCGCGCGTCGCGACCAAGGGCCTGGTGACGTGGTGGTTCGCCGCAGACGCGCGGCCCACCGACCTCGACATGCTCATCCTGGACGCCCGGCGGGACGCGGGTGGGCTGGTCAACACCGCGGTGGTCAGCAACGCGGCACCGTCATACGCCCCTCGCGGTCGCCACCTGGTGCAGGCAACGGCCGTCATGGCGATGGGGGTGCCCACGGAGTCGGAGCTGCGCCGCCGTCTGAGCGAGATCTACGCGTGCGACGCCGACGCCTGGCAGCTGGTGGTCCGTCACGACGTGCCCGACGCTCTGCCCGTCCAGCCGCCACCCCTCACGCTCCGTCAGCCGGTCGACGTCGACGAGGTCACGATGGTCTGCGGCGACCACCGGGACACCGGGTCCATCCAGGGGGCTCTGGCCTCGGGCCTGCGCACGGCACGCCGCGTCCTCGCCCACCTCGGCGGCGACCTGTAGGTGGGCACCCCCTCGCCCGCCGGCATCGTGAGGGTCGCGGCTCCGGCCGCGCTGGCCATGGGGGCCGTCCTGCTGGCCACCTCCGGACGCTACGGGCTCCACGGCGACGAGCTGTACTTCCGGATGCTCCCGTGGGCCTGGTGGTACGACGACCAGCCGCCGATGACGGTGTGGCTGTCACGGTTGGCCGGCCTCGGCGGGGCCGCCTGGCTCCAACGGGTGCCGGCGATCCTGGCAGCGATGGCGGGGGTGCTCCTGGCCGCGGCGGGTCCGCGCCTGCTCGGGCATCCCGCCCGCGTGCAGCGCGTCGCCGCGTGGGCGCACGCGACCACCGTCTACCCCCTGCTGGTGGGGCACGTCTTCCTCACCGCAAGCATCGACCTGGTGGTGTGGCAGGCGGTCATCCTGCTGATGCTCCGAGGCATCCAGGGCAGGCCGTCAGCCTTGGCATGGGCGGGGGCGGTGGCCGGTCTGGGCTGCTGGAACAAGCTCCTGGTCATGGTCCTCGTCGCAGGCCTGGTCGTGGCCCTCGCGGCGTCGCACCCACGGCTGCTGTGCACCCGCGGGGCCCTGACCGGGTTGGTCGCTCTCGCGGTGCTGGCAGGTCCGCAGGTGGCGGCCCAGCTCTGGCACGGGCTTCCGATGTCCGCGGTCTCGGCTGACCTGATCGCGCGCCACGGCGCGTCCACGCGGTGGTTCGTCGTGCCTCTGGTCCTGGTCTTCATCGGCCCGCCATACGTCCGCGTGCTGTGGCGGGGGCTGTCCTGGGGGCCCAGGATGTCCGAGCGATGCCGGCGACCGGGTGCCCACGGCCTGGGCGTGCCGGTGCTCGCAGTGGCTGCTGCGCTGGTGACGGGGTTCACGGTGCTGTTCCCCGCCCAGCCGTACTACCCGGTCGCGGCGTTCCTGCCGGCGCTGTCGATCGGGTGGGGGGCTGCGGCGGAGGCGGACTGGGCGCTGTGGCGTCGCCGGTGGGTCGTGGTGGGCGCCAACGGGGTCGTGTCCCTCCTGGTCTGCCTACCCCTCGCCCCGACCTCGTCGACGGTCTTCCGGCTGGTGTCCGCCGTCAACCCCGTCCAGCGGGACCAGGCCGGCTGGGACGGGTATGTCCAGCAGATCAGCGCTGCCCGGGGACGCAGCCAGGCTACCGTCGTCACGGACTCCTATGCGCTGGCGGGGGCCGTCGCGTTCTACGGGCCGACGCGCGGCATCCCGGCCGACCGGGTCGCCTCCGGCCACAACGCGCTGTCGGGGTCGGGGCCGCCCTCGACGGAGTCGGTCCTGCTCGTCGGGGAGCGCTCCGCAGGGCTGCGCCACCTTTTCGCGCGCTGCGTCGACGTCGGCACCCTGGCCCGCGGAGAGAGCGATCCGTTCGGTGTGGCCGGCGCGCCCCTGGTGCGGTGCGACTCCCCGTCCGGGGGGTGGGCCCGGGTGTGGCCGGCGTTCCGCTTCCATGGGGCATGACTCCAGGGCGCCCATCCCGTGCTGACGATCGGCTGCGCGAGGTCAGTCGGGGGCGGCTCGCTCCCGCCACGGGAGCTGCCACCCCTGGCGTGGGCGCCAGGACAGGAACCTCCAGGCTTCGAGGAGCAGGGCGGTGACGATCGCCACCACTGACACGGCTTCGGCGACCCCCCGGGGGATCACGGCACGCGAGTCCCCGAGGAGGTGGTCCAGGCAGGCCACCAGCGCCACCGCGCCCAGGCTGCGCCGCACGTGCAGGACCCGGCGTCGTCGTGCGCGGCGCGCCACACCCCCGGGCGGCAGGGGGGCGGAGGCCGCCTCCGCCGAGATGAGCACACCTGCCGCGGTCATCGGCAGCGTGAGCACCGCGCCCACCATGTGCACCCCATGGCTGACGTCCGAGGGGACGAGTCCCAGCAGCAGCAGGCCCGCCCCCAGCGAGGTGGTGGCGAAGGTCAACGGGCGCCCCCACACGCGCCGCACGCACCAGGAGGCTGTGGCGACAGCGATGCCAGCGACGACGAGACCAAGGTTGAACGACGCCGCGTGCTGCGAGCACATGCGGTAGCCGTTGCGCACGACGCAGGCGTGCGACCCCAGGTCGCTGATCATGCTGTGGTGCCAGGAGAAGGCGGGCGACGCCGTCAGCAGACCCATCACCCACACGACGGTGAACGTCGCAGTGCCGACCACGATCAGCCAGGCTCCCAGCCTGGCCGTCCCCTGCGGTGCCTCGTCCTGGTCGGGGTCAGGCACGGCCCACCACGTCCTCGAGCCAGCGCACGGCCGCGCCGACGCCGTCCTCCTCGCGGACCCGGTCGCCCAACGCGCGGGCCCGAGCGACCGTGCGTGGGCTCAGCGCCCGCGCAACGAGCCGGGACAGCATCGGGACGGCGACGGCGGGCGCGCGCAGGGCCGCAGACGGCAGGCCGACCGGAGCGACCCCCAGGGCGTGGAGCCGGTGCGCCCAGTAGAACTGGTCCGCCATGTGCGGGACCACCACGGACGGTATGCCCGCTCGACAGACCGCACCGGTGGTCCCTGCCCCGCCGTGGTGAACGGCGAGCGCCATACGTGGCAGCAGGGCGTCATGAGGCTCGGGACCGATCAGCCGCACCGGCGAGCCGGGCGGGGCTGGAGCGGACGGGACCGCCGCGGTTGAGCCCAGCTGCACCACGGCCCTGAGACCGTGCGCCCGACAGATCCCCTCGACCAGGGGCAGCAGCCTGCCCGGCTGCAGCGACGGCATAGAGCCGAACCCCACGAACAACCACGGCGGGCCCGGGTCGTCGAGCAGCTGGCGGGTCTGCGCCGACAGCCCTCCGGCGCGCGGGGTCCACCACCCCGTCACCGTGGCCCTGGCCGCAGGGCCGGCCTGCCCATGCGCCGGCGCGCACACCTCGGCCGGGACCAGGGCCGGGGAGTATGCGTAGAGGGACCCCAGGTCGGTGGTCAGGAATCCCTCGGACCGGGTGGGCATCACGCGCATCCGCCTGCCAGACCGGCGGCGTTCGAACCCCGCGAGCAGCGGCTCGCCACGACGCTGGACCGACCTGGCGGACCGCCGCACCGCCCCCGGCAGCAGCCACGAGTAGGGCAGCAGCGGCATCGGGCCGTCGAGGCTGCTGGGCTCGGGCCAAAGGTGGGCCCGGACCACGGGCACCTGGTGGTCTCGCGCAGCCGCGACCGCCGTCATCGCGAAGGTCGAGGCGACCACCACGTCGGCGCCGTCGAGGGAGTCGGCCGTCGGTCCCCCGGCCGAGAGGAGGTAGTCAGCGAAGAGGGCCCGGGCGCGGTAGAGGCCACGAAGGTCGCCCCGGCGCAGGGAACGCGCCGCCGGCCCCGCCAGCAGGGTCGACGGGTCACTGTCGATGCCGACGAGCTCGACGCCTTGACCCCCTGCGGGCAGCAGCGACCGGTGGGTGACGAGGACCACCTCGTGGCCCGCGGCGAGCAGCCTCTCGGCCAGGGCCACGAACGGCACGACGTCGCCGTGGCTGCCGATCGCAACCAGCACCGCTCGCATGTCTCTCCGATCCCCCGGACACCAAAAGGTGCCGCGCCCCTGCTGGCAGCCTATCGAGCCGCGATGACGCTTAATGCTCCTCGACGCAGGCCAGCCGCCGCAGGAAGGACTGCACCAGCGGGGCTGCGATCCTCGCGCCCAGCGGCCCGGCCAGCGGGAGGGAGGTGCCGTTGACGCTCAGCTCGGTGTCCAGCACGGCACGGGTGGTCCCGGGGGCCACCTCCTGCAGCTGCAGACACATCCGTATGTCGGCCCGCCCCGGTCCCCAGCGCTGGCGACCGGAGGCGCAGATGACTGCCCGGTGCGCGGCCTCGTCCCGCTCCTCGTACCTGCCCGCGCCCGCGAACGTCAGCGTCAGCAGCCCCACCCTGACCGCCACCTCACCGGTGAAGCTCTCGTGCGTCGCCTCGGTGATGGTGCCCCCCGGGAAGGATGCGGCGACGACACGGCAGTCCGTCGCCCGGGCCCAGACGTCCGGCAGCTGGGCGTCCAGGACGGCCTCGTGGTGCAGGTGCACAGGTCTACCTCCGTGGTCGGCCCGGGTCGTGGTCCCGGCCTCCCCCATCATGACCCAGGTGGGCGCGCCCGGGCCGACGGATGTCAGGTGCGGCGCCGACCGGGGTCAGCGATGCGTCCGGAGGGGACGGCCCCACCCCTCATCGAGAGGCGCCAGATGGGGGTTATCCGGGCGATTTGACCCCCGTATGCCGCCTCTCAACGTCTCGCGCAGGGGGTCGTGGGGCCGAGGAGGTCGCTAGACCCTGCCGTCCAGCAGGGCGTGGAAGTAGATGATGGGCTCGACGTACCGGTCGAAGAACCACAGGTCGGCCCGGGGCCGCGTCAGGTCCGTCCACGAGACCGTGGGTTGGGGCTGCAGCTGACGGTCGAACTCGATGAGCATGAGCCTGTGTCTGTCGGTGGTGATGGGGATGACGGTGTAGCCGTCGTAGCGCCGCGGCTGTCGGCGGCGGCGGGCGAGCGAGATGTTGGCGGCAAGGACCTCCACCTGGCGGCGCAGCGCCCCTCCGGAGGGTCGGGTGCGAAGGTCAGCGACGTCGCCCAGGCTCCAGAGCGACGGATGGCGCCGGTGGGCCAGGGTCGAGGGGTCCACGTCCACCAGACCCGCGGGGTGGTCGCCCGCGAGCGGAGCAAGCCACCGGGGGGCCCGGTAGGCGGGAACGATGAAGGCGTGCTCGACGTCCTGGATCGTCGTGTCACCACCGTCGCCCGACAGGGTCACGGCGCAGCTGTCGTGCGAGACCGACGTGACCGTGCTGCGTCGATGCACCGTGACGCCGATGCGGTCGAGCTCCGCCTGCAGAGTGTCCTCGACGAAGGGGATGTCCAGCACGCCCGCGTAGGGCGTGACCAGATGCAGGTCGATGTCGCCGAGCAGGCCCTGCCTGCGCCAGTGAGCGGCGGCCAGGAAGAGCGGCTTCAAGGCCGTGCCGCCGCAGGGCGAGGGCTCCGGCGGGATGGAGAAGACGACCCGGCCCCGCCGCAGCCTGCGGACGGCATACCAGACATCCTCGGCGCGATCGGTCAGGTGGGCGCTCGACGACCAACCGGCCTCCATCGCCTCCGCGAGCCCGGCGGTGGCTGGCAGGTCGGGGTCGAGCCCGGTGGCGACGACGACGTCGTGGTAGCCGATCTGGTCGCCGGAGGCGAGGGTGACCGTCTTGGCGTGGGGATCGATCGCGGTCGCGGTGCCGCGGAGCCAGGTGACGGACCTCGGCACCACTGACGCTGTCGGTCTGGTGAGGGTGCTCATCCGGGCCTGGCCCCCGGCGACGTAGTTGAGGAGCGGCCGGTAACGGTGCAGCTCGCCTGGGGCGATGACCACGACGTCGCGGCACCCCAGGCGTGAGGCACGCGCCGCCAACGAGATGCCGGCGTTGCCGGCTCCGATGATGACCAGGTCGTGGCGTCTCACGTGGCCTCCGAGTATGGGACGGGACCGACCCTAGAGCCCGTTGCCCGCGCATGTCGAGGTCAGGAGGCGCACGCCGTGGTGGACGTCAGCCGAGCCAGGCCGCCGCGCGCTCCAGGTGAGCCGACTGTCGCGCCTCGTCGAAACCGTCCCACAGGGCCGGGATGCGGCGCGAGCGATGGTTGGCCTCGAACACCTCACGATGATCACGCACGAATGCCCAGTAGAGACCGTCCCAGTCCTTGCGCCAGTCCCCGGGCGGCAGGTCCGACATCGACGTGAGGTAGTTGCTGCCCGACACATAGGGCTTGGTCGTCATGGCCTCGCCGACGGCGAACTGGCTCATGGCATAGACGTTGGGCACCATCACCCAGTCGTAGGCGTCGACGAACATCTGCATGAACCACTCGTAGGCGTCCGCCGGGTCCGTGCGCAGCAGGCACATCGCGTTGCCGAGCACCATCAGCCGCTCGATGTGGTGGGCGTAGCCGGTGTCCAGGACCCGAGCGACCACCAGGTCCACCGGCAGGAGCCCCGTCCGTGCCGTCCACCAGCCCTCGTCCAGTGGCCTGGTGTGCCGAAGGGTGTTGGCGGTGCGGATCCGTGGACCGTAGAGGTGGTACGTCGCGCGTATGTACTCCCGCCACCCGATGATCTGCCGCACGAAGCCCTCGAGCGAGGCGAGCGGCACGTCCCGGTCGTCCGCGGCGGCCAGCACCGTGTCGAGCACCTCGGAGGGGGTGAGCAGACCGATGTTGAGCATCGGGGTCAGCAACCCGTGGTGCACGAAGGCGTGCCGGCTGGAGATGGCGTCCTCGTAGGGCCCGAACAGGTCGAGCCGCTCGACGACGAAGTCGCGCAGGTGCTGGCGGGCCTCGTCGTGGGACGTCGGCCAACCGAACGTGCGGGGGTCGCCCGGCGCGTCCGGGAACTCCTGCTCGACCCACGTGATCGCTTCCCGCACCTCCGGCGCGTGCTCGGTCACCAGGCGGACCGGCGGCGGGTGGTAGCCCCGGGGCAGCTTCTTGCGGTTGTCGGTGTCGAAGGACCAACGACCCCCGACCGGGGCGCTGCCGTCCACGAGGACGTCGAGGCGGCGCCGCTGCCAGGTGTAGAAGTGCTGCATCCGCGCGGGGTGCTCGGCGAACCAGTCGGTGAGCTCGCGCCGGGTGGTCAGGAAGCCGGGCGTCTCCAGCACGTCCTGCGGCTGCAGCCGGTACCCACCCGCGGCCAGGGCGTCGGTCAGGCCACGGGCGAGCCAGTCGTCGTGCACGTCATACACCTGCACCTGGGACGGGCGCCGATGGCGCACGAGGGCCGCCAGACGATCAGCGGTGGCCGCCTCCGCACGGGAGTCGATCATCTCCACCGTGTGGCCCCGCTCCGTCAGCCGTCGCGCAAAGCGTGCCATCGACGCCCGGTGGAGCACGAGCTTGTGAGCGTGGAAGGCGTACTGCCGCAGCAACAGATCGTCCTCCACCAGGACGAAGGAGGTCCCGCGGGGGGCATCCAGATGCGTCTCGAACAACTGGTGGGGAAGCACGAGGCGTAGCACCGGACCGGTCATGAAGCTCACCTTGTCACGCCGCCACGTCCAACAGCTCGGTATGCCGAGCTCAGCGCCCCCAAGCTGCGGGCACAGGCCGATCCGGCGCCGGATCCTGCACGAAGTAGACTGGGAGACCTGCAAAAGGTAGTCTAGGGCACCTGCAAAAGGTAGCGTAGCGCTCGTGCCCTACCTCTCTCGGACCGTTGACGCAGAGCTGGACGAGCTCCTGCCCGGGGTCGCCGCCATCGCCCTGGACGGGCCCAAGGGTGTCGGCAAGACGGGCACGGCGCTCCGCCGCGCCGACGCCAGCTGGCTGCTCGATGACCCTGCACAGCGGGAGGTCGTGGCCGCGGACTTCTCCATGAGCGCGGCGCCACGAGGCACGCTGCTGATCGACGAGTGGCAACAGCTGCCTCAGGTGTGGGACTCGGTGAGACGGCAGGTCGACGCGGGCGCCCCGCCCGGGCGCTTCCTCCTGACCGGGTCAGCGACCCCGGTGGACGCCGCGGGGACGCACAGCGGCGCAGGCCGGATCGTGTCCCTGCGGATGCGCCCCATGACGCTGCACGAACGCGCCCAGACGCAGCCGACCATCTTCCTCGCAGCGCTGCTGCGCGGGGAAGCCGAGATCGGTGGCACGTCCACCCTCGGTCTCACCGACTATGCGGACGCCATCACCCGCAGCGGACTGCCCGGCATCATGGGCACCCCACCACGGGTGCGCCGGACTCTCCTCGACTCTTATCTCCGAAGGATCGTGGACCGGGATCTCCCCGACGCGGGGGTCGAGGTCCGCCGTCCCGAGACGCTCCGCCGCTGGTTGACGGCGTATGCCGCGGCCTCGTCCACGACCACCGCCTACTCGCGCCTGCTCGACGCCACCACGGGTGGCGATGGCTCCCAGCCCGCCAAGACGACCACGATCGCCTACCGCGACCATCTGACGCGCCTCTGGCTGCTCGACCCCGTCCCGGGGTGGATCCCGGCCAACAACCCCATCCGGCGGCTGCAGCAGGCGCCGAAGCACCAGCTCGCCGACCCAGCCCTCGCGGCGCGCCTCCTCGGACTGAGCGCATCCGACCTGACCTCCACCACCGGCGTCCATATGGCGGGGCCCCTCTTCGAGTCGCTCGTCACCCTCGACGTCCGCGTCGCCGCTCAGGCCGCCGAGGCTCAGGTCCACCACCTCCGCACCAACGGCGGGGAGCACGAGATCGACCTCATCGTCGAAGGCCCCGCCGGCACGATCCTCGGCATCGAGGTCAAGCTCTCCCCCACGATCACCGACAGCGACGTCCGCCACCTGCACTGGCTACGGGGTCAGCTCCCCGACCGCGTCGTCGACCTGGCCGTCATCACGACGGGCGCCACGGCCTACCGCCGCCGGGACGGGGTCGCCGTCATCCCTCTCGCGCTCCTCGGACCGTGACCCCCAGCGCATTCAGGAGGCCGGCCGCCCCAGTTGCTCCTCCAACGCGGTCGCGACTGCTTCGAACTCCTCAAGCGCTGCAGTGAGGTCCTCGACGATCTCGCGCGCTAGGACGTCCGGTGACGGCAGGTTGTCGAGGTCCTCGAGGCTCTCGTCGCGCAGCCAGGTGATGTCGAGGTTGGCCTTGTCACGGCCAGTGATCTCGTCGTAGGTGAACGGCTTCCAGCGTTCGCTCTCCTCCCGCTCGCCCCCTCTTCCCGGCTTGTACGCCGTGACGAAGTCCTCGAGATCGGCTCGCCGGAGGGGGTTCTGCTTGAGGGTGAAGTGCTTATTCGTTCTGAGGTCGTAGACCCATAGACGTTCAGTCCAGGGTTGGCCGGGGCGTGCGACCTTCTTGTCGAAGAAGAGGACGTTGGCCTTGACGCCTTGGGCATAGAAGATCCCGGTCGGTAGGCGCAGCATGGTGTGCAGGTCGAAGTCGGTGAGCAGCTTCCGGCGGATGACTTCGCCAGCGCCGCCCTCGAAGAGCACGTTGTCCGGGAGGACCACGGCCGCACGGCCGTTGGTGTCGAGGATCGTCATGATGTGCTGGACGAAGTTGAGTTGCTTGTTGCTCGTTGTCGCGACGAAGTCCTGGCGCTCGATCTCGCGGTCCTCGCGGACCTCTCGCCCGTCGGCACCGATCATCGTCAGCGACGACTTCTTCCCGAACGGCGGGTTCGACAGCACGACGGTCCAGCGCTGACCCGGGTCCGCGATGAGCGAGTCCCGGACCTGGATGAGGGAGTCGCCGTCTGCGGAACCCATCCCGTGGAGCAGCAGGTTCATCGCTGCCAGCCGGGCGGTTCCATCGACGAGCTCGAAGCCGGTGACAAAGCTGTCTCGGAGCTTGTCCCGCTCGGTGGGTGTCATGGATTCGGCGCCCTGCGCGGCATACTCGCTCGCCACGAGGAGGAAGCCGCCGGTGCCGCACGCGGGGTCCACGACGGTGTCATCGACCGTTGGCTGGATGACGTCGACGATGGCCTGGATGAGAGCACGCGGAGTGAAGTACTGCCCCGCGCCGGAGCCTTTGTCGGAGGCGCCCTTGCTGAGCAGCTCCTCGTAGGCGTCGCCCTTGATGTCGGTGCCGGTGCCGCTCCAGTTCTCCTTGTCGATGAGGTCGACGACGAGGCGCTTGAGCTTTGCTGGGTCCTGTATGCGGTTCTGTGCCTTGCGGAAGATGGTGCCGATGACGCCGGGCTGCCGGGCGAGACCGTTGAGGATGCGGGTGTACTCGAACTCCAGCTGGTCTCCCTGCGCGTCGAGGAGCCGCTGCCACGAGTACTCCTCCGGCACGATCCGCTGCGGTCGGAGCTTCCGCGTGGCGCGCTCGTGCGCCATCTTGAGGAAGAGCAGGTAGGTCAGCTGTTCGGTGTACTCGATGACACCGACGCCGTCATCGCGCAGGACATCGCAGTACGACCACAACTTGTCGACGAGTCGTCGGGAGTCAGTGGCTGTAGTGGTCATGCGTCCTCTTTACCTGCTCGGCCCAGAACTCGAGCTTCTGGTCCAGTGTGGGCTTGGGGGTGAGTAGGCCGAGCGACGAGGCCAGTCGGAAGAAGCCAGGGCCTGCGTCGTTCTGGCCCAGGTAGACAACGATCGACGAGATCAGTGCGCCCACCTCGGCCAGCTTCTCGGTGGCGACCTCTCCGAGGATGGCTCCAAGCGCCGCCCGCTCGCTGTCTTGGTTGAAGTCGAAGCGTCGGTGGCCTGTCCGCTGGTGCAGGACGGTGTTTACCTCGGTGTACGTGGTCAATCGTGCCAATCGCGCCTGCTCGGCGAGGAACTGGCCTGTCGCCTCGACGAGCTCTTGCCACTCGGACTCCTCACGACCCCACTTCATTGGTCTCTCCAATCTGGATGATGAGCGCGCGGAATGTCTCCGCTGGACCGGAACCGAGGGTCGAGTAGTCGATCCACGTCAGCGGATATGAGCCACGCAGGTCGAGTGCCGCTTCTCTGCCGCGAGAGGTGCCGCCGGTGTTGGGTCCCGAAGCGCGTGGGCCCTCCAGCACGGCGCCTTCGCCGAGCCTGAATGCGTCGGCATTGGTGATCCGGCCGTGGGTACGCGGACGCCAGTAACTGGCGTCATTGGTCAGGACGACCACCAGCCCTGTCCACCCTTGCCGGTTGAGTGTGAAGCGTTCTACGCGGTGGATGTCCTTGACGACGTCGTAGCCGCGCAGGTCCGAGGCTCCGTGGTTCTTCAGTGCGAAAGACTCGCCGCGATCCATTCCCGCCCAGAGTCGGGTCATGTACTTCAACTCAACTGCCAGCCCACGGTCTCCCGCAGGCGTGATCAGCTCCAGATCGAGACGGACTGCTGGCTCGGGATGAGTCTCGAGCCGCACCGCCAGGTCTGGCCGTTGAAGCTTGGCCTCCCACGCGAACGCGAATTGGAAGTCAGCTTCGGAGTAGAAGACGGGTCGCTTGGCAGCCAAGCCTCGAAGCACGGCTCGCGCATCAACCAGAGGTTCCTCAGTCGATGCCACGGCTCTCCCAAGCACCGAAGGAGCCCTCGGCCGACACCCACTCGACGCGTCCGTTGCAGGAGCGACCGAGCGCTACGGCGCCTGCCGTGGACGGGGAGGAGAAGGCGATGTCCCGGGTCACGAGCCCGACGCCGCCTTCGGCGACGATCGAGCCGTCCGCCAGGAGGCTCTCGTGCCGGGCCCGATAGCCCGCGTAGGCGCGCTGGGTGCTCATCGCCTTGCCCACACCATGCCAGTGCGGAACCACGCGCGAGCCAGCCAGGAGTGTGAACTCACCATCGATTTGCTGGGCAGACGCCTGAACTCCGGCCTTGGCGTTGCTCAGCGTGAAGATCGGGGACTCGACGGGGTCAGAAGCGACCGGAGTGGGCGCCTTCCGCACTCGAATCGCATTGACCCCCAAGACCGGCAACATGATCTGCAACTGCCCGATGAAGTACTCCATGTCCGAGGCATCCGCCTCAGGGAGGTTCGGCGTCGGCGGAGCTGTCCCGTTCTCCAGTGAGACGCGGCCTGCCTTGGTCGCCAACTGGATCAAGCGGGACTCGAGGTACCGGCCGTGAGACTTGGTCAGGTTCGTGTCTTTCGACGTGATGACTACGACTCGGTCCCAGAACGCTTTGTCCTGACTGTTCGCGTGATACCTAAGGCGGGTCGCGATGACGTCAGCCTCTCCGATGTAGCAGAGGGTGTCCCCCAGCGCTGTCTCGTCATCGCCGAGCAGGAGGTACACCCCGGTGCGCTGCACTTCCTCGCGCTTCAGGAGATCCGCCAGATCGGAACGCCGGGCGGAGAGAACGTGCCCGGTCCAGTTGGTGATCTCAGCCGTCGTCAGCCCGCCCGGCGTCCCGTCGACAAGGAACAGTTTCACCTGCTTGCCAGTCACTGCTGCGCCAACTCCTCGATCACTTCGGCATCGGTATGCCGTCCCGTCAGCTTCCCCGCGAACGCCGCCGCGAGCACGGCACCCCGCAGCGCCTGACCTCGTCGGGTCGCTGCGTCCAACGAGGACTTGAGGCGATTGGACTCACTCCTTCTCTGTGCCAAGTGTCCGATGATCTCCCGTTGCCGCACCATGGAAGGCAGCGGCAGGACCGTGTCTCCCACGGCCGGTTGGTCGATCTTCGGCATGGAACCAGCGAGCCCTTTGGCGCGAGCCCGCATAGTGCGGTGGGCTCGTTCGGATTGCAGAGCGGCAACAAGGAACCTGCTGTCCATCAAGCCCTCGTCGGGCCGCAATCGGATCAAGAGATCCGGGAAGATCGCCCACTCACGAGGCCCGTCGTAGCGGGCGCTCGTGCCGACGAGTTCTGGCGTGTTGGATCGCTGCACAAACACGTCGCCTGGCTCCAGCCATAGCCCCGCGGCGACGGCGTGAGTCGTGGTCGTCCGCTTGGTGTTGCGCTCCGAGAAGTCACCTTGAGTAACGGCGGTGAGGGTGAGTGTCCGAACCGCGGACGGGTCCTCGGATGACCGGTCCGAGCGGCCATTCCGCATCGGTTCCCTAAGAATTTCAGCGACAGTTGTGAGCGGGAACGACTCGTCCCACACCAACGGTTGAAGGGTGGCCTTCATCCACGCAGCTTGCCGCGCGTGAGCGAGCGTCAAACTGCTGTGGGCGGCGTCAAGGCGGGAAATGTGTTCTTCGAGCACCTCGACGATCCGCCGCTGCTCAGCCACGCTAGGTACCGGAACAGGCAACTTCAGGAAGCGGTCTTGTGTCAGGTTCAGACCGCTATCGCTGATACCGGTCTTCATTAGATCTATTCGCCGTTGCGCCTCTGGGCTGAGAAGCCATTTCTCCAAGAACTCGGGCAGGAGCGCGTCCTGTGGTCGAAACCGATACATCTTGCCGGACATCATCAGCCGCGGACGCGTCCTCCGCACCAGAGTTGGTACGCCGCATCTGGATCGAGGACCTGCGCAAGTCATCAGGAGGTCACCTGCCTGAATCTCGATAGCAGGCCGAGGCTTCAGCGGCTGGGGCAGTTCCTTGTTCTGTGTGTCGTCGAACCACCCAGCCTGGATTGCTGTTGTCTTGACTACGGCCCAACGCTCGGGATCAGGAGACGGAGTGGGGAGGCAACGAGGACTCCAGCCCTGCTGCAGCAGTCTCTTGTTGGGCATCGGCAAGAGCACTTCGCCAAGTGGTCTGAAGGGGATAGGCATCACGCGGTGAGCTCCGCGTTGAGTTCGTCGAGATAGATCTCGGCGCGATCGCCGAGGTCGCGGAGTGCTCCGTCGACGCCGCCCTTCTCGGTGAAGGGTGCTCGGTCGAGGTCGTCGGCGGTGACGCCGGCGGAGGACGCGATGACGTCGACCATGCGGTCCAGCCACCACCTCTCCAAGGGCGAGAACTCGGTCCCCGACTGTTCCTGCTGAGCCAGCCACGCGGCATACCGCTCCTGAACTCGGGCGGCATACGGGACCAACTCGTTGTCAAGGCCGACGGTATAGCGCAGCAGTGACACCAGGTCGGTGAGGGTGTGCCGGTCGCTGTGGCGAACCCGGTCGACGTCGATGGCTTCGTAGGCGTGCCAGATGATGTCGGGGGTCCAGTTGTAGGGCGGTCGGGAGATCCGGTCGGCAAGCTCTTGGACGTCGGCGAAGGCGATGCGGCGTTCCTTGGCCTCGGTGACGAGCTGGATGGCGGTGATCTCGTCGCGATGCTCGAGCAGGTACTTCGCCCACGACTCGACGACAGACTTGGCGCGGCTGGTGTCGACGACACCGTAGGCGTCGAGGAGGGTGTCGACGCTGACCTCGTCAATGGTCCGGTCGTGGGTGGCGCGCAGCTCGAGGAGGCGGGTGCGTAGGTCGGGGTTGCCGGCGATCGGTTCGACGGCCCGCTCAAGAAGGTCCCGGCGAGCCTGTTCAGGGTCCTGGGCTCCGTCGAGGACTTTGGCCTGGACGTCAGGGTCGACAGCGTCGACGAGCCCGCGCACGATGTCACGCACCGAGCGGCCGGCGACGTCGTCGAGCTCCTTGCGCTCGGCATCGGTGAGCTTGAGCTCGAGCATGGCCAGCCGGGACGCGAGAGTGGCGGTCTCGTCCTCGGTCAACGTGAGGGTGGCAGCCTTGTCGAGGAGCTTCTTGAGCGTGATCGACTTGTCGCGGTTCAGTGGGGGGTCGACGAAGTCGTGCTCGGTGACCCCCACGGCGTCGACGATGACGAAGCGGGTCTTGGCTGAGGCGTCGGGGGTGACGGACTGGAAGTCGGCCGGGGCGATGGTGCGGGCCCCGCGGCCCTTCATCTGCTCGAAGTACTGCGCGGAGCGGACGTCGCGCATGAAGAAGACGCACTCCAGCGGTTTGACGTCGGTGCCGGTGGCGATCATGTCGACGGTGACCGCGATCCGCAGCGACGGTGAGGTGCGGAAGGCCTGGAGCTGGCTCTTCGGGTCGCGGGCGGCATACGTGATCTTGGCGGCAAAGTCGTTGCCCTTGCCGAAGACCTCACGGACGGTGGTGACGATCTCCTCGGCGTGGGCGTCGTCCTTGGCGAAGATCAGGGTCTTGGGGACGGTGGAGCGGCCGGGGAAGATCTCGGTGAAGAGCTTGTCGCGGAAGGTCTCCAGCACGAGGCGGATCTGCGACTTCGCCGTGACCGCCCGGTCGAGCTGCTTGTGCGTGTACTCGAAGTCCTCCTCGATCGCCTCAAGCCGCTGCTGTCGGGTGCGGCGGTCGACCTTAGGCACGATCGTGCCGGCCTCGATCGCGCCTCCCTGCTCACTCATCTGCGTGCGGATCCGGTAGAGGTCGAAGTCGACGTTGACGCGGTCGGCGACGGACTGCGGGTAGGTGTACTCGGAGACGAGGTTCTGCCGGAAGAACGCGAAGGTCTGCTTGCCCGGGGTCGCGGTGAGGCCGACGACGTGGGCGTCGAAGTACTCGAGGACGCCGCGCCACACGCCATAGATCGAGCGGTGGGCCTCGTCGACGATGACCAGGTCAAACGCTTCGGGCGGCATCTCGGGTGAGTACGTGACGGTGACCGGGGCATCGGGGACGAAGTCATCGAGGTTCGGGTCGTCACCCTCGGTGACCTCCTGGCCGCGCAAGGCCGAGTAGACCCGCTGGATGGTGGAGACGATGACGTGGGAGGAGCCGAGCATCCCGGCGCTGGTCAGCTTGTCTACGTTGTAGAGCTCGGTGAAGCGGCGTCCGTCGTCGGGGGTGCGGTAGTTCTGGAACTCGGCGATCGTCTGCTCGGCCAGGTTGTTGCGGTCGACGAGGAAGAGGATCCGCCGGAATCCGCCGAACTTCAGGAGGCGGTATGCCGCGGTGACGGCCGTGTACGTCTTACCGGCTCCGGTGGCCATCTGGACGAGGGACCGGTCGTGATGCTGCTTGGCCAGGCTCTGCTCGATGCCTTTGATCGCAGTGATCTGGGCCGGACGGAGTGGCGCCTCGTCGAGCGGCGGGAGATCCTGGACCTTGGCTCGCCACGTGGGCCTGGCGGGGTCGGCCTCGGCATCGCGGATCTGCTTGGCCAGGGTCGATGGGGTCGGGAAGTTGAAGATCCGGCGAGCCCTCGGATGAGGGTCATAGCCGTTGGTGAAGTGGGTCTCGGAGCCGCTGGCCTCGAAGACGAAGGGCAACCGGCCGTCGACGGTGATCGACTTCAGCTCGGCCTCCGCCGGCAAACCGTTGGCGTAGACCGCGGACTGCCACTCCACGCCCGACAGGGTCGTGCCCTCAGGCTTGGCCTCGATCACCCCGACGACCTTGCGATCGACGTAGAGCAGGTAGTCGACGCGACCGTGCCCGGCCTTCATGACGACCTCACGGCAGGCGACCCCCTGGTGGGCGATCAGGTTCAGCGACTTCTTGTCCTGCACCGACCACCCGGCATCAGCGAGCTGGCGGTCGATCAGCACGCGCGCACGCTGCTCCGCCGCCAGCTGGGGGTCGCCATTACCGGTATTCACTACTCGCAACCCTAAGGGTGGTGCAGCGTCCCCGTCCGGGAGAGCCACCTACTTGCGCCACAGCCCCTCGTCTGTGTCCCGCTCTCGGTCGAAAGCGTCGATGACCGTCCGGCCAGCCAGGTCCAGTTCGTTGTAGGCATGGAGGTAGAAGCGTTCGTCCATGTCCGAAGGCCGGACGTCGTCGAAGGCTCGGAGGAGAGAGCGCAGTTCATCGATGGCGGCCGCCAACTCGGGGATGACGTCACGCTCGCCCATGTCGTCGCCGCTTGTCATGTACCCAGCGTGCCGCACTCGCTGGCCTTGTCAGTGGCATCTGAGTGAATGGGGACATGGACGAGACCTGGGCCAGCAGAGACCTGCCCGTGCTCACGGCGATCGTGGAGGTGTTCGAGCGCACCGGGCGAGTCATGCGCCCGAACGAAATCGTGGAGCAATCGAGTGTGGACGCTGACCACGTCGAGGCCGCGCTGCGGGCTCTGGAAGGTGAAGACCCACCGTTCATCACCAAGCTGGAGCGACGAGCCTCCGGTGGGATCAGCCTCGTTGGCAAGCCCACTGGTCACGCAAGACGAGCGGTCGGCGCGTGGCCCACACCCCGAAAGCATCGCCGATCGCCTCGTCGCCGCCCTTGACGAGGCCGCGGAACGCGAGCCGGACCCAGAGCGGAAGGGCTGGTTGCGCAAGACCGCTGCATACCTCGGCAACGCAGGCCGGGATCTCGCGGTCGAGATCGGAGCGACCGCGATCAACCGCCAGATGGGGATGTGACCGGAGAAGCCGTCTCAAACTCCGCGGCTGGTGTCTCAAAGTCCGCCGCTGGAGCGGCGATCTGTCTCACGCCGTCTCGTACTCTCGGGTAAATCTCAAAATGGCTCGCCGTTGACAGGACAGTTGCAACTACTCGTCGCCGGCGTGGGCCCTCAGGTAGCGGCCGAAGTGGGGCACGGTGAACGCGATGCGCCCCCGCTCCCCCGAGTAGATCAACCCCTTCTTCATCAAGGCGTCCCGCGCCGGCGACAGGGACTGCGGCTTACGGCCGAGCAGCGACGCGACGGCCGACGTGGCCACGGACTCGGTCTCGTCCAACGGCCGCCCGGCCTCCGCCTCGGCCAGCGCCGCGTCCGCCATGGCCCGCAAATACTCCCGCTCGGCCGGCGTCGCCCGCTCGTACCGCGACCCGAAGAAGCCCACCGCCAGCTCCTCCTCCGCCGCCGGCGCCGCCACGCGCACGTCCTCGGCGGTGATCGGGGAGGCCGGGGCCGCGTCCCACGCCACTGCGCCATACGCCTGGATGAAGTAGGGGTACCCACCGGTCACGGCATACATCTCCGCCAACGCGTCCTCGGCGAAGGCCGCACCCTCCGACTCGGCCGGCGACTGCAGCGCCTGATCGGCCGCCCCGCGCGCCAGTCGGTCGATCCGGTTGTAGCGAAACAGCCTCTCGCTGTAGGACTTCGAGGCCGACAGCACGGCGGGCAGGTGGGGCAGCCCGGCACCGACCACGATCAGCGGCGACCCCTGCTGGGACAGCTCATGGCAGGCCGCACACAGCGCCGACACGTCTTCGGCGTGCAGGTCCTGCATCTCGTCGATGAAGACCGCGATCCCCCGCCCCACGTCCGCCGCGAGACCCGCACAGTCCGTGAAGAGCTCGACGAGATCGATCTCGATGTCGCCCGAATCGGCCCGCCCTGTAACGGCGGCCACGTCGATGCCCGGGTTCCACCGGTCGCGGATCTTGGCCTTGGGATCCACGTCCCGCTGCGCGAAGGCCTTGATCACGCCGAGGACCTGGTCGACGTCGTCGCCCTGCGGGTGCCCCAGCTCGCGCACGGCCGTGTGCAGGGCGGACGCGAGCGGTCGGCGCAGGCGCTGGTCGGGACGCGCCTCGAGCTTGCCCGTCCCCCAACGCGCCCGGACCGCGGCCGAGCGAAGCGCGTTGAGCAGCACGGTCTTTCCGACACCCCGCAGCCCGGTCAACACGATGGACCGCTCGGGCCGGCCGTGCGCCACCCGCTGCAGGACCACCTCGAAGGCGCTCAGCTGCTCGTCGCGCCCCGCCAGCTCGGGGGGCCGCTGGCCGGCACCGGGGGCATACGGGTTCTTGATCGGATCCACACTCGCACCTTATGCGGCCATCTAGAGACGGCAGCAGATTTCGGCATACGGTCTGATCGTGTCGCCCGATCGGACACTCTGCGGGAGACTAGCCCCAGAGATAGACACGACGAGACAGCCGTATGCCGAGCAACGCCCGACCACGCGACACAGCCGCCAGGTAGGTTCATCCCATGGCCTTGGCCCGCTACGTAGACCTGACGATCGACGCCCACGACCCCGAGTCGTTGGCGCGGTTCTGGTCGCGCGCCCTCGGGCTCCGCATGATCGACCACGGCGCCGACGGCTACGAGCTGTCGGGGGACGACGCCACCGACACGGTGTGGATCCGCCCCACCGCTCGGCGTCGGGACGAGCGCCGCCGCGTCCACCTCGACATCTACGCCGCCGACACCGACGGTCTCGTGCAGGCCGGCGGCACCATCGTCGACCAGGACAGCTACCCCTGGGACCTCGCCCTGGACCCCGAGCAGCGCGAGCTCGGCGTCGTCGTCCGCCCCAGCGAGAAGCGCCGGATGTACCAGGTCGTCATCGACTCCAGCGACCCCGAGGCCAACGCCGCCTGGTGGGGCCGGGTCCTGGACACCAAGGTCCACCCGGTGCCGGACGACCGCGACACCGCGTTCATCGAGCCGGTGCCCGGAGCGCCCTTCGAGTCCATCGTCTTCGCGCGCGAGACCGAGCCCAAGGCCGTCTTCAACTCGATGCGCCTCGCCGTGACGGCCCAGACCCCCGACGTCCTCCTGCTCCTCGGCGCGACCGTGTGCGAGGAGACCAACCCCGACCCCCGACGCACCTACCTCCGCGATCCCTTCGGCAACGAATTCACTTGGGTGGCACCATGACTCTGCAGACCGGCACACACACGTTCACCGGCAGGATCGCCGGCCTCGGCTTCTCCGACGGCACCCGCGTCGTCGTGGGCCGCTGGGCGGAATCCCCCTTCGGCGCCTTCACCGACGTGATGGTCGAGCGGCCCGGCGGGCACCGCGTGCTGCTCGCCCCCACCGACGAGATCGCCGAGACGGTGGCGCAGCTCTACACCTTCGACGAGGTCGTCGTCACCGACGTCGAGGAGCGGACCGACGGCCACACCCTGCACCTCACGGCCGGCCCGCTGACGCTGCAGCTCACCCTCGGCGACCGCACCACCCTCGGCCGCGCCCTGCACGCGGTCCCCGCCGCGCTCGCGAGCAAGGCCTGGTGGAGCCGCGTCACCGACCCGATCGCGCAGGCCCTCCTGCGCGGCGTCCGCACCCAGGGCACCACCGCCAACGGCCTGCCCGCCACGTATGGCGCCACCGACCTCCACGCCATCCGATCCGCCCGGGCCAGCTGGGACGGGCAGGACCTCGGGGCGCTCGGGCCGGTGTCGCCGCCCGTGCGGTTCGGCTTCGGGTCGACGCCGACCGAGCCGGCCGTCACGTCGCTGACGACGACCATCGAGGTGCCCGAGCCCGACCCGCTCACCGGCGTCATCGACTGCTGGGGCATGGGTGCGCTGCGCGAGAAGCAGGCCCGCGACACGGCGGCGCAGCGGGATGGGGCGGCGCAGCAGGCGTCCGTGGCGCAGCGGGATGGGGCGGCGCAGCGCGACGCCGGCGAGACCGGCCCGGCCGGTGAGGCCGCCCGCCGCCACGTCGACGACCAGGAGGCGCGCGAGGTCCGGGAGGAGGCCGACCGCGCGCGGACCTCGCAGGTCTCGCGCGAGGAGCAGGCCGAGGGCGCCGGCGCGGCGGGCGAGATCCCGACGCCGCTCAGCGACGCCAAGCGGGTCGGCGAGCTCCCCTCCGAGAACGCCTGACCACCCTCGATGCCACTCTCTGACCCTGTCTAGAGGGTGTCCTAGAGAGGCGGATACGACCCCATCGAGGTCGAGCCTTAGAGCACGTCCGGCTCGCCGCCGCCGTCGGCCACGAGCGGCCGACCCGCAGCCTTCCACCCGAGCATGCCGTCGGTGAGGTTGGCGGCGTCCCAGCCGTTCTGGTTGAGCCACGCGGTCGCGCGGGAGGCCCGCCCACCGCCGCGGCAGGTCACCGGCAGCACGTCGACCTCGGGCAGCTCGTCCCGGCGCTGCACCAGCTGGTCCAGCGGGATGTGGATAGCGCCCGGCGCGTGGCCCAGGTCCCATTCGTCCTGGTTGCGGACGTCGAGGACGAGCGCGTCGTCGGCGAGCTCGTCGCGGCTGATCTGGGGCACGTCGGGCTGGGCGTCTGCGGGGATCGTCATGGGTCCACCCTGCCACCGCCGCAGCCCGGCCCGCCATACATCGCAGGCCCCCGTGCACCCCCCTCCCCGCCCTCTCCCCCCCGCTCTCTCCCCCGCGATCGTGGTCGGTTTGTGTCGCCTGGGCGCTGTGAAGTCCGGACACATGTGAGACCGGGATGTCCGGAGAGATCTGAGACTGCTGTTATAGGCGTGTGGGGCGTGCTTGATCGCTATGCGTAGTGCATGGCGGGGAAGCAGGCGGCGCGTATGGCTATGTTGGACAACGCGTGCAGGATCGAGGCGCAGTACGGCACGAAGGCGGCGTTCCCGGATGGGTTCGCCGCCTTCGCGCGGGCCCATGGGATACCGAAGGCTACGGCCTACCGGCACCGGGAAAGGGCGCTGCGGGAAGGGTCGTGGCAGCCCCGGTCGCGCCGTCCTGGGTCCAGTCCCAAGCAGGTGCCCGACTTCGTGGCCGGGCGGATCGTGGCGCTGCGCGCCGGGGCCGAGTTGGACGAGGGCGCGGACTTCATCCGGGCGGTGCTGATCGCCGAGGCCGAGCGCGACCAGTGGGCGAGCAAGGGGCTCGTCGTGCCGGCCCGCTCGACGATCAACCAGGTCCTCAAACGGGCGGGGATGCTGCGTACCAATCCCAAGAAGCGACCTCGGTCGTCCTATCGACGGTTCGCCTACGCCCGCCCGCGGGACTGCTACCAGATCGACGGCACCAACCTGACCGGGCTCGGGTTCGGCACCGGCACGGTGTGCATCATCGAGGTCCTCGACGACGCCACCCGCACCCTGGTCGCCGCGCACGTGTGCGCCGCCGAGACCAGTGTTGACGCGCGGGCCGCGCTGACCAGGGCCATCGCGGCCTTCGGCGCGCCCGGGATCGTCTTGTCCGACAACGGGGCCGCGTTCGCCAGACACTCCCGCGCCGGGGCCACCCCGGCGCCGACCAAGTTCTTCGAGCTGGTCGACCGGCACGGGACACGACTGATCCACTCCAGCCCGTACCACCCGCAGACCTGCGGCAAGTGCGAGCGGCACCACCAGACCAGCAAGCAGTGGCTGACTCGCCGTGTGCGTGAGCTCACCGCCGCGGGTCATCCACCGACCTGCATCGCCGATGTCCAGGCCCTCGTGGACCAGTACCAGGAGTACTACAACCAGCGCCGCTGGCACTCTGCCTTGAACAGCACACCCGCCCAGGCGTGGGCCGAGGCCGCCGCGCGCGGCGATCTCGGCGGCCCGACCCGCCTGCCTGCCCAACGAGACGCTGACATCCGCGCAGCGAAGGTCAGCACCGAGGGCCGCGTCCGTTTCGGCAGGCTGCGGTTCAGCGTCGGACGATCCCGAGCCGGCAGCACCGTCACGATCCTTGTCGACGGCAACCACGCCAATGTCCACGATCACGAGGGCACTTGGATCGGGCACCTCACCATCGACTGGGACACCACCGACCAAGGACGAATCGCGGCCTAACCTGTCTCACATCTATCCGGACACCACGTCTCACATGTATCCGGACAGCACAGTCGCCTGGGCGCCCGAAGGGTCCACGATCGCGGATAGAGAGGAAGACGCTACTTCAGGAACTTGGAGGTGCGGCGGTCCGCGAGGGGCTTGCCGCCGGTCTGGCAGGTGGCGCAGTACTGCAGCGAGGAGTCGGCGAAGGACACCTCCCGCACCGTGTCGCCGCACGCCGGGCACGGCTCGCCGGTCCGGCCGTGCACCCGCATCCCGGCCCGCTTGGCGTCCTTGAGCTCGGCGGCCGGCTTGCCGGACGCGGTGACGACGGCCGACCGCAGGGTCTCCCGCAGCGCCTCGTAGAGCCGCGCCACCTGATCCTCGTCGAGCGCCGACGCCTTGGCGAAGGGCGACAGCCGGGCGACGTGGAGGATCTCGTCGCTGTAGGCGTTGCCGACGCCGGCGATCATCGACTGGTCCCGCAGCACGCCCTTGATCTGGGCCGAGCGGCCGGCCAGCACCTGCGCGAAGACGTCGAGCGTGAAGTCGTCCGCCAGCGGGTCGGGGCCGAGCCGCTCGATCCCCGGCACCTGCGCGGGGTCGTCGACGATGTACGCGGCCAGCGACTTGCGGGTGCCCGCCTCCGTCAGGTCGAACCCCCCGCCGGACAGCATCCGCACCCGCACCGCCACCGGAGACTTGTTGGGGCGCAAGGCAGCACGCGGGACCTCGTCATACCACCTGAGCCATCCGGCCTTGGCGAGGTGGAAGACCAGGTGCAGCCCGTCGCAGTCGATGTCCACGAACTTGCCGTGCCGCGAGACCCCCGACACGACCAGCCCGGCGAAGGCCTGCGGCGCGGGCGCATAGGTCTTGAGCACCGAGAAGGACCCCAGCTCGACGGCCGTGATCGCGTCGTCGACGATCCGCTCGGTCAGGAAGTCGACCAGGGCCTGGACCTCGGGCAGCTCGGGCATGGCTCACAACGGGTTCTGGTCGTCGCGGTCCGGCTGGGCGCGCACCGCGGCCGCGTGCACCTCCGGGTCCTCGACGTCCGGGTGGTGGTGGGCCCCGATGTCGGCCGCGGCGTACTGCGCCCGCAGGCGCTGCGCGAGACCGTAGCCGTCGGGCGCGCGGTAGACCGGGGTGGTGGCGTTGATCCGCTCGATCGGCTGCAGCTCCTCGTTGGACACCGGCAGACCGTGGGACAGCACCTGCTCGGCCGGGGTCAGCTCACGGATCGCGATGAGCTCCACGACGTCGGGGTGGTCCTCGGCGAAGTCGCTGTAGAGCTTGGGGTCGTGCTGCCCGTCGTCCCCGACGAGCAGCCAGTGCACGTCCGGGAAGGTCTGCCACAGCGAGCGCAGCGACGCCCGCTTGTGCTCCTGCCCCGAGCGGAACCACCCGGTGTTGGTCGGACCCCAGTCGGTGAGCAGCAGCGGCCCGGCCGGGAAGCCGTGCCGCGCCAGGAACTGCGTCAGCGTCTGGAAGGTGTTCCACGCCCCGGTGGACACGTAGATCACGGGCGCGCCCGGGAAGATCTCCTGCAGCTCGCGGTAGAGCGGCGCCATGCCGGGCACCGCGCGGCGGGTGTTGGAGTGCACCACGAAGGTGTTCCACGCCGCGATCAGGGCTCGCGGCAGCATCGTCGAGATCACCGTGTCGTCGATGTCCGAGACGATGCCGTACCGCGTCTCGGGGCCGATGACCAGCACGGGAGCGTCCGCCGGGTCGGAGTCCTGCGACTGGATGGTGGCCGTGTGCCAGCCCGGCTCGAGCCCGGCGCCCTCCACCAGCACGTCGACGTAGCCACCCCGGTCGGTCCGGGACTCGACGACCGCGTCGCCGAGCCGCACCGTCACCGGGGCGTTGGTCGCCGGCGGCGGCGTCGCGAAGGACCGCCACCCGCGGGCCCGCTCCTCCCCGCGCAGGTCACGCACGGCGGCGTCCCGCTGCGGCGAGTCCTGCGTGCCCGGGTCGCCGGGGCGCGCCAGCTTGATCCGGCCGAGCACCCGCACCCGGTCCGGTGTGCCGTAACCGGTGTGGCCGATCGCCTCGCAGCGCCACCCCCGATCGCGCAGCACCCCGGTGACATGACGGTTCCACGCGTCCTCGAGGAGGGCGGCGGCATGAGGTCGTGAGGCCATGGTCCGACCCTATGCACTCACGGGCCCCGATGACAGGTAGTCGGCCCGCACTAGTGCCGGGCCGCCCCCAGACCGAGCAGCGCCGCGACGCCGAGGGCGCTGCGCGGGTCGTACCCGGTGCGCCACAGCCCGCCGTGGACGGCCGCCCGGGCCTCGTCCGTCCACGGCCGCCGGGACGCCTCATGCCCCGCGCCCCCGCCGTGCCGCAGGTCGTCCACCAGCAGCGCCGCCATCAGCGTGTTGGACGTCGCCGGCTCGAACACCTCGATCCCGAACCAGTGCGCCCCGGCGTAGGCCGCCGCGAGGGCGCGGTTCTTGGTCACCGAGCGGGTGCGGGTGGGTGGCGCGACGTTGAGCGAGACCGGCAGCCCGTCGGCGGCGGCCACCGTCGCGCGCCACCGGTGGACCCGCTTGGCCAGCAGGTAGTTGGGCCCCTGCTGCTCGACGATGCTGTCCGAGACCCCGACCGCCTCGCCCGGGGGATACTGCCGCCGCAGCAACCGGCCGCCGCTCGCCACCCGCAGCGGCGTCCGGACCACCCGGCCGACCGTCCGGTTGTCATAGCTGCTCGTCGACTGCGCCACCGCCGACCCCGGCACGACGAACGCGTCGGTCGGGGTCGCGAGGAACGCCAGGGCCACGTCGTCGCGCCGCCCCGTCAGCCAGGTCGTGAGGGCGTCGACCGCTGTGGCGAGCCGCAGGTTGGTGGCGCCGTCGGCATACACGTAGTTGCCGAGCACCAGTGGGCCGTCGAGGGACTCGAGCCAGTGGGCCACGGCGCCGAGGTCGTGGAGCAGGTCCGCGCCGGCGTGCCGGGCGAGCCGGTCGTCGTCGCGGGTCTCGTCCGTCGCCACTCCCTGCGGGACCGGTATGACGAGCCGCCCGGCGCCCTGCCTCGCCACCGCCACGAGGCGGCGCCACAGGTTGGGCCGGGCCAGGTCGACGCCGACGACGTCCCCGCCCCACCGCAGGATCGACCGCAGCGGGCCCATCTCGGCGCCGGCGCCGAGGACGACGACGCGCTGGTCGCGCAGGTCCAGCCACTCGGGATGGTCGAGGACGCGCTCGACGGCCTGCTGCACACCGGGCTCGACGACCCCGGCGCGGACCCACTCCTCCAGGCGGCGGCGCAGCTCGTCGCCCCGCAGCCGCTCCCCGCGGTAGGGCAGCGACAGCTCGCGCTCCGGCTCGCCCTGACCCTCAATCGTGGCGCCGGCGAGGGGGGTGCCCGGCTCCTCGCACGCCCGTGCCAGGGGCTCGTCCTCGCCGCCGGGCCCCACCCAGCGCATCCGCCGGTGCAACGCCTCGAGGCCCTGACGCGCGACGGTCCGGGCGGCGTCGCCGTCGTGGATCCCCACCTCCACCAGGCGCCGGAAGTGCCGCGGGTAGTCCTTGCGCCAGGCCGTCTCGCGGCGCACCGCGTCCGCCCCCACGTCGTCGACCCCGGCGAGCGCCGCCGCGACGACCTCGCGTCCGAGCGCGCTGCTGCTGCGCTGCCCGTCCTGCTGCGGGAAGACCACTCCGGTCATGTCGGCCACGGCTGCTCCTCGTGGGGGCGGGTCTGGGGGCGGGGTCTGGGGGCTGGGCCTGGGGCTGCGCTCATGCAACCACACCGTGGTCGGCGGCACCTCTCGCGCCCTGACCGGATCGCGCCCCGCCCCTAGACTGGCGCCGTGATCACGCCGGACGGGGGACGGGTGCGCCTGCTGCGCGCCGCGGTGCTCGCCGTCGTCGTGGTCTGCCTCGCGGCGCTCGCCCACCTCGTCGGGGGCGGCACGCTGCCCGGCCCCGGCGTCCTGGCCGTCCTGGTGGCGGTCGTCGGCACCGCCGCGCTGGTCGCGAGCTCGCGCCGGCTGGGCACCTGGTCGATCGGCGCGATCCTCGGCGGCGGCCAGCTGGCGCTGCACGAGGCGTTCGCGCTGCTCGGGACCACCGGCGCCGACCCGGCGTCGCTCGGTCACGTCGTCGGCAGCGGGCACCACGCCGTGCTCGTGACCCACGCGCCCGCCGGTGATGCTGCGGCCGCGGTCGAGCACCTCGCGGCGCACGGCGGCCACCACCTGTCGCTGCCGATGCTGCTGGCCCACGCGATCGCCACTGTCGTCACCACCCTCGTGCTCGCGCGGGGCGAGCGCGCCCTGTGGTTGCTGGCCGGGTGGCTGGCGCCCGTCATACGGGTCCTGCTGGTGCGTCCCGCGCACCGGCCGCGCCCCACCCTGCCGGTCCTGGACCTGCCGCGCCTCGTCACCGCGGACGTGGCGCTTATCGCACCGCGGCGCGGACCGCCGCTGGTGGCCTGCCCTCGCTGACCGCAGACCACCAGACCCAAGGAAACCCACATCATGACCACGCGCCTCGCGCTGCCCTGCGCCCTTGCCCTCGTCGCCCTCACCACCGCCGCGTGCGGGTCGGGCGCCACCACGACGGCGACGACGAGCACGACCACCTCGACCACCGCTGCGACCGCCGGGACCTCGACCAGCAGCGCCGTCGACCACCACCTCCTCACCGTCAAGGACCCCTGGATCAAGGCGGTCAAGGGCGGGATGACCGGGATGTTCGCGACCCTGGTCAACGACACCGACAAGCCCGTCACGATCGTCGCCGCCGAGAGCGACGTCGCCACCAGCGTGCAGCTCCACGTCACCGAGAAGGACGCCTCGGGCGCCATGGTGATGAAGGAGACCAAGCAGGGCTTCACGGTGCCGGCGCACGGCACCGTCGAGCTCCGGCCGGGCGGCAACCACGTGATGCTGATGGGCCTGCGGAAGCCCATCCTGTCCGGCACCAGCACCACGGTGACGCTCACGGACGCCAAGGGTGGCCACGTGCACATCGAGGCGCCGGGGCGGGAGTTCAACGGCGCCAAGGAGACGTATGGCGGGATGTCCATGACCCCCAACGCCCCCGCGACGCCGGCCGCGTCGACGACCGCGCACGGCCACTGATGTCGGCCGACCAGCACCGCGTCGACCGGCGTGACGTGCTCGTCGGCGGCCTGTCGGCGCTCGGTGGCCTGGCCGCCGGTGCCGCCGGAGGGGTGGGGGTGGCGCGCTCCGGCGCCGCCCCCGCCCCGGCCGGGCCCGCTCGACCGGAGCCGACGGTGCAGCTGGCGGGCCACCAGCGACGCGCCTTCCACGGCGAGCACCAGCCCGGGATCATGGACGCGCCGCAGGCGCACGGCGCCTGGGTCGCGCTGGACCTCGTGCCCGACGCCGACGTGACCGCGCTGCAGCGGCTCCTGCGCATCTGGACCCAGGACATCGCCCAGCTCATGGCGGGTCAGGCGCCGTATGCCGACTTCGAGCCCGAGATGACCGCCACCACCGCCTCGCTGACCGTGACGGTCGGCCTCGGGCCGCGTGCCTTCACGCTGCGGGGCGTGACGACGCCGCGGCCACCTTGGCTCGGCCCGCTGCCGCCCTTCCCGCGCATCGACCGCCTCGACCCCCGGTGGGCCGGTGGGGACCTGCTGCTGCAGATCTGCGCGGACTCCCCCATCACCGTCTCGCACGCCCAGTGGGTGCTCACCAAGGAGGCCCGCACCATCGCCACGATCCGGTGGGTGCAGCGCGGCTTCCGGCAGGGGCACGGCGTGACCCACCCCGGGGAGACCATGCGCAACCTCTTCGGGCAGGTCGACGGCACCGTCAACCCGGTCAGCGGCCCGGACGACGCGGTGGTGTGGTGCGGGCCCTCCGCGCCCCGGGTGCTGCAGGGCGGCACGACCATGGTGCTGCGCCGCATCGCCATGAACCTTGAGACCTGGGAGGAGGCGGACCCGCTCACCCGCGACACCTCCCTCGGGCGACGTCAGAAGGACGGGGCGCCGCTGACCGGTCGCGTCGAGACGGACGCCCCCGACCTGGCCGCGACGGACCACCTGGGTCTGCCGGTGATCGACGAGTTCTCCCACGTGCGTCGCTCGATGCCCCACGAGGCCGGACGGCGGGACCGCTTCCTGCGACGGCCGTACAGCTACGACGACGCGCCGGCCCCCGGGCAGCTGACCAACGCCGGGTTGCTCTTCGTGGCCTTCCAGGCGGACCTCGAGCAGTACCTCTCGGTGCAGCGGCGGCTCGCCGAGGCCGACCTGCTCAACACGTGGACCACGCCCATCGGGTCAGCGGTGTTCGCCATACCGCGGGGGTGTCGTGAGGGTGAGGTGCTGGGGCAGGACCTGTGGGCGTGAGCGGCCCCCGGCGCCTAGCCTGGGTCCATGAGCAACGACGCGACGCGCGAGGACCGGCCCGAGACCGACGTCGAGGGCACCGACGGGCAGCCGACGGCGCTGGGCCAGGAGACCGACCTCGACGACGTGCCCGCCGCGGCGGGCGGTCAGGACACCTCCGAGCCGGCGCAGGGCGAGGGCGAGCAGAGCTCCTACTGAGGGACGCGCTCGCGGGGCAGGTCCCGACACGCTCGCGGGGAAGATCAGGTACCGCTATCGGTAGCCGACCTTCCCCGCGACCCGCGGGGCGACCTCAGCGGCGGCTCGTGAACCGCCAGTAGTAGCCGTCCGGGTCGACCACGCGAAAGTCGGTGAGCCCCCACTCGCGCTCGGCCAGGTCCTCGTCGAGCTGGACCCCGCGACCCACCAGCTCGTCGCGCAGCCCGGTCACGTCGTCGACGTCCACGACCAGCTCGGTCCCGGCGGGGAGGCGGCGAGCCGCGGGGTCGACCGCAGCGGCTTCGCACAGCCCGAGCCGCACCCCGCCCAGGCGCACGTTGGCATAGCGCGGAGGGCCGTCCTTGCGCCCGCGGAGCTCGAACCCGAGGGCCGCGTAGAACGCCAGGGACGCGTCGAGGTCGGCGGGGAAGAGCTCGATGCGCAGCTGCGGGTCCATGGGACCAGGGTCCCTCACCACGTCACCCCCACGTCAAGGGGCCGCCGCTCGTCATGCCTGCGCGCTCCAGCCGGCCTGGAGGGCGTCACCCCAGTCGAGCTTGCGGGCCTCCTTGTATGCCGCGCCCTGACGCTTGGACACGAGACGCTGCGCGGCGGTGCCGTCGGCCTGGCAGAGCGGCAGTCCCACGAGACCCTTGCGGATCATCGGGTGGCGGATCACGCGGGCGGCATACGGCTCGACGGGCAGGCGGGTGGCGAGGACATAGCTGAACTTCTCGTCCTCCGAGGACAGCTCGGCGCCCTTGACGGCCCGGTGCAGGGCCGAGCGCTCGACCCGGGCGGGCAGGTGGCACCAGTCGTCGCCCGTCAGCGGGCACGGGCCCTGGTGGGGGCAGGGCGCGGCCACACGAAAACCCTCGCCCTGCAGCTGGTCTCGCGCCGCCAGCACCCGGCGATGGCCCGCGGGCGTGCCGGGCTCGACCACCAGCACCGTGCTCGCGGCAGCCATGGCGGTGGCCACGGCCTCCTGCCGCAGCGGGTCCGGCAGCTCGCCGATGACGTACGAGAGGACGGCCAGGTCGGCGAGGCCAGCCTCCTCTCCCGCGAGGCCGGGGGGCACCGCACTGCGACCGAGCGTCCAGGCGTGCCAACGGGACTCACGCAGGGCGGCAACGGTCGACGCCCTCGCCAGCCGTGCCCCCAGCGACCGGGCCAGCTCGGACTGCTCGAGCACGTCGACCTGCTCCAGCTCGGGCGCCCAGGCCGCCACGGCCCAGCCCGCAGCCCCCGTGCCGCCCCCGAGGTCCACGAGCCGCCGCACCCGCAACGAGGGCACGGCCGACGACGCCTGTTCGAGCACCGCCCCCAGCGCGGCCACGGTGGCAGGCATGCGATAGGCGGAATACGCGGCCACGGTGACGGGGTCGGCGAGGATGACCGAGGCGGGCACCGAGCCCGAGCGGTAGGCCTCGATGAGGCGGGTGACCCGCCCCGCCAGCGCGTCCACCCGATGCCCGGCGAGCGCCTCGGCGAGGAGGTCACGCAGCTCGTCCGCCACCGCGCGGGGATCGTGGAGGGGGCGGGCGGGGTGGTTCGGCATACGCACCAGTGTGGGTGATCGCGACCACTGGGCAGACCCACGACACCGGTCACCGGCGGACACCCGAGAAGTCGTCATCCGGGCCTTGTGCCGACCCCGGCAAGCCCGTACGGTCATGCAACCAATCGCATAACGCGCACATGTCTCGATATGCGAGCTGATCTGTCCCCACCATCCTCAAGGACGAGCATGGCCTCTCACTCCTCAGCCGCCGGCGAGCCGGACATCTACCACGACTCGGACGCCCCGACGACGGCCCCTACGGAGTACCGCCGCGTCGCCATGGCGACCATGGTGGGCACCACCATCGAGTGGTACGACTTCTTCATCTACGCCAACGTCGCGGCGCTGCTCTTCGGCAAGCTCTTCTTCAGCGGCCTCGGCGACTGGAAGGACCTCGTCTCCTTCGCGACCATCGGGGTCTCGTTCTTCTTCCGCCCCGCCGGGGCCATCGCGATGGGCTACGTCGGTGACCGCTACGGCCGGCGCATGGTCCTCGTCTTCACCCTCATCCTCATGGGCGTCGCCACCGCCTGCGTCGGCCTGCTGCCCACGACCCAGTCGATCGGCATTGCCGCCCCGATCCTGCTGATCATCCTGCGCTGCGCCCAGGGCTTCTCCGCCGGCGGTGAGTGGGGCGGGGCCGCGATGCTGGCCGTCGAGCACGCCCCCCACGGCCAGCGCGGCAAGTTCGGCGCCTACCCGCAGATCGGCGTGCCGATCGGGATGATGCTGGCCACCGCCTTCCTCACCGTGCTGTCGGCCACCACGACCAAGGAGCAGTTCGAGAGCTGGGGCTGGCGCATCCCCTTCGTCTTCTCGATCGTGCTGGTCTTCGTCGGCCACTACATCCGCTCCAAGGTCGAGGAGTCGTCGGTCTTCGAGGAGCTCAAGGAGGCCCGCGAGCACAGCGCCGTGCCGCAGACCACGCTGGTCAAGCACCACCTCGGCGACGTCATCAAGGCGGCCGCGTCCTTCATGGGCAACAACGCGCTCGGCTACATGCTCGTCGGCGGCTTCGTGCTCGCCTACGCCACCAAGTCGGCCAAGCCGCCGCTGGCGCGCACCGACGTCCTGCTGTGGGTCATGGCGTCCGCGGCCCTGTGGCTCGTCACGACCATGTGGGCGGCGATCTTGTCCGACAAGATCGGCCGCAAGAAGGTCTACATCATCGGCTACGTGCTCATGATCCTCGGCATGGTCCCGATGTTCATGGCCGTCAAGGAGGGCACCCTCTTCTGGGTCGCCGTCGCGCTGCTGTGGATCGCGGTCCCCGAGGGGCTCACCTACGGCCCGCAGTCCGCGATGTTCGCGGAGGCCTTCCCCGCGCACATCCGCCTCTCGGCGGTGTCCTTCGCCTACGCGATCGGCGCGATCTTCGGCGGTGCCTTCGCCCCGATGATCGCCGAGGCCATCACCAAGTCGACCGGCAGCGTCGTCAACGTGGCGTGGTACCTCATGGGTGTCGCGGCGATCTCGCTGGTGGCGGTGCTGCTGTTCAAGGATCGCACCAACGAACCCCTCCACACCATGTCCGGGCACTGACCTGCCTCAGGTGGACAAATCCGCCGGGGGCGGCACCCCAGGCGGATGTGTCCCACCCGGGCTGAACCCCCCGGCCTGACCGGGCCGGGGTTTTGACCCGCATTTGACCGTGCTAATGACGGGGCGGACGATGAGACCATGTGTTCCTACTGCGGGTGCAAGGACATCGATCTCATCGGCCGATACATGGACGAGCACGAGCAGCTCGTCAACGAGCTCGGCATCCTGCGCCGAGCCTGCGACAAGCAGGACCTCGACGCCGTGCAGGCGGCCTGCGCGCACCTCGCGGGGCTGATGCAACCGCACTTCGACTCCGAGGAGCGCAGCCTCTTCGCCGTGCTGCGCGAGGACGAGGACTTCACCGAGCACGTCGACGACCTCTGCGCCGAGCACGGGGACCTGTGGGGTCTGTTCGACGCGGTCAAGCAGGGCGACTTCGGCGGCTACAAGGCGTTCGAGGACCGGCTGCGGGTGCACATGGACCGTGAGGACAACGGCCTCTTCCCCGCCGCCGCGGTGTCGCTGGACGGCCCGTCGTGGGAACGCATCATGGAGCTGGCCTGAGCCGACGCCGCCGTGCAGGATCGGGGAACGCCGAGTGCGGCATACGGACGCCAGGTTCCCCGATGAGGGGCGCCGGGCCGTGGGGCCGGGGTTTGTCGCCGCGCGAGCAGGGACGGGGCGTGATCCGGTGTCCCGAGCGTGGCTGCGACCCAGGTTGCGCGCGTAGCGTCAAGATATGGCCGTGACCACCGATCGTCCCACCGCCGCCGGGAGCTCCCGCGGCGCCACCTCGCCGAGCGTCGCACAGCGCCCGGTCGAGGCCCTGCGCAACGTCAAGCCCAAGCTGCGGGGGTGGTTGCACGCCGGCATGACCCCGGTGATCTTCGTCGCGGGGCTGGTGCTGTGCGTCTTCGCGCCGACGCTGACCGCCCGCATCGGCAGCGCCGTCTACCTCGTCGCCGCGCTGATGCTCTTCGGCACCAGCGCGACCTACCACCGCGGCCGCTGGAACGACAAGGTCTACGCGGTGTTCCGGCGCTGGGACCACGCCAACATCTACGTCTTCATCGCCGGCAGCTACACCCCGCTGGCGTTGCTGCTGCTCGAGGGTCGTTCGCGGGTGATCCTGCTCGCGCTGATCTGGGCGTGCGCGATCGCCGGCGTGCTCTTCCGCACCCTGTGGATCGATGCGCCGCGGTGGCTCTACACCGTGCTGTACGTCGCCATGGGGTGGGCCGCGGTCGGGTGGCTCTCGCAGTTCTGGGCCGCCGGGGGCGCCGTCACCGTCATCCTGATCGCGGTCGGGGGGCTGCTCTACACCGGCGGCGCCGTCTGCTACGGCCTGAAGCGGCCCAACCCGTCGCCCACGTGGTTCGGCTTCCACGAGGTGTTCCACGCCTGCACGATCCTCGCGGCGATCGTCCACTACATCGCGATCGCCTGGGTCGTCTTCCGCTGACGCGGCGGGCGGGGTCAGAGCCGGCGGGCGATGCGCTCGGCGCAGGCCACGACGCGATCCGCCAGGTCGGTGCGCGGCGGGTCGCCGACATACGACACGGCGATGGCGGCGGCGACGCGATGCCCGTGCAGCGGCGCCGCGACCGCGCCGACGCCGTCCAGCACCTCCCCCCAGCTCTGCGTCCAGCCCCGCTCGCGGCCGAGGCCCACCTCGGCGGGTTCGCCTGCCGTCGGCGGCCGGTGCGTCATCAGGGCCAGCCCCGGCGCGCCGCGATCGACCGGGTGGACCGTCCCCACCCGCTGCGTGAACCAGGTGCCCGGCGTCGTCGGCTCGGCCACCAGCAGGGTCACGCAGTGGTCGCGCTCCTCCACCACCAGGAACGCCGTCAGGTCCACCTCGTCCGCCAGCTTGCGCAGGTGCGGGCTCGCGACCGCGCGCAGGTCCGGGTCGAGGGTGCGGGTGAGCGCGACGAGGCCGTACCCCAGCCGGAACCGGTCGCTGTCGTCGCGCGAGACGAGGCGGTGGTCCTCCAGGGTGCGCAGCAGCCGGTAGACGATCGACCGGTGCAGCCCCGCCGCCTGCGCCACCTGCCCGATCGTCATGGGGCGCGGCGACGCGGCCAGCACCTCGAGCAGGCTCAGACCCCGGTCGAGCGTCTGGCTCCCGGTCTGCCGGGCCCCACCTGATCCAGCCCGTAAGCCGTCTTGCCCGCGCGCCGGGTCGACGTGTGGCATGCCGTCCTCCTCTTGCCGGTGGCTCCGGATCGCCATACAGTCGATCTCAGACCGATAAACGCACTGGTGACTCTATATGAGAACTCTCTCAATGGCTCGCCGTGCGCCCCGAGACAGAGGAGTCTCCACCATGGCCAAGCCGTTCGCGTCGTCCGCCGACCTGGGACCCAAGGAGCAGACCCTCGAGGTGCTGGCCGACGGCGTCTATGCCCTGACCGCGGAGGGCGACCCCAACATCGGGGCGGTCGAGGGCGAGGACTTCGTCATCTGCTTCGAGGCGCTGGCGACTCCCGTGGCGGCGCGCGAGTGGCTCGCGCGGCTCCGGCAGCACACCGACAAGCCGGTGCGGTGGCTCGTGCTGAGCCACTACCACGCGGTGCGGGTGCTCGGGGCGAGCGCGTTCGACGCGGAGACGATCGTCGCCCACGACATGACCAAGACGCTCATCGACGAGCGCGGACAGCAGGACTGGGACAGCGAGTTCGGCCGGATGCCAAGGCTCTTCAAGGAGCCGGAGTCGATCCCCGGGCTGACGCACCCGGACCAGACCTTCGACGACGAGCTCGTCATCCCGCTCGGCGGCGACCGCGGCGACATCGTCCTCAAGCACTGCGGCCGCGGCCACACCGCCGGCGACATCATCATGTGGGTCCCCAAGCACAAGGTCCTCTTCGCCGGCGACCTGGTCGAGTCGCAGGCCGCCCTCTACACCGGCGACGCCTTCCACCGCGACTGGTCCACGGGCACCCTCGACGCGATCAAGGCGTACGGCGCGGAGCACCTCATCGGCGGCCGCGGCGCCATCGCGCACGGGCGGGAGGAGGTCGACGCGGCCATCGAGCAGACCCGCGACTTCCTCACCACGATGCTGCGTGAGGTCGGCGCGGTGCACGAGCGCGGCGGCACGCTCCGGGAGGCCTTCGAGGCCACCCACGCGGCGCTCGCCCCGAAGTACGGGAAGTGGCCGATCTTCGAGCACTGCGCGCCCTTCGACGTGCAGCGGGTGTGGGACGAGCTCGACGGCATCGACTGGCCGCGCATCTGGACGGCGGAGCGGGACCGCGTGGTCTGGGACCAGCTCCAGTCGTAAGCGACCCGGCGAATTCCCCCAGAGAGCAAGGACAACGACGTCATGCCTCACGAATCCCTCACCACCCCAACCCTGCCCGCTGACCGGCGCGTGCTGGTCATCGGCGCGGGCCCGGTCGGGCAGACGGCCGCGCTGCTGCTCGCGCACTGGGGAGTCCCGGTGACGCTGCTGGACTCTCGCCCCGAGCGCGACCCGATCGGCTCCAAGGCGCTGTGCCAGCAGCGCGACGTCCTGGACGTGTGGGACCACGTCGGTGCGGGCCGTCAGGTCGCCGACGAGGGCGTGACCTGGACCCGCGCGCGCACCTTCTACCGCGACACCGAGCTCTTCTGCCAGGGCTTCGTGGACAAGGGGCGGTCGCCGTTCCCGCCCTTCGTCAACATCAGCCAGACCCGGACCGAGCAGCTCCTCGACGAGCAGATCGCCCGCTCTGACCTCATCAGCTACGCCTGGGGGCATCACGTCGTCGGGCTGCGCCAGGGCGCCGACTCGGTCACGCTGACCTGCGAGACCTCTTCGGGCCCGGTCGATCTCACCGGTTCGTATGCCGTCGCGGCGCCCGGCTCCAAGGGTGGCCCGATCCGCGACCTGCTGGGGCTGACCTTCGACGGCCTGACCTTCGACGACCAGTTCCTGATCTGCGACATCCGGGCGGACATGCCGGGGTGGGAGCAGGAGCGCCGGTTCTACTTCGACCCGGAGTGGAACCCCGGCCGCCAGGTCCTGATCCACCCCTGCCCCGACTCGACCTTCCGCATCGACTGGCAGGTGCCGCCGGACTTCTCGCTGGAGGAGGACGAGGCGAGCGGCGGCCTGGACCGGCGGATCCGGCAGATCATCGGTGCGGACAGCGACTACGAGATCGTGTGGAAGTCGCTCTACCGCTTCCACGCTCGCCAGGTGGACCGGATGCGGGTGGGGCGGGTGCTGGTGGCGGGCGACGCCGCGCACCTGGTGTCGCCGTTCGGTGCGCGCGGCCTCAACTCGGGAGTCCTCGACGCCGAGAACGCCGCGTGGAAGCTCGCCTTCGTGCTGCACGGCTGGGCCGACGAGTCGCTGCTCGACAGCTACCACTCCGAGCGGCACGCCGCGGCGGCCGAGAACCTCGAGGTCACCTCGCGCACCATGGCCTTCCTCGTCCCGCAGACCCCGGAGGAGCACGCGCGCCGCCTCGACATCCTCGAGGAGTCCATCCTCGACCCCGAGCGACGCAACCAGGTCGACTCGGGGCGTCTGTCAGAACCCTTCTGGTACACCGACTCCGAGCTCACGACGCCCGCCCCGGACCGTCCGTGGCCGGGCCGTCCACCCAAGGGCGAGGACCCCGAGCCCGTGCCCGGCGTCCTCGTCCCGGACGTCCCGCTCACCGGCTGGCCCGGCGTGTGCCGGCTGCGCGAGCTCGCCCGCCGGGGCCTGCTGGTGCTCGTCGGGCGGGCCGTGGACCGGGACGCCTGCGAGGACGCGGTCGCCGAGCTCGGGTGCGGTGTCACGGTCGTCGCTCTGGATGCCGTCGACCCGGACGGGGTCGTCGCCGCGAGCCTGCACCTCGACGGGCGCCAGGCGGTCGTCATACGGCCGGACGCGCACCTGGCCGCGATCGTCGCGACGCCGGGAGAGGTGGGCGCCGCGGTCCGGCGCGTGCTGCGCCGCTGAGAGGCACGCCTCAGGCGTGCGGCAGCAGCATCGTCACGGTCAGCGTCGTCGGCTCCAGCGCGCGCACCGCGTGGCGCAGCATCGGCGTCAGGTGCAGCAGCGCGCCGGGCGCGAGCTCGACGGTGCGGTCGGGCAGCTCGAAGCTCACCCGCCCGCGAATCACCTGGATCAGCACGGGATGTCGCGCCGCGTGCTCCCTGAGCTCGTCACCCTCGGCGAACTCGAACGCCACCACCTTGGCGCTGTCGTTGTCGATCACGGCGGTCGCGCCCGGGCGTCCCCCGCGGGAGCCGGCCCGGCCGCACAACTCCTCGACCAGCGTCGACGTGCCGTCGGTGGTGCCGGGCCGGCGGTCCGGGCCGTCACCCTGCTCGACGTGGCCCTCGGTCGGGTCGCTCATGGTGTGCTCCTGTCGTCGATGCGGCCATCCTCCCAGGCGCCGCTGAGGGCGCCAGCCCCTCGTCGAGAGGCGACAGATCGGGGTCATGGGCGCCTGTTGACCCCGATCGGTCGCCTCTCAACGAAGAAGGCGGGCTGGCGGGGAAGGAGGGGAAGGTGGGCGCGGCGGTCAGCGGGCGGGCCAGGTGAAGGTGGGTGAGCCGGGCACCTCGACCTGGGCGCGCGGCTCTCCCGACACGTCCAGCGTGACCCGTATGACGGCAGCGGGGTCGCCGTCCTCCGGGGCGCCGGCGGCGGGGCGCGACTCGTAGACGAACCGCTGGTTGCCCAGCTCGACCACCCTCGTCCGCGCCCGGACCAGCCAGGGGTGCTGCCGCCGCACCGCGATCAGCCCTTGATGCACGTGAAACATCCACTCCCCCAGGCGGCTCAGCTCCTCGGGGCGATGGGGCAGCGGCGGTCGCACGGCGTCGTCACCGCCGATCCGGTCCTCCTTGACGCCCTCGAAGGCCTGCTCGTCGCCGTAGTAGAGGGACGGGGTGCCGCCGACCGTCAGCAGGCAGGTTACGGCGAGCACCGTCGCGGCGGGGCCGACGCGGGAGGCGATGCGGGTGACGTCGTGGTTGCCGACGAAGGTCATCGGCGCGAAGGACTCCAGCAGCGCGCCGTGCCGCTCCAGGGCGTGGGCCAGCTCGAAGAAGTTGCGGTCGTCGAGGGAGGACCAGAGCGCCTTCCACAGCTGGTACTGCGTGACGGAGTCCAGCGTCGACTCGCGCACGATCGCGGCGTAGTCGCCGTGGATCACCTCCCCGACGAAGGTCGCCTCCGGGAACTCCGCCCGCACGCGCGGCAGCACGCGCGCCCAGAACGCCGGGTCGACCGCGTATGCCGCGTCCAGCCGCCACCCGTCGATGCCGCGTCGCAGCCAGTGCAGCATGACCTCCGCGACCAGGTCGACGACCTCGTCGCGGGCGTGGTCGAGCGCGACGAGCGACCCGTGGCCCTCGAAGACGTCCGGGCGGGGCCCACCGTCCGCGTCCCAGTCGATGCGGAAGTGCCTGGCGGCGTGCGACTCTCGGCCGTCGGCGAGCGCCTGCTGGTAGAGCGGGTGCTCGAGCCCGACGTGGTTGAAGACACCGTCGAGCATGACCCGCAGGCCCCGGTCGTGGCAGCGCCGCACCAGCTCGTCGAGGTCTCCGTCGTCGCCGAGCCGCGGGTCGATCCGGAAGTGGTCGACGGTGTCGTAGCCGTGGGTGCTCGACGCGAAGATGGGCCCGAGCTGGAGCCCGTTGGCGCCCAGGGCGATCGCGTAGTCCAGCCACCCGTCGAGCCGCTCGAGGGGGTGGGTGACCACGGCGTCGTCATACGCCTCGCGGATGGGCGCGCCCACCGCGCCGAGGGGATAGACGTGCCACCAGATGACGTGCTCGGTCCAGGCCATGCCCCGAGTCTGCCGCACCGGGCGGGGCGGGGGCGCCTCCGGCTAGCGGAGCCGGGCCGGGCGCGCCCGGCGGGCCCGACGCTGCAGCAGCCGGATCCGGCGCTCGGTGATGTCGGTCGCGCGCAGCGCCAGCCACACGCAGACGGCCGCCAGCGGCAGCTCGACGAGCACGCTGAGGACGACGGACTCGACGAGGTCCCACCCCACGGGCGACGTCACGGTGTCGAACCACGCGTCGGTCACCAGCAGGCCGGCGGTCCACCCCGCCGCCATCGCGAGGAAGCGGGACCGGCGCAGCACGCTCCAGGCCGTACCGACGAGCGCGAGCAGCAGCATCACGTCGAAGCCGGCCCACGCGACGTCGTAGTTGGGAGAGAGCTGGCGACTGGGCAGGCTGATCGCGATGTAGCAGATCCACAGGACCAGCAGGGCGGCGAAGACCAGGAAGGTCACGCCGATCCAGGGCAGCACCCGCGGCTCGGCGATCTCGATGTCGTTGGCGGCGTTGGGCTCGACGGGGACGGCCTGGTCGGCGGCCTCCACCACCGTCGACATGGCGGCGAGCAGGCCTTCGCCCGAGGTGGCGGGGCGGGGCGGGGCGGACGTGCCGGACGCGCGAGTCGGGTGAGACGGGTCGGCAGGGTCGACAGGGTCGGTCTTGGTGGACGGCGGCACGGGACGGCCTCCTGGTTGCGGGGGTGGCGTCATGCTAGTCCCGCCTCGGGCGGCAGCCCGGCCTCGCGCAGCAGCCGGCCTAGCGCAGCAGCCGGCCTAGCGCAGCAGCCGGCCTCGGGCGGCAGCCCGGCCTCGCTCAGCGCCGCAGCCGCGGGGACAGGTCGTCGCGGGACCCCACCAGCTTGTCGAGCAGGGTCACCAGCAGGTGCCGCTCGACGGGGCTGAGCGCGGCCGCCCACGCCTGCTCGCGCTCGTGCTGCTGCGCGAAGAGGGTCTGGATCTCCACGAGCCCCGCCTCGGTCAGCCCGAGCCGGACGGAGCGCCCGTCGTGGGGTGCGGGCTCGCGGCATACGAGCCCGTCGTCGACCAGGCCGCCGGTGAGGTTGGAGACGGCCGCGCGGGTGAGGCCGGTGAGCTCCGCGACCCGCTTGGGCTCCATGGCACCCGCCAGCCACAGGACGTAGAGGATGCGGAAGGCCGACCACGACCGGCCCGCCGGCCGGTGCACCGACGACTCGAGGTCGTAGGTGACGATCCCGGAGGCGCGGTTGAGCGTGAGGAGCAGCTCGGTGGCCCCGGGGTCGGCGTAGCCCTCGTCGGTGAGGCGGGAGCGGGCCTCCCGCACGAAGGACCAGAAGTCGAGCTCGCTCATGGCACCCCCTGGCGTCTGTCGGACCCATCCGCTACAGTCCAGATAGTACACCGATGTATCAGTTGTGCGAGAGACGAGGGCGTCATGGCTCACTACCGCAGCGCGGGCAGCATCCCGCCCAAGCGGCACACGCAGCACCGCACCCCCGAGGGCGACCTCTACTACGAGGAGCTCATGGGCGAGGAGGGGTTCAGCTCGGACTCGAGCCTGCTCTACCACCGCTACATCCCCAGCGCGATCGTCGACGTGCGCCCCTGGGAGCTGCCCGACCAGACCCTCACGCCCAACGACCCCCTGCTGCCGCGCCACCTGCGGACCCACGACCTCGGCGACGAGGGGCGCGACGTGGTGACGGGGCGTCGGCTGCTGCTCGGCAACGGCGACGTTCGCCTCAGCTATGTCGCGGCCACCGAGACCAGCCCGCTCTACAAGAACGCCGCCGGCGACGAGTGCTGCTACGTCGAGTCCGGGACGGCCACGCTGGAGACCCAGCTCGGCCACGTGGACGTCCACGAGGGCGACTACGTGATCATCCCGCGCGCCGTGATCCACCGGTGGGTGCCGACGGGCGACGAACCGGTCCGGGTCTACGCCATCGAGGCCAACAGCCACATCAGCCCGCCGCGCGGCTACCTGTCCAAGCACGGGCAGCTGCTCGAGCACGCGCCCTACTGCGAGCGCGACTTCCGCCACGTGGGCGAGCCGCAGCAGGTCGACGAGCAGGACGTCGAGGTCTACATCAAGCACCGCGGGCGCGGCCCGTCCGGCCTGGACGGCACGATCCACGTCCAGCCGCAGCACCCCTTCGACGTGGTCGGGTGGGACGGCTGCCTCTACCCCTACGTCTTCAACATCGCCGACTTCGAGCCGATCACCGGGCGGGTGCACCAGCCGCCGCCCGCCCACCTGGTGTGGGAGGGGCACAACTTCGTGGTCTGCAACTTCGTGCCGCGCAAGGTCGACTACCACCCCCTCGCCATCCCGGTGCCCTACTACCACTCCAACGTGGACAGCGACGAGGTCATGTTCTACTGCGGCGGCGACTACGAGGCGCGCAAGGGCTCGGGCATCGGGCAGGGCTCGATCTCGCTGCACCCGGCGGGTCACGCGCACGGGCCGCAGCCGGGCGCCTACGAGCGGTCCATCGGGGCCGAGTTCTTCGACGAGCTGGCGGTCATGGTCGACACCTTCCGGCCGCTGGACCTCGGCGAGGGCGCGCTGGCGACCGAGGACGAGCGTTACCCCTACAGCTGGTCGGGCGGGCGCCGCCTCGGTCAGGGATGATCGGTCGTATGCCGGACCCCACCGCCGCCACCGCACCCGAGGCTCACGACGCCACCGTCCCGCTGGTGCTCGCGCTCGTCGACGACGCCGGGTTGTTCCCCCCGACCGCCCTGCCCATGGACGAGGCCGTCGCCCGGCACCGCGCCGACGACGAGACCGCCCACCCGGTGCACACCGGGCGCTTCCTCGTCCCGGCGTCCCGGCTGGATGAGCTGCGCCAGGCCCTGCGGGAGGGCGAGACCTTCCGCGTGGGCGTGATCGCCGACGTGCCCCTCACCGACCTGCCCGACGTGCTGCTCAGCCTGGTCGACGACCCCCGCCTGGAGCTGGCCGGCGTCGAGGTGCGGCTGCCCTTCGGCGACCTGCAGGAGGCCGTGGTCGCGGTGCAGACCGCCCTCGGCGGGACCGGCGCCCCGGCCTACGTCGAGATCCCCCTCGCCCAGGCCGAGGAGGGCCGGACCCGCGCGGCGCTGGAGGCGGTCCACCGCGCCGGCCTCGGCGCCAAGGTCCGCTGCGGCGGGGTGAGCGCCGACCTCTTCCCCACCGCCCAGCAACTCGCCGACGTGCTGCTCGCCGCGACCGAGCTCGACACCGGGAGCGACGCCGAAGGCGACACCGGGAGCGACGCCGGGCTGAAGGGCACCGCCGGGCTGAAGGGCACCGCCGGGCTGCACCACGCCGTGCGCTACGTCGACGACGCGACGGGCTTCACCCACCACGGCTTCCTCAACATCCTGGTGGCCGTGCTGCGGGCCCGCGCCGACGCCGGTCGGGACGCCGTCCTCGCGGGGCTGACCTCGGACGATGGGGCCTCGCTCGCCGCAGAGGTGCGCGCCACCGACCCGGCCGAGCAGCGCGCCGCGCGGGACGTCTTCGTGGCCTACGGGTCCTGCAGCACCGCCACCCCGATCGAGGACCTCGCCGCCCTCGGCCTCACCACCGCGGCGTCGGTGCGCGAGGAGCGCGACCCCACCCAGCAGATCGACCAGCAGCAGTAGCCCGGCCCGAGACCGCACCCCGCGAGACGCCGGGCGTGCGCGGCATACGACCACCACCGCAGCCCCATGAAGGAGCACCCGTGACGACCACCTGGGTCGACATCCCGCAGGACAGCCCGTTCGGCCTCGACGCCCTGCCCTACGGCTCGATGGACACCGGCGACGACTTCCCCCACCTGGGGGTGCGCATCGGCGACCACGCGCTCGACCTGACCGAGGCGGCCACCGAGCTGCCCGGCGAGTGGTCCGACGTGGTCGAGGAGGGCACCCTCGACGTGCTGCTCGCAGCGGGGCCCGACGCGTGGGCTCGGCTGCGGAGCGACATCCAGACGTGGCTGAGCGACGAGAGCTACCGCTCCCTGGTCGAGCCGTCGCTGGTCGACCTCGACGGCGTGACGATGCTCATGCCGTTCACCGTCGGTGACTACGTCGACTTCTACGCGTCGGAGAACCACGCCTCCAACGTCGGCCGCATCTTCCGCCCCGACTCCGAGCCGCTGACGCCCAACTGGAAGCACCTGCCGATCGGCTACCACGGCCGCTCGCAGACCGTCGTCGTGTCCGGGTCGGAGGTCCCCCGCCCCCGCGGGCAGCGGCGCACCCCCGACGGCGACGTCGTCTTCGGGCCCTCCGTCCGGCTCGACATCGAGGTCGAGCTGGGCTACGTCGTCGGCGTGGGCTCCGAGCGGGGGTCCTCGATCGCCGTGGGCGACTTCGAGCGGCACGTCTTCGGCGTCACCATCACCAACGACTGGTCCGCCCGCGACATCCAGGCCTGGGAGTACGTCCCCCTCGGGCCCTTCCTCGGCAAGTCCTTCGCGACGACCATCGGCGGGTGGGTGCTCCCCCTCGCCGCGCTGCAGGACGCCCGCGTCGACCCGCCCGCCCGCGACGTGCCGCTGCAGGACTACCTGAAGGACGTCGCCGGCGAACCGTGGGGCCTGGACATCGAGTTCGAGGTGCGGCTCAACGACGAGGTCGTCTCCCGGCCGCCCTATGCCCAGATGTACTGGACCCCCGCCCAGATGCTCGCCCACACCACCATCAACGGCGCCAGCGTCCGCACCGGCGACTTCTACGCCTCCGGCACCATCTCCGGCACCGAGGTCGACCAGCGCGGGGCATTCCTCGAGATGACGTGGGGCGGCCGCGACCCGATCACCCTGGCCGACGGCTCGACCCGCACCTTCCTCGAGGACGGCGACGAGGTCGTGATCTCCGGGACGGCCCGCGGCGCCGACGGCCGCCGCATCGGCCTCGGCGAGTGCCGCGGCCGCATCACCCCCGCCCGCTGACACCCTCGCTGACCCACCCGCAGGTCCTCACCGCCCGGCTGCCCCGGCACCACGCAGCCGGGCGGTTCGGCATACGCTGTCCCGCGTCTGTGCCCGCTCCCGGGCTCGGACGCCATCCCGCACGAACGGACCTCGATGAACGCCATCCACGACGGCATCCTCGCCGTCAACGACAAGCTCACCTGGCTGCTGATCGTCATGCTTGCCGCCGCCGGCATCCTCTTCACCCTGTGGAGCAAGGGCGCCCAGTTCCGCCGGTTCGGCACGATGGTCAAGGTGGCCGTCGGGTCCCGCAGCGGCGGCGGCGAGGGCATCTCCAGCTTCCAGGCCTTCGCCATCTCCCTGGCCTCCCGCGTCGGCACCGGCAACATCGTCGGCGTCGCCATCGCGCTGGCGCTCGGCGGGCCCGGGGCGATCTTCTGGATGTGGGTGATGGCCTTCCTCGGCATGGCCACCGCGTTCGTCGAGGCCACGCTGGCCCAGCTCTACAAGGTCCCGCACACCGACGGCACCTTCCGCGGCGGCCCGGCCTACTACATGCAGCGCGGCCTGAAGTCGCGGCCCATGGGCATCGCCTTCGCCGTCTGCCTCATCTTCACCTTCGGGCTCGCCTTCAACATGGTGCAGGCCAACACCATCGCCGGGGTCTTCGAGGGCACGTGGGGCATCCCCACCTGGGCCACCGCGGTCATCCTGGTGATCATCACCGCCGCGATCGTGCTCGGCGGGCTCAAGTCCGTCGCGCGCGTCACCGAGTACATGGCCCCGCTGATGGCGCTCGCCTACTTCCTGCTCGCCGTGGCCGTGCTGGTCATGCGCATCGGGGACGTCCCCGGCGCCATCGGCGACATCTTCAAGGGCGCCTTCGGGCTGGACCAGGCGCTGGCCGGCACCGCCGGCGGCGTCGTCGCGGCCATGCTCAACGGCGTCAAGCGCGGGATGTTCTCCAACGAGGCGGGCATGGGCTCGGCCCCCAACGCCGCCGCCGCGGCCACCACCTCCCACCCCGCCCACCAGGGGATGGTGCAGGCCCTCGGCGTCTTCATCGACACGATCATCGTCTGCACCTCGACCGCCGTGATGATCCTGCTGTCCGGCCCGTCGATCTACACCCCCGGCATCACCACCCGCGACCAGGCCGCCACCCTGACCCAGACCGCGCTCGCCAGCGAGCTCGGGGCCTGGGTCGCACCGGTCATGGCCTTCCTGATCTTCATCTTCGCGTTCAGCTCGGTCATCGGCAACGAGACGTATGCCGAGGTCAACATGGACTTCATGCGCGGCGGCCGCATCGGCGAGCTCGGGATCCGGCTGCTGACGATCGCGGCGGTGGCCTGGGGCGCGATGCAGAGCCTCGCCTTCGTCTGGGACCTCGCGGACCTCGCCATGACCTTCATGGCGGTGCTCAACCTCGTCGCGCTGATCTTCCTCGGCAAGCACGCGATCGCGGCGCTGCGCGACCTCGAGGCCAGCCCCGACCCGCTCACGGCCGGCTTCGACCTCGACGACAACCCGCACATGCCGCCCGGGATCCCCGGCGAGGTGTGGCACCGGCGGCCCGGTCACGGCCCCGGCCAGTGGTTCGCGCCCAACGACCGCTACGAGGACGTCGACGTCTGAGCCCCGTATGCCGCGACCGCCCGTCTCCCGGGGATCCGGGAGACGGGCGGTTGCCGTTGTCGGCATACGGCTGGGGCCTGGTCGGCCGAGGCCCGAGAGCCGTGGGCCTGGGCCTGGGCCTGGGCCCTGGGCCTGGGCCTGGGCCGATTGGCCTGGGCCTGGGCTGACAGCCGGAGAAATCCGCCGCCGGTAGCGCGATCAGCCTGGTCAGGGAAGGCCGGTCGATCGTGCCGCCGCCGGTAGGGGATCAGATGTCGACGGTAAGCTCGTGGCGCGGGTTGAGATCGTCGGGGCCGCCGTAGTTGCCGCCCGGCGTGATGATCGTCCCGGCCTCGCCCTCGAGCATCCCCGCGACGTCCTGCAGCCGCCCGATCGCGGCCAGGTCCCCGGTGAGCTCCACGAACCGGCACGCCGCCTCGACCTTGGGACCCATCGAGCCGGCCGGCAGGTCCATGGCCCGCAACCGACCGGGGGTGGCCCGGGTGATGGCCTCCTCGTGCTCGGTGCCGAAGCCGTCGATGACGTTGGCGACGTCGGTGAGGATGAAGAGCGCGTCCGCCTCGAGCGCCTCGGCGAGCCGACCCGCAGTGAGGTCCTTGTCGACGACCGCCTCGACGCCCTTGAGCTTGCCCTTGTCGTCCCGGATGACGGGGATGCCACCGCCGCCCGCACACACCACGACCGCCCCGGAGGACAGCAGCAGCCGGATGATGCGGGTCTCCACGATGCGCTGCGGCGTCGGGGAGGCGACCACGCGGCGCCACCCCTTGGTGTCCTCCTTGACGGTCCAGCCCCGCTCGTCCGCCTTGGCCTTGGCCTCGGACTCCGTGTAGGTCTCCCCGACGAACTTCGTCGGCTCGCCGAAGGCCGGGTCGTGCGCCATCACCAGGGTCTGGTTGACCATGGCGGCGACCTGGCGCCCGGGCAGGGCGTTCTGCAGGGACTGCAGCAGCCAGTAGCCGATCATCCCCTGCGTCTGCGCGCCGAGCGTGTCGAAGGGGTAGGGCTCGGACAGCGACGGGTCGTTGGCCGACTCGAGCGCCAGCACCCCCACCTGCGGGCCGTTGCCGTGGGTGATGACCAGCTCGTGCTCCTCGGCCAGGGGGGCCAGGGCCTTGGCGGCCAGCTTGGCCCGCTCCAGCTGCGTCTTCGCGTCCGGCTTCTCCCCGCGCTCCAGCAGCGCGTTGCCGCCGAGGGCGACCACGATGCGCACGGCTCAGTCCCCCAGGGTGGCGACCATGACCGCCTTGATCGTGTGCATGCGGTTCTCGGCCTGGTCGAAGACGATCGACGCGTCGGACTCGAAGACCTCGTCGGTGACCTCGAGCGCCTCCATGCCGGTGGCCTGGAAGATGTCCTCGCCGACCTTGGTGTTGCGGTCGTGGAAGGCCGGCAGGCAGTGCATGAACTTGACCCGCGGGTTGCCGGTGGCCTCCATCGTGGCCGTGTTGACCTGGTAGTCCTTGAGCAGCCCGATCCGCTCGTCCCAGACCTCCTTGGGCTCACCCATCGACACCCACACGTCGGTGTAGAGGAAGTCCGCGCCGCGCACGCCCGCCTCCACGTCGTCGGTGACGGTGATGCGCGCACCGGTCTTGTCGGCGATCCCCTGCGCCATCGCCACGATCTCCGCGGAGTTCTGCAGCGACGCCGGCGCGACCATGCGCACGTCCATCCCGGCCAGGGCACCCGAGACCAGCAGCGAGTTGCCCACGTTGTTGCGGGCGTCGCCGAGGTAGGCGAAGGAGATCTGCGACAGCGGCTTGTCCGAGTGCTCCATCATCGTGAGCTGGTCGGCGAGCATCTGGGTGGGGTGCCACTCGTCGGTGAGACCGTTCCACACCGGCACGCCGGCGAACTCGCCCAGCGTCTCGACGAGGGACTGCGCGGAGCCGCGGTACTCGATGCCGTCGTACATGCGACCCAGGACCCGGGCGGTGTCCTTCATCGACTCCTTGTGGCCGATCTGCGAGCCCGTCGGCTCGAGGTAGGTGACCCCGGCGCCCTGGTCGTAGGCCGCGACCTCGAAGGCGCAGCGCGTGCGCGTCGAGGTCTTCTCGAAGATCAGCGCGATGTTCTTGCCCCGCAGCCGCGGCTGCTCCGTGCCGGCGTACTTCGCGGCCTTGAGGTCGGCGGACAGCTTGAGCAGGTGCTTCCACTCGGCCGGGGTGAAGTCCACCTCCTTGAGGAAGTTGCGGTGGCGCAGGGTGAACGACATCAGATGCCCTCTCGCTCGATCGGGCAGCTCATGCAGCGCGGACCACCACGGCCCCGGCCCAGCTCGCTCCCCTTGATGGTGACCACCTCCACGCCGTTGTCACGGAGGTAGTTGTTGCTCGTGATGTTTCGCTCGTAGGCGATGACCACGCCGGGACGCACGGTGAGCACGTTGCACCCGTCGTCCCACTGCTCCCGCTCCGCCGCCGCCAGGTCCTGGTCGGCGGTCAGGGTGCGGATGTCGTCGAGACCGATCGACCGGGCGATGGCCCGGTGCATCTCCTCCGGGGGGTGCGCCTGCACCTGCAGCCGCCCCGGCTCGTCGCCCGGCCGCAGCGTGTAGGAGGGCAGCATGCCGAGGCCGGCGTACTTGGTGAAGGTCTCCTCGTCGACCATCGACATGACGGTGTCCAGGTGCATCATCGCCCGCTCCTTGGGCATGGCCACCGCCACCACCGAGGTCGCCGCGTGCGCCGCGAAGAGCTGCTGCGCGAGACGCTCGACGGCCTGCGGGGTCGTGCGCTCGGACATGCCGACAAGGACGCCCCCGCGACCGAGGACGTGCACGTCGCCGCCCTCCATGGTGGCCAGCCCCGTGCCGAGCCCGTCGCTCCACCGGGTCAGCGAGTGGTCACCCCCGGACAGCTCCGGGTGCCAGTGGTAGATCGCCTCGTAGTGCAGCGACTCCCGGACCCGCGCGGTCATCCGCATCGAGTTGATGGAGATGCCGCCGTAGACCCAGCAGGTCGTGTCCCGGGTGAAGAGGTGGTTGGGCAGCGGCGCCAGCATGAAGTCGGTGGGCGCCATCGAGTTCAGCACGAGGGAGGCGGGCTCGTACGGCATACGGCCGAGCATCTCCTCCTTGGTGATCCCGCCGATCAGCACCGACGCGAGCTCGGCCGAGCCCAGCGTCGACAGCACCTGCAGCATCGCGTCGATCGCCTGCGGCCCGAAGACCTCGTCGTCGAGGAGGTGGTCGAAGAGGAACTGCCGCGCCGCCGGGTGCTCCAGCGTCTCGGTCAGCACGTCCTGCAGGTAGAGCACCTCCACGTCAAGCTCCCGCAGCGCCCGGGCGAAGTCGTCGTGCTCCTTCTGCGCCTCCTCCACCCACGGCAGGTCGTCGAAGAGCAGGACGTCCTTGTTGGAGGGGGTCAGGCGGGCCAGCTCCCGGTCGGGCCGGTGCAGCAGCACGCGACGCAGCTGACCGACCTCCGAGCCGACGTAGGCGCGGCGCTGGGTCGTCATGCGGATACCTCGTTCGCTGGTCGGGGCCACGAGCCGGGCGGCGTCGGTGCCGGTGTCCGTGCCTATCAAAGCGCAGCCGAGCCTCCCCGCAAACACCGGGGAGGCCGCCCGATCCGCTGCTCGGAGCGGGTGCCGAGTGTTCATGCTGGGGCGGGCGGGCGGTGCAGCAGAGGGCCCACGATAGGTATGCGCGAGGCGGCATCGGCAGCGCGGGCCAGGGCGCGGCCGTCAGGTCACGAAACGGCAACGAGGCCCTAGGGTGGGCGCCATGCGCACCCCCAGCAGCCGCCGCGACCACACGGTCGAGGTCCTGCTGCTGCTCGGGCTGTCGCTCGGGTCGTCGGCGGTCTACTCCGTCCTGCGGATCATCGAGCGCTCCACCCGGCACGTCGCCCTCAACCAGCAGACGTCCACCCTCAACCAGTCGGTCACGCCGGACCGCCCCTGGCTGGACCTCGCCTACCAGCTCGTCGGGATCGGGCTCGGCCTGGTGGCGCCCGCGATGGCCGTCTTCCTGCTGCGGCACCGGGACCCGCCGCGCGACCCCACGATGGGCTGGGGCCGGCGCCGCCCCGGCCGGGACCTGCTGCAGGGGACCCTGCTGGCGGCGCTCATCGGCATCCCCGGCCTGGGCCTCTACGTGGTCGGCCGGCACCTCGGGCTGACCACGCACGTCGTCGCGTCCGGGCTGGATGGTGCCTGGTGGACCGTGCCGGTCCTGGTCCTCGCCGCCGTCCAGAACGCCGTCCTGGAGGAGGTCGTCGTGGTCGGCTACCTGCTGGGGCGGCTCCGCCAGGCCGGTATGCCGGACCGCCTGGCGCTCGGCCTCAGCGCCGTCCTGCGCGGCAGCTACCACCTCTACCAGGGGTGGGGCGCCTTCGTCGGCAACGTCGTGATGGGGCTCTTGCTCGGCCGGTTCTACCAGCGCAGCGGGCGGGTGCTGCCCCTGGTCGTGGCGCACACGATCCTCGACGTCGTGGCCTTCGTGGGCTACGCCCTGGCCAAGGACCACCTGTCGTGGCTGTGAGCGTCCGACTCTCGCTACGCTGCGTCACCCTGGATGACCTGACCGCGCCTCTCAGCGGCTCATGAATCACTGTGCGTGACAGGTGAACTCAACCGGCCCGGCGCCATTCCCTCTGACGGGTGGTCACGGTTACGGAGCGAGGCTACTCGTGCGTAGATGTGCGACCATCGTGCCATCGCCTGATCGCTGACCCGCCGCCGGCTCCCCCGCGCCGCGCACCCCCGGGGGGACGCTCCGTGACCCAGACCTTCGGTCGCCACCGAGGCCGCCGCCCCCGCGAGCGCGCTGGCAACGTCGCCGCTGCCCTCATCGCCGTCGGCGCCCTGGCCGGGGCGGGCTACATCGCGGTCCGCGACCGGCCCACGCCCGGCGCCTCCTCGGCCGCCGGGGTCACCCCGACCTCGCCCCCGACCACCAGCCTCGCCGCGCCCTGCTCCGACGCGGCCACCACCTTCGCCTCGCCCGACTTCACCGGCGCGCTGACGCGGGTGGCGGACGAGTTCCGGCGCGCCCGGGGCTCGGCGTGCAGCCCCGTGGTGGTGGAGCCGGTCGCCGGCCCCGCCACGCTCCCCGACGTCGTGCCGCCCCGACGCGCCGCCGTGTGGGTGGCCCGCAGCACCGCCGACGTCGCGGCCCTGCCGCGGTCGCTCCCCCACGGGGCCACCACCGCGGTCGCCAGCTCACCCGTGGTCCTCGCCCTGCCCGCCCCCATGGCCGACGCGTGGGGATGGCCCACCCAGCCCCTGACCGTGGAGGCCTGGCGCGCCTGGATGCTCGGCCGCCAGACGTGGGCCGGTGCGGGCCACCCCGAATGGGGTCAGCTGTCGATCCAGATGGCCGACCCGGCGCACAGCCCGACCGCGGCGATCGGGTTCGGCGCCCTCGCGTCCCTCGCCAACGGCGCCCCGCTCACGGCCCCACCCGACTACACCGCGCCGGACGAGCGCGCTCTGTCCGTCATCAAGGTCGAGCACCGCGTGTCGTCGGTGACCCCGGACGACGCGGGCGTGCTCCCCGGGCGGGAGCAATCCATGGCCGACATCGTGCGGCGGGCCTCCGCCTACGTCACCACCGAGAAGGCGGTCGCGGACCACAACGCCGCGCACCCCACCGTCCCCCTCGCCGCGGTGCCCCTCGGGGGCGGGTCGGCGTCGATCCCGTTGACCGCCGTGCGCGTCGGCAGCCTCGACACGTCCACCCCGGGGGCGGCATACGCCGAGGCCTTCGTCGGCTACCTGGGCTCCGACGCGGGGCGCGTCGCGCTGCGCGCGGCGGGGCTGCGTGGACCAGACGGGGCCGCGCCCACGGACCAGCCGCTCGGCGTGGCCTACGCGGCTGCCTCCCGGCCGCCGGCCGCCGTCACGCCGCAGAGCGTGCAGGGGGCCGCCAAGATCTTCGCGGTGATGCACGTGCGGATCTCGTCGATGGCGCTGATCGACGCGTCGGGCTCGATGAACCAACGGTTCCCGGGGGACCGGCTCAGCCGCATCGACCTCGTGCGCGGCCTCGTGGGCCAGACCTACCGCACCGCCTCCCCCCGCGCCCGCTCGGGCGTGTGGTTCTTCCACACCGTGGACGAGGGCGGCACCCCCCTCATCGAGCGCGCCACCCCGCTGGAGGTCAACAAGACCCCGTATGGCGCCGGCGCGCACAGCGATCGCGTCGCCCGGGCGCTCGAGAACGTCACCATTAAGGGCGGGACGCCGCTCTACCAGGCGGTCCGCGAGGCCTACGCCTACACGTTGAGCGCGTACGACCCCAGCTACATCAACCAGCTGGTCGTGCTCAGCGACGGCGCCAACCGCGACACCACCAGCCCCGACCAGCTGGGCGACCTCCTGACCTACCTGGAGCAGGTGCAGGACCCGAACCGGCCGGTCCGGATCGTGTGCATCGGCTACGGCGCCGAGGCCGACATGGGTGCCCTCCAGGCCATCGCGCGGGCCACCGGGGGCCGAGCCGCGCAGGTCCGCACGCCCGCCGAGACGGCGTCGGCCGTCAGCTTCGCCCTGTTCTCCGCCTGACCCATCACCCCCTCCCCGCCAACGTGGTCTCTTTTGGCTCGGTGGGAACCAAAATCGTCCACGTTGTCAGGTGGGTAGGGCGTAGCCCGGGCCGGGGGCGTATGACGAAACCGCCCGCCTCCCCTGATCGGGGAAACGGGCGGTTGCGGTGCTCGGCATACGGCCGAGGGTGGGATCACCCCCGACGGTACGTCAGCTGGGTCAGCTACCGACCTTGCCGTCGTTGTCGCGGTCCAGCTTGTCCTTGATCTTGTCGCCGAGGCCGACCTTGCCGTCGTTGTCGTAGTCGCGGTCGTTGCCGACCCCACCACGACCCGCGTCGGTCCCGCGAACGCCACCCTCGCGCTCGACCTCGATCTCCTCCTTGCGGACGTCCTCGGTGACGCGCTGGTTCTCCGTCACGCGCTCCTTGCCCAGGGAGACCTGCTCCTTGGCCACGACGTCCTTGTCGACGACGACCTCCTCCTCGCGGAGGCGGACCTCGGCGGTCTCGCCGTCGCCGATGCGGGCGTTGCCGGCCTGGCCGTCACGGATGGGGGTGCGCTCGACGCGAACCTCCTCGTGGGTGACGGGCACGTCGACGGTCTCGCGCTCGGTGCGCACGTGCTTGCGCAGGCGGACGGTGCCGGCCTCACGCTCACGGGTGCCGACGCGCAGCTCCTCCTCGGAGCGCGTCATCGTGCCGTCGCCGCGGCCCGCGACACCACGGCGAGCGTCGGCGTCGCCGTCCGCACCGTGGTCGCCGCCACGGCCCATGGCGTCCGCGTCGCCGTCGGCACCGTGGTCGCCGCCACGGCCCATGGCGTCCGCGTCGCCGTCGGCACCGTGGTCGGCGCCGTGGTCGTCGCGACGACCCGCGAGCCCGGCGGTGCCGGCCACACCGGCGTCAGCGTCGCCGTCGTGGTCACGAACGCCGCGGCGGTCGTCGTAGCCCTCGTCGTAGTCGCGGCCGTAGTAGCGGTAGAGCTCGCGCTCCTCGTCGGCGTCCAGGTGACGGTCGGCGTCCACGCGGGGAGCGTCCTTCACCTTGTCCTTGGAGAAGGGCACGCGCACCGTGTCGCCCTCGACCTGCGCGTCGTCCAGCGGGATGAACGTGTGAGCGGTGCCGAACAGGCCGGTGTTGACCGTGACCCAGGACGGGCGGCCCGTGCGGTCGTCGTTGTAGACGTCGCCGACCTTGCCGATCTTGTCGCCGTTGTTGTCGACGACGACTCCGCCGAGGATCTGCTCGATGTGCTCGTTGCTGACCATGCTGGGGTTCCGCCTTTCGTTGGTTACCAGTAGTTGCCGGTGCAGGCTGCCACCGTCCCCGGATGGGGCAGCGGCGCCTCGCTGGTCATCACTTGCCCACCCCCTGCTGGGCCCAAACCCCCGATCCCCAGAAAATCTGCCGGACCCCCGGTCGCGGCATCCGCGCAGGTCAGAGGCCTGAAGAGGCCCCGACCACGCACGGCCCCGCCGGCCTCAGAGCCCCGTCGGCGCAGCGGCTCCCGGCTCCGACACCGCCCGGACGACCGGCCGCAGGTCCAGCCACCACTGGTCCCGGGGACGCCGGTGGACGAGGTCCATGAGCTCCGGCATCCGGGCGAGCGGCGTGGCCCGGACGCGACCGCGGACCAGGCCGACGAGCTGCGCCTCCTGCCCACCGGCGGCCAGCTCCCCGGTCAGCAGGTCGATCGCGTGAGCGACCAGCCGGGTGGCCAGGATCCGGTCGAACGGTGACGGGTCGCCCCCCTGCTGGACGTGCCCCAGCACCGCCTGGCGGACGTCATACCGCTCCTGCCCCTCCTGGTCGAAGAGCCGGGCGAGGAAGTCCAGGGTGTACTGCTCCGAGGAGCGCTCGTTGCGCACCGCGAGGAAGAGCCGGCGCCCCGCGTCGAAGGAGGACCGCAGCCGCTGCACGTCCCGCTGCAGGTCGTCCAGGGTGATGCCCTCCTCGTGGAGGTAGACGCGCTCGGCGCCCCCGGCGAGGCCGCCCATCAGCGCGAGGTAGCCGCAGTAGCGGCCCATCGTCTCCACGACGAAGCAGCGCCGGCGTGCGGACGCGGACTGCTTGATCCGGTCCAGCGCGTCCACGATCGCGTTGAGCGCGGTGTCCGCGCCGACGGCGAGCTCGGACCCCGGCAGGTTGTTATCGATGGAGGCGGGCACGCACACCATGGGTATCCGGAACGCCGGGTAGCGGTCCCGCTCCTGCCACAGCGTCTGGGCGCCGACGTAGGCGTTCCAGCCGCCGATGACGAGCAGCGCGTCCACCCGGTGCTCCTCCAGCGCCCGCCCGATCGGGTAGAGGTGCTCCACCTCCGGCAGGCTGCGGCGGACCCCCAGCTCGGCGCCGCCGATCGCGGTCCACCCCTCCACGTCGCCCCAGGCCAGCTCGCGGATGTCGCCGTCCCGCAGCCCTGGGTAGCCGCCCTGGATCCCCAGCATGGTGTGGCCGCGGTCGAGCCCGAGGCGGACGGCGGCCCGGGCGGCGGTGTTCATGCCGGGGGCGAGACCGCCGGCGTGCAGGATCCCGATGCGCCGGGGCGTCCCGTCGACCTGCGGCGTCGGCGGCTCGCTCATCTCGGTGAAGATCTGCGTCATCTCCGTGAACGACCCGCCCCGCAGCGCCATCGCCCGCGCGTAGTCGCCGCTCGCGATGGCGGCCGGCACCTCCCTGGTGCGCTCGACCGCCTCGACGAGCGGGACGGTGACCACGCGGTTGCCCCGTATGCCGACCACCGGGGCCACCGTCTCGGCCGTCGCGGACAGGACCTCGTGCGCGGCGGCGTAACCGAGCCAGGTCGACGCCCAGCGGTCGAACGCGCTGGGCCGCCCGCCCCGCTGCACGTGGCCGAGGATCGTCACCCGGGTGTCCTCCCCGAGCCGCTGCTCGATGGTGTCCCGCACGTAGGCCGCCGTGATCGGTCGGCCGTCCCGGTCCTGGGCCCCCTCGGCGACGATGACGATGGAGTCGCGTCGCCCGGCCGCGCGACCGCGCCGCAGCTCGGCGCACATCCGCTCCTCCCAGCCCGGGGCGGGCGGGTGCTCCGGGATGAGCACGTAGTCGCAGCCGCCGGCGATGGCGCTCATCAGGGCCAGGTAGCCGCAGTGCCGCCCCATCACCTCCACGACGAAGCTGCGCTGGTGGCTGGCCGCGGTGCTCGCGATCGCGTCGATGGCGTCGACGATCCGGTGCAGCGCGCTGTCCGCGCCGATCGTCATGTCGGTGCCGACGAGGTCGTTGTCGATCGAGCCGACGAGGCCGGCGATCATGAGTGTCGGGTGCGCCGCGGCCGTGGCGGCGCTGATCCGGCCCTGCTCCACGAGGTCGGCGAGCAGCCCCGGCCATTCCTGACGGAAGAGGTCCAGCCCGCTCAGCGAGCCGTCGCCCCCGATGACGACCAGCCGGTCGATGCCGTGCTCGAGGAGGTGGGCGGCGGCCGCCATACGGCCTGCTCGCTCGCGGAAGTCCGCGCTGCGGAAGGTGCCGATGACCGTCCCACCCCGGTGCAGCACGTTGCCGACGTCGTCCCAGCCGGCCAGTCGGATGCCGTCCCCACCGTCGACCATCCCCTGGTAGCCCTCGTAGATCACGAAGACCTCCGCCCCCAGGTGCAGCGCGGTGCGCACGACGGCGCGGACGGCGGCGTTCATGCCCTGGGCGTCGCCGCCACTGGTCAGCACCGCGATCCGCATGCGGGGGGCGGTCTCGTGCACGGTCTCCATGGCCAGCTCCGCGGGGTCGACGACGGGTCACCCCCATCCAACCGGGTCCGCGTGAACGCCGCGTGACGGGGGCGGTGGAACGCGGTCGTGGACTCCCCCGCGCCGCCACTAACCTTGCACCCATGGTTGCCCCGATCGACGCCCTCACCCCGGCCGTGCAGTCCGCCCTCGTCGCCGCCTTCGGCGAGGAGGTCCGTGGGGCGGACCCGGTGCTGCGACCGAGCCAGTTCGCCGACGTGCAGGTCAACGCCGCGATGGCGCTCGCCAAGAAGCTGGGGCGCAAGCCGCGCGACGTTGCGCAGGCGATCGTGGACCACCTGGACGCGGGCGAGCTGGTGAGCGCGGCCGAGGTGGCGGGGCCCGGCTTCGTCAACATCACCTTCGCCGACGGGTGGCTCGCCGAGCAGGCGCTGGCCGCGCAGACCGACCCGCGGCTCGGGGTGGCGACGCAGCAGCGGCAGGTGATCCCGATCGACTACTCCGCCCCCAACGTCGCCAAGGAGATGCACGTCGGGCACCTGCGGACCACGATCATCGGCGACGCGCTGGCACGGACCCTGGAGCACCTGGGCCACCACGTCATCCGGCAGAACCACGTCGGCGACTGGGGCACCCCCTTCGGCATGCTGGTGGAGCACCTGCTCGAGGTCGGCGAGGACTCGGACGAGGCCCGCGTCGTCCAGACCGACCCCAACGCCTTCTACCAGGCGGCCCGCCAGAAGTTCGACAGCTCGGAGGACTTCGCGACGCGCGCGCGTGCCCGGGTGGTCAAGCTGCAGGCCGGCGACCCCGAGACGCTGCGGCTGTGGGGCGCGCTCTACGACCTGTCCAAGACCTACTTCAACAAGGTCTACTCGACCCTCGGCGTGACGCTCACCGACGCGGACCTCGCGGGCGAGTCCACCTACAACGACGACCTCGCGGGCATCTGCAAGGACCTCGAGGCCAAGGGGATCGCCACCCACGACGAGGGCGCGCTGGTCGTCTTCCTGCCCGGCTTCACCGGCCGCGAGGACAAGCCGGTGCCGCTGTTCATCCGCAAGTCCGACGGCGGCTACGGCTACGGCACCACCGACGTCGCCACCGTCAAGCACCGCGTCGAGGACCTGCACGCCGACCGCATCCTCTACGTCATCGGCGTCACGCAGAGCCTGCACCTGCAGATGGTCTACGAGACCGCGCGGCGGGCGGGCTACCTCCCCGAGCGCGTCGAGGTGGAGCACGTCAAGATCGGCTCGGTCCTCGGGGAGGACCGCAAGATCCTCAAGACCCGCTCCGGCGCCCCGCTGCGGCTGATGCACCTTCTCGACGAGGCCGTCCAGCACGCCCGCGCCTACATCGACGGCGCCCGGCCCGAGCTGCCCGAGGACGAGCGCGCCGAGATCGCCCGGATGGTCGGGATCGGCGCGGTGAAGTATGCCGACCTGTCCGTCTCGCACGACTCCGACTACGTCTTCGACCTGGACCGGATGCTCGCGCTGACCGGCAACACCGGCCCCTACCTGCAGTACGCCACCGCCCGCATCCGCTCCATCTTCCGCACCGCCGGGATCGACCCCGAGCAGCAGGACGCCCCCATCGTCCTCACCGAGCCCGGCGAGCGTGAGCTGGCGCTCACGCTGCTCGACTTCGGCGGCGTCGTCGCGCAGGTGGGGCAGCTGAGCGAGCCGCACCGCCTGTGCACCTACCTCTTCGAGCTCGCCCAGGCCTTCTCGTCCTTCTACGAGCAGTGCCCGGTGCTCAAGGCCGACGACGAGCAGACCCGCCAGTCCCGGCTGACGCTGTGCGCCCTGACGCTGCGGACCCTGGTGCAGGGCCTCGACCTCCTCGGCGTGGAGACCCCCGAGCGCATGTGAGCCGTATGCCGCGCGGGTCGGCATACGAGATGCGCGCGGGGTCGGCATACGAGATCCGCGCGCGCTCGGCGCGCCGCGGGCAGGCAGGCGAGGCTAGCCTGAGTGACATGGCTCGCACCCGCCCCCACGTGGTCATCATCGGTTCCGGCTTCGGCGGCCTCTTCGCCGCGCAGGCGTTCAAGGACGTCGACGTCGACGTGACGCTCGTCGGCAAGACGGTCTACCACCTCTTCCAGCCGCTCCTCTACCAGGTCGCGACGGGCATCCTCAGCCCGGGCGAGATCGCCCCGAGCACCCGCGAGGTGCTCAAGCGCTACAAGAACGTCCGGGTCCTCATGAGCGAGGTCACCGCGATCGACGTCGAGGCCCGGACGGTCACGGCGGAGGCGCTGCAGCACGAGTCGACGTTCAGCTACGACTACCTGATCGTGGCGGCCGGCGCGGGTCAGTCCTACTTCGGCAACGACCACTTCACCGTCTTCGCGCCCGGCATGAAGACCATCGACGACGCGCTGGAGCTGCGGGCCCGCATCTTCGGGTCCTTCGAGGTGGCCGAGCTGACGAACGACCCGGCGGAGCGCGACCGGCTGATGACCTTCGTCGTCGTGGGTGCGGGTCCCACCGGCGTCGAGATGGCCGGCCAGATCAAGGACCTGTCCACCAAGACGCTGCGCGGCGACTTCCGCAGCATCGACCCCACCCAGGCCCGGGTGATCCTGCTGGACGGGGCGCCGGCGGTGCTGGGCTCCTTCGGGGAGCACCTGTCCGGCAAGGCGCGCGCCGAGCTGGAGCGGATCGGGGTCGAGGTCAAGCTCGACGCCCTCGTCACGGACCTCGACTCGCAGTCCGTCACGGTCAAGCTCAAGGACGGCACCACCGAGCGCATCGAGGCGGGCTGCAAGGTCTGGGCCGCCGGGGTCCAGGCGAGCCCGCTGGGCGCCCAGCTCGGCCGGCAGACCGGCGCCGAGGTGGACCGCGCCGGCCGCGTGGCGGTCCAGCCGGACCTGACCCTGCCGGGCCACCCCGAGGTCTTCGTCGTCGGCGACATGATGAGCCTGGACAAGCTGCCGGGGGTGGCTCAGGTCGCGATCCAGGGCGGGCAGTATGCCGCCCGCGTCATCGCCTCCGACGTGGCCGGCGACCGGATCACCGAGCCGTTCCACTACAAGGACCGCGGCTCGATGGCAGTGATCAGCAGGTTCGGCGCGATCGCGAGCATCGGCAAGGTGCAGCTGACCGGGGTCCCGGCCTGGCTGGCCTGGCTCTTTGTGCACCTCATCAACATCGTCGGGTTCAAGAACCGCATCACGACGCTGCTCCACTGGGCCATCGCGTTCCTGTCCACCGGGCGCGCCGAGCGCACCACGACCCGCCAGCAGCTGGTGGGGCGGCTGGCGGTCAATCAGCTGGGCAGCAGGTTCCAGCCCACCATCGGCGGGGTCCGCCTGCCGCTGGAGCAGCCCTACAACCCCGAGGCGCCCGGCGACTCCCGCTGAGGGGAGCACGGTCGGTCAGCGGCGTCCGGCCGGTCGGCGCCTGGCCGGTCGGCCCTTGGCCAGTCGGCGCGTCGCCGGTCGGCGAGCTCAGACGCGCAGGCCGGCCTCGCGTCGCTGCTCGAGCCGGCGCATCATCGGGGTCGCGAGGGTCCCGTGCACCACGACGCTCACCATGATCGCGGCGGTGCCGGTGGCCCACAGGGTGCGCTCCTCGGGCCAGTGGTGCTGGGCGGTGGCGAAGGCCAGGTAGTAGATCGACCCGACGCCACGCACCCCGAAGATCGCCGTGACGACTCGCTCGCGGGGCTGCAGCTCGTGGGTGCCGAGCAGCGCCACCCAGCCGCACACCGGCCGGACGACGAGCACCAGCGCGAGCCCCACGGCGACGCCCTGCCAGCTCAGGTCGGCCAGCTGCCCGGAGGAGAGCGACGCGCCGAGCAGCAGCAGGATCAGCAGCGTGAGCACCGACTCGAGGTGCTCGATCGCGTCGTGCAGCCGCCCGTGGTAGGCGTGACCGCGCTCGGCGTGGCGCAGCGCCAGCGCGGCGACGAAGACCGCGAGGAAGCCGTAGCCGTGGGCGATCTCGGCGAGGCCGTAGACCGTGCACACCAGCGCGATGCCGAGCAGCGGTTCGCCGACCTCCGCCAGCCGCAGCGTCTCCCACCGGGACCGGAAGACGACCTTGCCGAAGGCCCAGCCGCCCGCGAGCCCGATGGCCGCACCGACGACGATCTTGAGGACCAGGTCGTAGGCCAGCCAGTGCCACCCCCACTCACCGATCGGGCCCGCGGTGGCGAGGTAGAGCGCGAGCCACACGAAGGGGAAGGCCAGCGCGTCGTTGAGGCCCGCCTCCGAGGTCAGCGCGAACCTCACCTCGTCGTCCTCGTCCTCGGCCGGGGTCGGGTGCTCCTCGGACTCCTCCTCCTGGTCGCTCACCGACGGGCCGGCGACCTGGATGTCCGAGGCCAGCACCGGGTCGGTGGGGGCCAGCGCGGCACCCAGCAGGATGGCCGCCGCGGGGGACAGCGCGAGCGCCCACCACCCGAGGAGGGCCACGGCGGCGATGCACAACGGCATCGCGATCCCGAGCAGCCGCCAGGTCGGGCGCCAGGACCGCCACGCGAAGGGGCGGTCGATGGCCAGGCCGACGCCCATGAGGGCGACGAGCACGCAGACCTCGGCGACGTGCTGGGTGACGGCCTCCTGCATCACGGGGGCGATCGGCTCGTCCCCGGGGACCAGCCAGCCGGCGGCGACGCCGACGAGCAGCACGACCAGGGGCGCGGACACGGCACGCTCGCGCAGCGCGCGCGGCAGGAACGCTCCGAGCAGCAGGCCGAGTCCGGCGACGAGGAAGGTGACGCCGGTGCTCACCCGCGCCACGCCCGGACGGGTCGGCCGACGACGCCGGGGTCGACGCAGAAGACGCTGCCGGCGGCCGGGTCGTCCCCCTCGCCGAGCCCCTCCCGCGAGGTCGTGACGAAGAGCGTCCGCAGGTCCTCCCCGCCGAAGGTGCAGGCGGTGACCTGGCGCGCGCCGACCTGCACCTCGGCGTCCAGGTGCCCCTCGGGGCTGTAGCGGTGGACCACGCCGGCGCCGTTCATGGCGACCCAGACGCCGCCCTCGGCGTCGACCGTGAGGCCGTCGGGGTGCAGGTCGCCGACGTCGACGAAGGTGCGGCGGTCCTGCACCTGCCCGTCGTCGTCCAGCTCGAAGCAGCTGACCTCTCCGGTCGAGGTGTCGACGTGGTAGACCAGCCGGTCGTCCGGGCTCACGTCGAAGCCGTTGGCGACGGTGAGGCCCTCGAGAGCGGCATACGGCTCGAGCGCTGGGCCGAAGCGGTAGAGGGTCGCGGCTCCCTCGCGCTGGTCGTAGGCCATCGTCCCGCACCAGAACCGGCCGGCGGCGTCGCAGCCGCCCTCGTTGAAGCGGATGCCCGGGTCGGTGACCACGTCGGGGTGCTCGACCAGCTCGGTGAGGTCGTCGCGGTGGGTGGTGGCGAGGCCGTGCTCGAGCGCGACGATCGCGCCGCCGCCCTCGCGCGGGCGCAGGCAGGCCGCGACGGTGCCGACGTGGGTGCGCTCGACCCGCCCGTCCAGGCTGCGGCTGAGGACGTCGCCGGCGAGCATGTCGACCCAGCGCAGCTCCTGGGTGGGCCACCAGACGGGGCCCTCCCCGTGGTAGCAAAGGCTGTCGGTGAGGCGTTCGGCTCGCATGATCCCCAGGGTATGGCGCGCCACCGCCCCACCGGGGCTCTGCCAGGACGCGGTCGGGCCGCGTGGACTAGGTTGATCCGGCTGCCAACGGACAGGAGGCCAGGGTGTTCACGGGGATCGTCGAGGAGCTCGGCACGGTCGAGTCGATCGAGCACGGGCAGGACAGCGCGGTGCTGACGGTGCGGGGGCCGCTCGTGGTCGCCGACGCGCAGCACGGCACGTCGATTGCGGTCAACGGGGTGTGCCTCACCGTGGTCGAGCACGACCAGGAGAGGTTCCGGGTGGACGTGATGGCCGAGACGCTGCGGCGGTCGAGCCTCGGGGCGCTCGGGCCGGGGTCCCGGGTCAACCTGGAGCGGGCGATGGCGGCGGGGGGCAGGTTCGGCGGCCACGTGGTGCAGGGGCACGTGGACGGGACGGCGCAGATCCTGGCGCGCGAGCCCGGCGATCGCTGGGAGGTGGTGACGTTCACGCTGCCGGCGGCTCTTGCACGCTACGTCGTGGACAAGGGGTCGATCACCGTCGACGGCGTCTCGCTGACGGTGAGCGCGGTCGGCGAGGACACCTTCTCGGTGTCGCTGATCCCCACCACGCTGGGCCTGACGACATTGGGCCACAAGGGGATCGGTGATCCGGTCAACCTCGAGGTCGACGTGCTGGCCAAGTATGTCGAACGCCTGCTGGCCCACCCCGGCAGCGCCACCGACTGAGGGGGCCGTCAGCGCGTCGTGCCGGCCGCCAGCGCCAGCCGCACCGCCTGGCCCCCGACGATGGCAGCGTCGAGCCGGGCGCGCAGCAGGGCCACGTCGTTGCCGGACAGCGCCCGCCACTCGGGCGGGAGCGGGGGTGGCGCGGCGTCGGAGGACGTGGGCGGCGCGGGGCTCGGGGCGAGCCGCGCGCGCAGCCGGGTGGCGGCCACGAGGGCCTCGTCGAGCCGGGCTCCCTCCGTCGCGGCCGGCGGCCCCGGCTGCTGGAGGTCGGGCATGGCCACCTCGACCCGGGCGACGGCGTCGTGGACCTGGCCGGGGACCGTGCACGGCTCCCGCCCGTCGTAGAAGCCCACGCCGGCGGCCCGGGCGTCGTCTGCGGCGCGGTGCAGGTCGGGCAGGCCGGGGGCATCGAGCCCGCTGGCCGCCACCAGGCCGGTGCGCATCAGCTCGACCTCGACGGGTCGGGCGTCGCGGCTGACGGTGGCCGCCAGCAGGCCCGGCCGGGGCACGGCGCCGCGCACCTCGGTGATGGACACCGTCGAGCCGACCGGCACCAGCGATTGCAGCGCGTCTCGGGCGGGGTCGGCTAGGCAGCCCGTTCCGGGGTCGGCGGCCTGCACGGCCACCAGCTGCACGGTCAGTCGCTGGCGCACGGAGGTGATCTCGAGGCTGTCGCCGGACACGACCCGCGTCACCTTCGCGTGCTTGAGCTGCTGCTCCATCCCCTGGTCGTGCTGCAGGTAGACCGTGACGAGGGCGACCACGGACCACACGACGAGACCCAGGGTGCCGACGACGGCCAGGCGGGCGACCCGGCCGTGGCCTCGGGCGCTCGTCTCCGGCATCGGTCCTCCACGCTCAGCCCTGGCGGACGGCCTCGAACGGTGCGCGGGACGGCATCCGCCGCTGGATCGCCCGGGTGACGAAGTCCTTGGCGGTGCGGGCGGCCTCCAGCGGCTCGGCCCCCTTGGCCAGCTCGGCCGTCACGGCCGCCGCGAGGGTGCAGCCGGCCCCGCTGACGGCCAGCTCGCCGACCTTGGGGGTCCGCAGCACCTCCAGCGTGGTGCCGTCGTAGAACACGTCGACCGCGTCGGGACCGGCGAGCCGGACGCCGCCCTTGGCCAGCACGACGGCCCCCGAGCGCTCGTGGATGATCGTGGCGGCGCGGGCCAGGTCGTCCTCGTCGTCGATCGCGTCCAGCCCGGACAGCGAGATCGTCTCGAAGTGGTTGGGCGTCACGAAGCCCGCGAGCGGCAGCACCTGCTCCTTGAGCGCGGTGTCCGTGTCCAGCGCCGCCCCCGGCTCCTGCCCCTTGCAGATCAGGACGGGGTCGAGGACCAGCCGCTGCGGTCGCTGCTCGCGCAGGACCCGCGCGACGGTCTCGATCGTGGCGGGCGTCCCCAGCATCCCGATCTTCACCGCGTCCATGTCGTATGCCGCGAACTCCGCCTCGAGCTGGTCGGCGATGACCTGGGGCTCGACCGGGACGAACCGGTGCCCCCAGTCGGCCTTCGGGTCGAAGGACACGATGCACGTGAGTGCCGTGATGCCGAAGGTGCCGAGCGCCTGGAAGGTCTTGAGGTCGGCCTGGGCGCCGGCGCCACCGGTGGCCTCGGAGCCGGCGATGGCCAGCGCGACCGGCACGGCGACGGCCGGAGCGACGGAGTCAGGTGTGGTCATGCAGCCAGTGTTCCACCCGGGGACGCTACGTGGGCGATGACGGCTGCCCGGGAGCCGACGCGGTGCCGGTGGGGTCCGCGGTGCGGTCGGGGTCGCCGGTGCCGTCGGGGTCGGCGGCGAGGGCCACCAGCCGTGCGCGCAGCGTGCGGTCCAGGTCGTGCCAGCGCATCCCCTGGACCGCGCCCTCGAGGGCCTGCAGCGACATGGCCGAGTCGAACAAGCCGGCGGACCGCAGCTCGCGCCATACGGCCTCGGCCCCGCGGGCGCGCAAGGTCTCGGCGTCCGGCACCCCGACCTGCCGCAGGGCGGCGGCGAGCTTGGGCCCGATGTTGGGCAGCGACTCCACCCTGGTGGTCCCTCGACCTGGCATCACACCCACCCCCTCATTACTCAGAGTGATCAACCACGTAATGGTGAGCTGCAGGTTTGTGAATTCTCGGGCGCACAGTATCACTCAGTGTAGTCATTCAGTCACGGCGGGCACATACCGGGCCTTCCACGCGTCGGTCAGTTCTTCGGGGTGGCGGTCTTGAACCCGGCAGAGCCGTCCAGCGCGAGAACCTCGATCCCACCCCGCCAGGTGCATGGTCGAGGACTCCCGGCCCCCACTTGTTCACAGAGGTCGGGGATGCGCTCGACCCTCTGGTGACGTGGTTGGGCGTCTCAGGCAGCGACCCACAGTCAGGCGATCTCTTGTGCGCGGAGGCGTAGGGCGTTGCCGATGACGCTGACGCTGGAGAAGGACATGGCGGCGGCGGCGATGATCGGCGAGAGGAGCAGACCGAAGACGGGGTAGAGGACGCCGGCGGCGATGGGGATTCCGGCGGCGTTGTACGCGAAGGCGAAGAACAGGTTCTGGCGGATGTTGCCCATCGTCTTCTCGGAGAGGCGGCGGGCGCGCACGATGCCGGTGAGGTCGCCCTTGAGGAGGGTGATGCCGGCGCTTTCCATGGCGACGTCGGTGCCGGAGCCCATGGCGATGCCGACGTCCGCTGCGGCGAGGGCGGGGGCGTCGTTGATGCCGTCGCCGGCCATGGCCACGACGCGTCCCTGGCTGCGCAGCCGGGTGACGACATCGGCCTTGTGGTCGGGCAGGACTTCGGCCTCGACCTGGTCGATGCCAAGGGTGCGGGCGACGGCTTGGGCGGTGACGCGGTTGTCGCCGGTGAGCATGACGACGCGTATGCCGTCCTCGCGCAGCGCCTGCAGCGCGGCTGGGGTGCTCTCCTTGACGGGGTCGGCGATGGCGAACAGGCCGACAGCCTGGCCGTCGACGCCGACGTGGATGACGGTTGCTCCGTCGCCGCGCAGCTGGTCGGCGTGACCGTGTGTGGCGGTGGTGTCGATTCCTTGGGAGGTGAGGAAGTCGGCGCTGCCGAGGGTGACCTGGTGTCCCTCCACCGTGCCGGTGACGCCCTTGCCGACCGGGGAGTCGAAGTCGGCGACCGACGGGATCTCGAGACCCTTGTCCGTGGCGGCCTCGACGATCGCATGGGCGAGGGGGTGCTCGGAGGCACGCTCGACCGCGGCGGCGAGGCGAAGCAGCTCGTCGGGTGCGCGGTCGCCGACCGGTTCGGTGGCGGTGACGGTGGGTCGGCCTTTGGTGAGGGTGCCGGTCTTGTCCAGGACGATGGTGTCGACCTTCTCCATCCGCTCGAGGGCCTCGGCATTCTTGATCAGGACGCCCAGCCCAGCTCCGCGACCGACGCCGACCATGATGGACATGGGCGTGGCGAGTCCGAGGGCGCAGGGGCAGGCGATGATGAGGACGGCGACCGCGACGACGAGGGCGTAGGCGAGCTTGGGCTCGGGCCCGACCAGCGCCCAGATGATGAACGCGACGACGGCCATGACGATGACGATCGGCACGAAGATGCCCGAGACCTTGTCGGCCATGCGCTGGATGGGTGCGCGGGAGCGTTGGGCGTCGGCGACCATGGCGACGATGCGGGCGAGCATCGTGTCGCGGCCGACCTTCTCGGCGCGCATGACCAGCCCGCCGCTGCCGTTGATGGTGCCGCCGATGACGGTGTCGCCGGTCGTCTTGGTCACCGGCATGGACTCGCCCGTCACCAGCGACTCGTCGACGGCGGAGCGCCCCTCCTCGACGGTGCCGTCGACGGGGACCGCCTCGCCGGGCCGGACCCTGAGGCGGTCTGCCAGGTGCACGTCTTCGAGCGGGACCTCGGCCTCCGTCCCGTCCTCGGCCAGTCGTCGTGCGGTCTTGGGGCTGAGGTCGAGGAGTGCCTTGATGGCGCCGGAGGTCTGCTCGCGAGCACGAAGCTCGAGGACCTGGCCGAGCAGGACGAGCGTGGTGATGACTGCGGCAGCCTCGAAGTAGACACCGACCGTGCCGTCCGCCGCGCGGAACGAGGCGGGGAAGATGCCGGGCGCGAGGGTGGCGACGACGCTGAAGAGCCAGGCGACGCCGGTGCCCATCGCGATGAGGGTGAACATGTTGAGGTTGCGGCTGTGCACGGACTCCCAGCCGCGGACGAAGAACGGCCAGCCGGCCCACAGCACCACAGGCGTGGCCAGCACGAGCTGGGCCCAGATGGAGACCGGACCTGGGATCGCGCGGTCCAGCCACGGGATGAGGTGGCGGCCCATCTCGAGGATGACGACGGGGATGGTGAGGGCGACCGCGAGCCAGAAGCGGCGAGTCATGTCGGCCAGCTCGGGGCTGGGGCCGGCCTGTGCACTCACGTCCACTGGTTCGAGTGCCATGCCGCAGATGGGGCATGCTCCCGGGCCCGACCGGCGGATCTCCGGGTGCATCGGGCAGGTCCACTCACTGGCCGTGGACTCGTCACGGGGGTTCTCATGGTCCGGCTGGGCTTCAGCCTGGACGTCACCGGGGGCGAACTTCGCCGGGTCGGCGGCGAACCGGTCGCGGCAGTGCTCGGAGCAGAAGCGGACCTGATGTCCACCGTGCTCCACGGTGAGTGCCGTGGCCGGGTCGACGGTCATCCCGCAGACCGGGTCGGTCTCAGCCGCGGTCTGTGGTGGGGACGTCGGCGGGTGTTCGCGGGTGGACATGGCGGCCTTCCGGTGTCGGCGGTGGCGGGGTGCTCAAGGGCCGGACACGGTCAGAGCATTCCCTGCATGGTGGCGATCTCGGCGTTCTGCGCCTTGATGATCGCGTCGGCGAGCTGTTTCACCTGAGGGTCGTTGGTCGTGGTGAGGACCTGCTGCGCCATGGTGACGGCCCCTCGGTGGTGCTGGACCATCATGGACAGCCACATCCGGTCGAACTCGGCCCCTTGGGCGGTTTCGAGCTTGGCCATGTCCGCGTCGCTCATCATGCCGGTGCCGTGGTCCATGTGTCCGCCTGCGCTGGTGGCTGCGCCCCAGCTGGACAGCCAACCGCGCATGGTCTGGATCTCGGGATCCTGGGCCTTCTTGATGTCGGTGGCCAGCTTGCGGACCTCCGGAGAGGACGTCGGGTTCTTGAGGGCGAGGTCGCCCATCTCGATGGCCTGCTGGTGGTGCGGGATCATCATCTGCGCGAACATGACGTCGCCGCTGCGGGAGGCAGAGCTGCCCCCGACCGTAGGCGAGCTGCTGCTGACCATCGGACCGGCGCTGTGGTCCATGCCGCTCATACCGGAGTCGTTCGCAGTGCTCGAGCAGGCGGCGAGACTGGCGGCGATCAGTGCGGCGACCGCCACGGGGATGGTGCGTCGGACGGGCTGGCGCATAGGTAGCTCCTGGGATGTGGAGGCGTAGGAGGTGTCGGGGGACACCTCCTACGCAGCCTTCGGTCCCCGGGTTGTCGCGAGACTGTCCTTGTGTTGAGGTTTGGTCAAGGTGGGCCGGGGACGCTTCGTCCGGGGCCGGGTCTCGTCAGTGATTCATACCGGGCATGGTTGCACCGCCGGGCATGACGTGAGCGGGGCTCCAGCCGAGCACGGTGGGGTCGAGCATGCCGAAGATCATGGCGACGTGGGCCACGACGAGGAAGGCCCCGACGAAGACGGTGTGGAGCTTGCGGCCGTGCTGAGCGTCGCGTCCGATGACCCCGAGCTCCACCAGCGTGATGCCGATTAGGGGGATGGCCGCCAGCAGGTAGGACAGGACGGCGAGCACGTCGGCGGGGCCGCGCCAGCCGCCGCCGGTCGTCAGAGGGATGACCGCGTTGCGTAGCAGGTGGACGGCGATGCCGACCATGAGGGGGCCGGCGACGAGACCGGCGAACCGGCTGAGCTTGGGCACCCAGGCGGGCGGGTTGGCGCTGAAGAGCAGGACGAGCTCGGTGATGGCAAGGGTCTCGGCGAGGATGACGGGGGCCGCCATGAACATCAGCAGGTTCCACGGCTGGTTGACCGAGAGCAGACCCATGTAGTGGGTCATGGGCATGCTGCCCATCCCGGCTCCGACCGTGCGGTCGGGGAGCAGGTAGCCGAGGACGGCTGCCGCCACAGCGATGCCGGCGAAGGCCGGGACCAGGGACGACTGGTTGCGGGTGGTGGGTTGTTGGCTGGTGATGGCGCTCATCGGTGACTCCTGGTCCGGTACGGGCCCCACGGTCTGTGGAGGCCTGCGCGGTACCGAAACTGCTGCGTCGCCGTGACGGTATGACCCCGATGGGGTTGAGATTCGATGAAGGTTGCCGGTGCCGATCAGCGGAGCGGTCGACGTGGTTCAACCAGCCATGATGGCCCTCATGAGTCGGGTACCGGTGTGTCGATCTCGGCAATACTCCCGGTCAGGCAAGGGCCTCGCTGGTGGTCGTCCCGTTGTCGGTGGTGCGCAGGACCTGGTCGTGCAGGGCGATGATCACCTCGACCTTGCCGGTGTCGGTTCGGCCGGCCCAGAGGGCTTCGGCGGGTCCCACGACGCGTGTGCCGAGGAGCATGCTCCCTGCGAGGGCCGTCGCGGCGAGTAGCAGCCGCTTGTGTCGTGGCGTTCTCATGCGACGTAGCTGAGGGCGATCATCATGCCGGCCTCCGCGTGGTAGATGTTGTGGCAGTGGATCATCCAGTCGCCGTCGTTGTCGGCGTCGAGGTCGATCGACAGGGACTCCATCGGGGCCATGAGGACGGTGTCCTTGCGCAGACCCGAGGGCAGCGCAAACGTGTGCCCGTGCAGGTGGAGGGGGTGGCTCATCATCGTCATGTTCGTCGCGGTGATCCGCAGCCGTTGCCCGGCCTTGACGGTCAGCGGCTCGTTGCTCCCGAAGGGGGCGCCGTTGATGCCCCACCGGTAGGGCTTCATCGAGCCCTGGAGATCGAGCCGTGCGGTGGCGTCCGGATTCCTGTCGGGCAGGCGGGCGGAGTCGGCGGGCTGCAACTGGGAGCCGATGAGGACCTGCCCGGACAGCTCGGCAGGTTTGACCCCGGCGGTGGGTGCGGCACCAGATCCGGTGCGGACCAGTGCCATGGCCTGTCCTCCGCTGGTCTTGCCGAAAGGTCGGGCGACGAGCGGGAAGACGCCGTCGGCGAGGGTGACGACGGCGTCGTAACGTTCGCCCATACCGATGTAGAAGGCGCCCACCTCGGTGGGTTGCACGGCGTGACCGTCGGTGTGGGTGATGGTCATCCGGTGTCCACCGAGGGCGAGGGTGAAGATGGTGTCGGAGGCGGCGTTGATGACCCGCAGGCGCACCTTCTGGCCGGGTTTGGCCGTCAGGACGTCGGGGTCGGTCGGGGGTTTGCCGTTGATGAGGAAGAAGGGGTAGGTGACGTCGCCGGCGTCGCCCCATGGGGGTCCGCCCGTCGGCATCCCGCCCATGCCCCCCATCGAGCCGTGGTCCATGCCGCCCATCCCACCCATGCCGCCGGAGTTGGCAGGGCCGCCGTCGGCGATGAGCTTCGTGAGCACGTCGTCGGGGGTGGTGCCGGTGCCATCGAGCCAGTCGTCGAGGACGACGACCCACTCGGCGTCGTAGCCGCCCGGCTCATTCGGGTCCTCGATGATCATCGGGGCGTACAGGCCGCGGTCGAGCTGGACGCCGACGTGGGGGTGGAAGAAGTAGGTGCCGGGGTCGGGGGCGGTGAACTCATAGACGAACTTCGTGCCAGGCTTGACCGGGTCCTGCGTCAAGCCGGGGACGCCGTCAGCTGCGTTGCGCAGCCGGATGCCGTGCCAGTGGATCGTGGTGTCCGCGGGCAGCTGGTTGTCCAGGGTGAGGCGCAGGAAGTCACCGGCCGTGGCGCGGACCACGGGCCCGGGCACGGCGTCGCCGTAGGCCCACGTGCTCACGGTGCGTCCGCCCAGGTCGAGGGTGGCCGGCTTGGCAGTCAACGTCGCGGTGACGGTCTTCTGACCCGGCGACGGCGAGACCGGGACGGGGGCGCCGACAGTGCGGGGCGGCATACGGGCGCCTGTTGCACCGGAGGCGCTGCACGCTGTGAGGGCGGCTAGCGAGGCCACACCTAGACCCCCGAGCAGCAGGGTCCGGCGAGGCAGGTCAGAGTCGGTCACGAAAGGGCTCTCCGTAGGTCGTTCGGGTCATCGGGTGTCGGCGATGAGGCGGCGGCGCTGCTCGAACTCCTCGGGGGAGAGCTCACCGCGGGCCAGGCCCTCCTTGAGCAGTGTCAGCGGGCCCAGCCTGGTCTCGATGGGCGAAGTGCCGCGGTTCGGGAGCAGGGAGCGGATCAGCAGGACCACCACCAGCCAGAACGCCAGCGTCGCGCCGCCCATGAGCAGCCACATCGCCCAGCCCATGCCATAGCCGTTTCCCCACATCATGGTGAGCTCCCTCTCTCGCAGGCCACTGGCGCCGAGCCATGGCGGCCCGGCACGTCCCACGCTCATGGCTGCGCCTGCGGATGCCGTCATGGTCAGGTTGAGGTTTGACGAAGATCGAGCCCTGGGGGCCGGGAAGGTGGCGCCTCCGACCGTCCCGGCAGGGAGACTGACCCGGTGAGCAGAGCTGAGGCACCGGGACCGTTGGGCCGGGTGCTCGTCGTCGAGGACGAGCGCACCCTGGCCGGCATGGTTGCGGCGTACCTGTCGCGGGTCGGGTTCGAGACCGAGGTGGTCCACACGGGCACGGACGCGGTCGCCGCTGTGCGAGAAGCCCATCCCGACGTCGTCGTCCTCGACCTGGGCCTTCCGGGGATGGACGGCATCGAGGTATGCCGGCAGGTCCGCACCTTCTCCGACTGCTACGTCATCATCACCACCGCCCGCAAGGATGAGGTCGACACCCTCATCGGGCTGTCGGTGGGCGCCGACGACTACCTGACCAAACCGTTCAGCGTCCGCGAGCTCACCGCCCGAGTCCAGGCGGTGCTCCGCCGGCCGCGCACCGGCGACCGAGCCCACGCCAACCAAGAGACGGCCAGCTGGACGTTCGGGAACCTGCGGGTGGACCCGGTCGGCCACGAGGTCCACCTCGGCGGCGAGCCGGCCGCATTGACACCGACCGAGCGGGACCTGCTGATCACCCTCGCGGCCCGGCCCGCCATGGCCTTCAGCCGCCGCCAGCTCATCGACGAGGTGTGGGGCAGCGGCTGGGTCGGCGACGAGCACCTCGTCGACGTCCACGTCGCGCACCTGCGCCGCAAGCTCGGCGACGACCCCGAAACCGCCCGATACGTGACCACCGTGCGGGGCGTCGGCTACCGGATGGGCAGGGGATGAACACGCAGACTGCTGGGCCCGGGCGAGCGCGTGGGCTGGCGACGAGGTTGCTGGCCGGTCAGAGCATCGTCCTGCTCGCAGGCGCCCTCACGGCTGCCTTGGTGGCGACCCTGCTGGGGCCCTCGATCTTCCACCAGCACCTGCTCGAAGCCGGGCACAGCGAGAACTCCCCCGAGATGGTCCACATCGAGATGGCCTACCGGGACGCCTCGCTGATCTCCCTCGGGCTGGGCCTGCTCATCGCCCTGCTTGCGGCCCTCGGGGTCACCTGGTTCCTCTCCAGGCGCCTGCGCAGGCCGCTGACCGAGCTCACCCTGGCCGCCCGCGAGCTCTCCCGCGGCCACTACTCCGCGCGGGTCCCGGAGGTCGGGACCGGGACCGAGCTCGAGACCCTCGCCGGCGCCTTCAACGTCATGGCCGCCCGTCTCGAAGGGATCGAGGACACCCGCCGGCGCATGCTCGCCGACCTCGCCCATGAGCTGCGCACCCCCATCACCACCCTGATCGCTTACCACGACGGTCTGCACGACGGAGTCGTCCAACTCGGCCCCGACTCCCAGACCGCCCTCTCCCAACAGACCGACCGGCTCGCGCGCCTCGCCGAGGACATCGACGAGGTCTCCACCGCCGAAGAAGGGCGCCTCAGCGTGTTGCCCGAAGCGGTCGCGGTCTCAGACCTGTTGTGGAACGCCGGTGAATCCGTCAGGGACCGCTATCGCGACGCCGGCGTCAACCTCGCCGTCGACACCAGCGGCGCGACGGGGCTCACGGTGAAGGTTGATCGGCAACGTCTGGGGCAGGTGCTGAGCAACCTCCTGACCAACGCCCTGCGCCACACGCCCGCGGGCGGCTTCGTCACCGTCTCCGCCCGCCGTGTCGACGACGAGATCGACATCACCGTCACGGACACCGGGGAAGGTATCGACCCGGGGCACCTGCCCCACGTCTTCGAACGGTTCTATCGCGGCGACGCCGCCCGAAGCCGCGACAACTCCGGATCCGGCATCGGACTGACCATCAGCAAAGCCATCATCGACGCCCACCACGGAACCATCAAGGCGGGCAGCCCCGGCCCCGGGCAAGGTTCGACATTCGTGATCAGCCTCCCGACGGCAGGGACAACCTGACGGTGCAACCGACTTCACGTGGCCGACTCGTCACCCGGTCCGGTCGAGATGTGGCGAGCGATCCTCTGACGGACGGTCGTCGACCAGGCGAACGATAACTGGGTCACCCTTGCGTCCGCGATGACCGTGGAGCTGCTGCTGGGTCCATCACGGTGGCCGCGTCGAGCATCCTCTCGGTGTGGTGGCGGTCCTGAACCCGGTGAAGCCGGCCAGCGCAACAACCTCGATCCCGTCGCGCCAGCCTGGCCCCGGTCCGCGAGCCACGCCGGGTGGCTCGATGCTCGACTTCCGTCGTCGCCATTACTGCGAGTGTCCGCACATTTACGCTCCGAAACAATGAGGGCCAACTGGCGCCGACGAATACCCTCACCGGCCTGGAGGCGAACGCCATTGTCGGCAAAAGCTGCAGTGCGTATTTGTTCCTTTACGGAGCGCTGTCAGTAAGGCCGAAATCGCCACCACTGGACCTGACAAATCGGGACATGATGGCGTAAATGCGCTGCTCAGAGCGCTGTCCAGCGTCAGCCGCACCCGGCGACCGTGGGTTCTACGCAGCGTATTGAACGGTAGACTCCACGTGGTTCTTGGTCCCTTCTTCGGCCGCACTTGACGGCATTCTTTCGGGAGCTGCGAGGAATTCCGCCTTGAATGAATGTCAACGGGGGACCGCACCAGGGAAATCGCACCGACGCGAGGTCCGACACCCGAGACCACGACTCGGCTGGGCGGGACATCACACAGCAGGGGTTCACGGCCCCAGGCGAAAGGACTGCACCATGAACCGCACGCTCAGCACCACCCGCATCGTCGTCACGGGGGCGTTCGCGATCGCCGCGGCGCTCGGCACCGCCGGCACCGCTGCCGCGTCGGGCCACTCCGGGGCGCCGACGGACACCGTCACCACCCAGGCCGCCAAGGGCCCGCACGCGGAGGAGGCCGACGGCAGCGACCACGGCGCGTCCGGCAAGCCGGCCAAGGCCGACCCCAACCCGGGCAAGGGCAAGGACTGCGTCCAGCACGGCAACCACGGCGGGATCAACGAGGACCACTGCGGTCCGGTCCAGCCGAAGCCGGAGCAGCCGAAGCCCGAGCAGCCCAAGCCCGAGCAGCCCAAGCCCGAGCACCCCAAGCCCGAGCACCCCAAGCCCGAGCAGCCCAAGCCTGAGCAGCCCGGTGACGGCCAGTGCCCGATCTGCCGGACCGTGACCCCGCCCGCCCCGGTCGTGACGCCCGTGTGCGGCGCCGACAACGACGAGATCACCCTTCCCGCGGCGGAGGGCGTGATCTGGGAGCGCGGCACCTGGGCCGACGGCACGATCGTGATCAAGGCGATCTCCGCGGACCACTACACGTTCCCGACCGGTGACGTCGTCGAGTACGTCTTCAAGGACGCCGCCGAGTCCTGCAACACCCCGGCGCCGACCCCGAGCGAGGACTGCGACCACACCTGCCCCACGCCCCCGGTCACCCCCGGCGGCGAGCAGCCCACCCCGGTGACGCCGACCACCCCGGCCAAGCCCGCCACCCCGGTCACGCCGGCCCCCGTCAAGCCGGCGCCGGTCAAGCCCGCGGCGGTCAAGCCGGCCGGTGTCGTGGTCCCCGTGACCGTGGTCTCCCAGGGCACCCCGGTCGCCGCGCCGACCGCCGCCCCGGTGGCCCCTGCCAAGGCCACGGTCAACGGCGCCCCGGTCTTCAACTCCGGGGTCGAGGGTGACGCCTCCCCGTCCGGCCTCGGCCTCGGCGCCGGTGCGCTGGCCCTGTTGGGCGCCGCCCTGGTCGTCCCCGCCGCCCGCCGTCGGCAGCACGCCTGACCGACCCGGCGACGTGATGACACGCCGCGACGCAGCACGGCCCCGGCTCGGCGACGAGGCCCCCGGCTCTTCGGAGCGGGGGGCCTCGGCCACGGCATACGACAGCGTGTCCCTCCGAAGGAGTCCCATGATCCGCCCCACGCACCTGGCCGCCGCCGCCGCGGCGCTCGCGCTGCTCGCTGGCTGCGGGGGCGGCTCCGAGGCGGCCCCGGTGACGCACCACCGCACCGAGGTCGCGAGCGCCACCCCGGGCGGATCGACCAGCGCCTCGGCGACCGGCACCGCCAGCGGCACCACGACCGCAACCCGGAGCGTGAGCGCCGCCGCCACCACAAGTGCCACCGCCGGCACGGCCAGCGCGCCTGCCGCCGGGACACCCGCGTCCACCAGCTCCGCCCCGGCGACCGGCGCGAGCAAGCCCCGCCCGACGCCGGACGACGGCTCCCGGACCCTGCAGATCCCGGTCCTCGGGGTCCGCGCCCCCGTGACGTCGTGCGCCACCGAGGGCGGCGAGGTCACCCCTCCGGGTGACATCGCGGCGGTGTGCCGGTGGAGCGGCAGCCAGCCGTATGCCGCCACCGCCGGCACCACCATCATCGTCGGCCACTCGACGCGCAGCGCCGACACGGCAGGCGCGCTGGAGTACATCCGCGAGCTGCGGGTCGGCGACACCGCGACCGTCGCCGGTCAGACCTGGCGCGTCGCCGAGGTGCTGCCCGGCGTCGACAAGCACCAGCTCCCGGCCTGGATCGTGGACCATGCCGGTCCCCGCCAGCTGGGTCTCGTGACCTGCGAGACCAGCAGCCGCACCCGCAACGACCTCGTCAGGCTCGTGCCGGTGGGCTGAGCGGCGGGATCGCGCACCCCGGGTCCTTTCCCCGGGGTGCGCGCCTTGTCACCGTCCGCACAGCGGACACCCAGGCAACCCCAGGCTCGGTCCAGGCGGATGTCCTAGCCTGGTCGGCACCGTCGGAAGGACTCCCATGACCACCTCCGCCAGCGTCGCCCGACGCGCCCCGGTCCCGGCCGTGCTGGGCCTGGCCGCCTCCATCGCCGCCTTCGCAGGCCTGTATGCCGTCGCCGTCTGCACCACCCGCGGCCAGTGGTGGGACCAGCGCCTGTGGTGGGAGCTGCACGCGGCGTCCCCGGTCGCGGGCCGTTCGGTGGCCCTGACGCTCTCCCAGATCACCCCCGCCCGCTGCCTCCTCGCGCTCGGGGTCATCGCCGCGCTCGCCGTGGCGCAGCGCCGCGCCCTCCCGGCGCTGGTCGGGGTCGCCTGCGCCGCCGGGACGTTCGTGTCGGCGGAGGTCCTGAAGTACACCCTCGTCCGGCCCGACCTCGGGGTGTCGCACCTGACGCTCAACTCCTTCCCCAGCGGCCACACCGGAGCCATCGCCGCCCTGGCCGTGGCCGCGGTCGTCGCCCTCTCCCGCGCCGGCCGTGTCCTGGTCGGCCTGGCGGCGTCGCTGGCGACGGCCGCCACCGGCCTCGGGGTCGTCCTCGCGGGCTGGCACCGACCGAGCGACGCGGTCGCCTCGGCGCTGGTCGCCGTCGTCTGGGCGCTGGTCGGACTCCTCGTCGTGCACCGGCTCACCCCGGCCACAATGAGGGCATGACCCACGACCTGCTGCTGGACGCCATCGTCCTCGACATGGACGGCACCCTGACGGACACCGAGGAGACCTGGGACCACATCCGCCGCCGGCTCGCCGCGGAGGACGGCGTCCCGTGGCCGCCGGAGGCCACGACCGCGATGATGGGGATGAGCACCCCCGAGTGGTCGACCTACCTGTCCGAGTCGGTCGGGCTGAGCGGCGACCCGCAGACCTCGGCGCGCCGCACCATCGACGCCATGGTCGCGGCCTACCACGAGGGCCTGCCGCTGATGCCGGGCGCCGTCGCGGCCATCCGCCGCCTGGCCGCCCTCGCGCCGCTCGGCCTCGCCTCCTCCTCCCCGCGGGTCCTCATCGACGCGGCCCTGGAGGAGATGGGTGTCAGCGACCTCTTCGCGGCGACGGTCTCCACCGAGGAGGTCGCCGCGGGCAAGCCCGCGCCGGACGGCTACCTCGAGGTATGCCGCCGCCTCGGCGCCGACCCCGCCCGGTGCGTCGCCGTGGAGGACTCCACCAACGGCATCCGGTCCGCCCTCGCCGCCGGGATGCGGGTGATCGCGGTGCCGCCGGCCTTCCACCCGCCCGCCGCCGAGCTGCTCGCCCAGGTGACGGTGGTGGAGCGCCTCGACGACATCACGGAGGAGCTGGTCGCGACGGTGTGAGGCCGGGCGGGCACTGCAGTCGGCATACGACGACGACCCCGGGACGAGGTCCCCCTCCCGCGCACCGGCGGGAGGGGGGACGACGCGTCACGGCGCGGTGTAGGGCGCCTGCAGGGTCACCCCGGAGTAGGACGTGTAGCCCCGCAGCCCGACGTAGTAGGTCGTCGCCGCGGGCGTCGCGAAGAAGCTCGTCTCGGCGTCGCCGGAGCGGTAGGACGGCAGTCGTAGCTCGTCGTGGTGGGCGCGCTACCCGCCTTGACGTAGAGGTCGACGTCGCCGGTCCCGCCGGAGGTGGTGATCTGCAGGTTGGTGGCCCCGGCCGGGACCTTGATGCTGTAGCCGGTCATGGAGCCGGCGGCGCCGGACAGGCCGGTGACGGGGACGCCGTTGGAGAGCACCGAGCCACCCGGGGTCGGCGTGGGGGTGGGGGTCGGCGTGGGCGTGGGCTGGGAGCCGGCGGTCTTGGCGACCTCGCCGATGAAGGCCAGGCCCATCTTGGCGAACTTCTCCGAGGCTGCGCGGTGTTGCCGAGGTTGGCGAGGGTGTCGCCGGTGGTGTGCAGGGAGGGGAAGATCTCCGGCTCGGCCGCCATCATCGCGGGGTAGCCGGCGCTGGTCCACGAGGCGTGGTCGGAGCAGGCGTAGCCGCAGGTCATGTCGCCGCGGACGAGGCCGCTCGGCTTGAGGTAGGTGTCGAAGAGCTGCTTGCCGAAGGAGGTCAGGCCGGCGTTGACGTTGTCGGTCAGGAAGGCCATGTCGATGCCGTTGCCGGGGTCGTAGTTGGTCATGTCGAGCTGCATGACGCCGACGACGTTCTTGCCCTGGGCCTTGAAGGACCGCGCCACGGCGTCGGAGCCCCGCAGCCCCACCTCCTCGGCGGCGTAGCCGGCGAAGACGACGGTGCGCTTGGGCTTCCACCCGTCCTTGAGCGCCACGCGCAGCACCTCGGTGACGGTGGCGGTGCCGGACGCGTCGTCGTCGGCGCCCGGCGCACGCATGCTGTCGCCGGTCCCGGTGTTGCAGATGGAGTCGATGTGGCCGCCGATCACGACGACCTCGCCGGGCAGCTCGGCGCCCTTGACCGTGAGCAGCACCGAGGGCTGGGTCGAGCAGGTGGTGCAGCCCGTGAACAGCTCGGTGGTGACGTCGCTGCGTCCGGCGGCGAGGCCGGCCCAGGTGTCGCGGATCCACGTGGCGGCCTGCCGGCCGTAGGTGCTGGCGTAGTAGCGGTTGGGGTAGGCCGTCGACAGGTGTTGATCGTGGCCTTGATGCGCGTCTGGTCGACCTGCGACAGCCACCCGTTGACGGTGGCCTGGTTGTCGATGCTGTAGGTCGCCAGCGCCTGCGAGATCGTCTGCACCGTCAGGTCGTTGGCCAGGAAGGTCTCGGCCTCGGCGCGGCTCGCGAAGGCGCGGAAGCCGGGGCAGCGCTTGCCGCGCTCGACGCCGTGGACGGTCGCCAGCTTGTCGGAGGTGGTCGTGGACAGGACGACGGCGGTGCCGGCCTTGTCCCGGGTCGTGGCGAGACGGGTGGCGGCGCCGAAGTGGTGGGCGAACTCCTGGGCGTCGCTCACCACCCACACCTGGGAGGTGTCGTTGCCGCCGGGGGCGGGACGGGGCTGCGTGGTCGCGGCGGCGTCCTGCCGCGCGGTGGCGGTGGCTGGGGTCGTGGTGGCTGGCGCCGTGGTGGCTGTCGCGGTGGCGGCGAGCGGACCGGCGACGAGGCAGGCGCCGCTCGCGGTCGCCGCCGCGAGGGTGAGGGAGAGGGCTGATCGCACGCTGAGCTGTCGCACGAGAGGCTCCGAGGGGTGATGGCGGCGCGGTTGCGCCGGACGAGGGTCGCCGTTGACGCGGCGTCGAGTACCGCTATCGTCCGATCGGGTGAACCCCGGCGTCCAGACTCCATCTGTGTACATGTTTGCGACACATGTCAACAAGGCTCTCGGCTGCCGCCGGGCCTCGCCCACGCGAACCTGAGCGCATCCCCGGGCCGCAGCTGGGCCGCCCGGTCCAGGTCCGCGTCCAGCACGACCGCAGCCACGGGGTAGCCGCCGGTGACGGGGTGGTCGGCGAGGAAGAGGACGGGTTCGCCACCCGCGGGCACCTGCACCGACCCGCGCGCGACCCCCTCGGTCGGGAGCTCCTGGCCGTGGTGATCGGGGTGGCGCGCCACGGTCGCCCCGGTGAGCCGGGCCCCGATCCGGTCACTGCGCGACGAGACCTCCCAGGTGGTGCGGATGAGCACGTCGGGGTCGGCCAGCCAGTCCGCGCGGGGGCCGGGGACCAGCCGCATCGTCGCCACAGGGGTCGGGCCGAGTCGCAGCGGCGCCTGGTCGAGGGCCGGGAGGGTGCCGCGCGGCTCCCCGAGCGGCAGCTCGTCGCCGGCGCGCAGCGGCTCCGGGCCGAGCCCCGCGAGCGTGTCGGTCGACCGTGACCCGAGCACGGGCGGCACGTGGATGCCTCCGCGCACCGAGACATAGCTGCGCAGGCCGTATGCCGGGGCGCCCACCCGCAGCACCCGCCCTGCCCCGAGGCGCAGGACCGCCGCGTGGCCCACGGGCCCGCCGTCGAGCTCCGCCGGCGCGGGGGCACCGGTGACGGTGACCAGGCAGTCGGTGTCGGTGGTGAGGACGAGGCCGCCGAGCGTGAGCTCGATGGCGGCGCAGTCGGGGTCGTTGCCGAGCAGCCGCTGACCGAGGGCGTGGGCGCCGCGGTCGGCGGCCCCCGAGCGGCCGACGCCGAGGTGCGCCAGGCCCGGTCGGCCCCGGTCCTGCAGCAGCGCCATGGGGCCGGTCTCGAGGACGGTCAGCGAGCCCCGGCGGCGGCCGCCGGCCTCCGACGTGGCCGGGGCTTGCGGGGCCGACGTGGCCGGGGCTGGCGCCTTCGACGGGGCCCGGGCTGGCGCGGGGCGGACGGGCGCCGGCGCGGGCTGAGGTCGCGCGCGCCCCGGACCTGCCCCGTCGCGGGGGCGGCCCGCGTCGACGAAACGCACCCGCATCCCCGGCCGGACCAGGGCCGGCGGGTCGCGGTCCACGTCCCACATCGCGACGTCGACCTGGCCGAGGAGCTGCCACCCGCCGGGCGACGACCGGGGGTAGACGGCGCTGAACTCGCCCGCGAGCGCGACCGAGCCGGGCGGCACGGCGGTCCGTGGCTCGCTGCGGCGGGGCACCTGCAGGCGCGGGTCGCCCCCCACGAGGTAGGTGAACCCCGGCGCGAACCCGCCGAAGGCGGCTCGCCACGGTGTCCCCGTGTGGGCCGCGACCACCTCCGCCACGGTCAGGCCGGTGAGCGAGGCGACCTCCTGCAGGTCAGGGCCGTCGTAGTGGACGGGCAGCTCGATCTCTTCGAGCCGGTCCCAGCCCGCGGCGACCTCGAGGCCGTCCGCCAGTGACCGGAGCTCGGCGGCCAGCCGAGCCAGGTCCTGGCCCGCGGGCACGGTCACGAGCAGCGTCCGGGCCGCCGGGACGACGTCGATCGCGGTGGCGAGGACTCGCCCGTCGGACGCATCGGAGCCGAGGGCGTCGCGCACCTGCTGGTCGAGGGCGAGCACCTCGTCGAGGTCGGCGAGCTCGACGAGCACACCGGTGTCGCCGACGCGGCGCCAGGAGAAAACCTGCGCCATCGAGGACTTCTGCGTCATCGCAGGAACGCCGCCACCTGCACGCCGGCCTCCTGGAGGGCGGCGCGGGTGGCTCGGGCCATGGCGACCGCACCGGGCGAGTCACCGTGGGTGCAGATCGAGTCGGCACGCAGCGGGATCGTCGTGCCGTCGACGGCCTCGACGACACCGTCGGTGACCATGCGGACCATCCGCTGCGCGACGGCCTCGGGGTCGTGCAGGACGGCGCCCGGGGCGGAGCGGGGGGTCAGCGTGCCGTCGGGCTGGTAGCCGCGGTCGGCGAAGGCCTCGACCACGAAGGGCACCCCGGCGGCCTCGGCGTGACGCTGCACCGCGCTGCCGGGCAACCCCATGAGCGGGAGGGCGTCGTCATACGACGTGAGCGCGGTGACCACGGCGCGGGCCTGGGCGTCGTGGTGCACGATCGTGTTGTAGAGCGCGCCGTGGGGCTTGACGTAGGCGACCTGGGTGCCCGCGAGGCGGCACATGCCGTCCAGGGCGGCGATCTGGTAGACGACGTCCGCGACGAGCTCGTCGGGCGCCACGTCGACGAAGCGCCGCCCGAAGCCGGCCAGGTCGCGGTAGGCGACGTGGGCGCCCACCACGACGCCCCGCTCGGCCGCCGCGGAGACCGCGCGCAGCATCACCGAGGGGTCCCCCGCGTGGAAGCCGCACGCCACGTTGGCGCTGGTCACCACGTCGAGCATGGCGTCGTCGTCACCCATCCGCCACGAGCCGAAGGACTCGCCGAGGTCGGAGTTGAGGTCGATGCGCATGGTGTCCTCCTCATCGCCGGCGCGGGACGGTCCCCGGCCGGGGGCGGGTCGGACGGGGGCCGGACACGCCGCCGGCCCAGCCAGAATGGTCGCATCCACGACATCAGGGCGCTCCAGATGTCGGATCTGCGACCACTCTATGTCCCGAGGCCCGCGCGCCCGGCGCTCCGGCAGCGGCGCGGACCGTCTCATAACGCGGGATTATCAGTGAAGTTACTTCCGATGATGCTGGCCCCATGGTCTCCTGTCTGTCATGACCTCTCGCAGCCACCGGATGTGCCGCCTCGCCGCGGCCGCCCAGTGTTGGCGCGGCACGCGCTGAGCGCCCCACCAGCCCTGCCCTGCCGACCCGGCCGACGCCGACCGGCCCCACGAGAGAGACCCCCATGGACGACACCACCGCCCAGACGACGATGTTCAGCTCCCCCGGCCGGCCCGCCGTCGGCCGCGTCGAGGAACGCGTGTCCGCCCGGGCCGCCTACCAGTTCGCGCTCTATGCCCGCGCCGCCCTGGTCGACGCCCGCCGCGACCGCAGCACCGGGGCGATCCACCCGGACCTCGCGCCGCGGCTGGTGGCCGACCTCACGGGCGGCACGACCCCGGCGCCGGCGCCGCGCGTCTTCGTGCTCGCCGACACCGACGACGAGGCGGCGAGCCTGGCCCACCAGCTCCGCTCCGCCGCGCACGGCCCCGTGGCCGCCGTCACGGGTGGGTTCCGGGCGTGGGTCGAGGCCGGCCTCCCCGTGGCCACGGCCTGACCGACCCGGCCAGCCGGGCTTACCCGGCCACCTGGGCCCACCGCCCACCTGGCCCACGCCGCTCGAGGTCCCGCCTCCGCCACGAACCTCCCCGCACGTGGTGAGGTGGACCATGGCCACCGAGCTGATCGGCTACGTCGCCTCCGCGCTCATCGTGCTCTCCCTCGCGATGTCCTCGGTGGTGCGGCTGCGCGTGATCTCCTTCGTCGGGTCGGTGACCTTCGTCGTCTACGGCCTGCTCATCGGCGCCTGGCCGGTGGTCGTCACCAACGCCGCGATCGCGCTGATCAACGTGTGGTACCTCCGCAAGGAGCTCGGCCCCCGGCAGGACCTCGGGATGGTCGAGGTGCACCGCGAGGACCCCTACCTCACCGACTTCCTGCGCACCCATCTCGACGACATCCACCGCAGCCAGCCGGGATTCACCACCGCGCACCTGGACGACGTCGCCTTCGTGCTGACCCGCGACGGCCTGCCCGCGGGCGCCCTGCTGGGGCGCAAGGACGGTCGTGACCTGCACGTGGACCTCGACTACGTGATGCACGCCTACCGGGACTCCCGCATCGGGCGCTGGCTGTATGCCGACCGCGCCGGCGCCTTGCGGGGCAAGGGGATTCGCCGCGTGGTGGCGGTGGCCGACACCGACGCGCACCGGAGGTACCTGCACGCCATGGGTTTTGCCCGCGACGGCGACCGCTGGGTGCGCGACCTCTAGGGGTCGGACGGTTCCATCGCCATCTCGAAGTGCACCGGCGCGCCACGCCTCGGGATGGTCAGCGCGCACACGCACGCCGCGACGCACAGCCCCGCCGCGACGATCCACGCGCCGTGGTAGCTGCCGGTCGACTCGCGGATCCCCCCGGCGACGCTGGCGCCGATGCCGGCCCCGATCATGTGCGAGGCGTAGGTCCAGCCGAAGACCACCCCGGAGTCCTCGATACCGAAGAACTGGCGGCACAGCGCGACCGTCGGCGGCACCGTCGCCACCCAGTCGAGCCCGTAGAACACGATGAAGACCCACAGCGCTGGCTGCACCGTCGACGCCAGCAGCTCGTGGACGGTGAGCAGCGACATCCCGCGCAGCCCGTAGTAGGCGGCGAGCAGGTAGCGCGAGTCCACCCGGTCGGTCAACCACCCGGAGGCGACGGTCCCTGCCATGTCGAAGATCCCGACGACGGCGAGCAGCCCGGCCGCCGTGGTGGCCGGCATCCCGTGGTCGTGCGCCGCCGGCACGAAGTGCGTCTGCACCAGGCCGTTGGTCGACCAGCCGCAGACGAAGAAGGTCGCCACCAGCGCCCAGAACGGCCAGCTGCCGGACCACCGGCGCAGCACGTCGAGCGCGTGCGTGGCGGGGTTGGCGTAGCGGGCGACCTCGGGGGGCGGCGGCGCGGTCGCGCCATACGGCCACTGCCCGACGTCGGCGGGACGGTCGCGCAGGAAGGCGACCACGAGCAGCGCCATGAGCCCAGCGAGCCCGGCCGTGACGCCGGCCGCCCAGCGCCAGCCGGGGCCTTCGGCGGCGGCGGCGATGAGCGGCAGGAAGAGCAGCTGGCCGGTCGCGTTGGCGGCTGAGAAGATCCCGGTGACGAGGCCGCGCCGCGCGTCGAACCAGCGGTTGGCGACGATCGCCCCCAGCACCAGGGCCATCGCGCCGGTCCCGATGCCGATGCACAGCCCCCACAGCAGCCACAGCTGCCAGGCCGCGGTCATCACCGTGGTCAGGCCGCTGGCGACGCCGACGACCAGCAGCGCGATCGCCACGGTCTTGCGGACGCCCCAGCTCTCCATGACCGCCGCGGCGAACGGCGCGACCACGCCGTAGAGCACCAGGTTGAGGCTCACCGCGCCGGACGTGGTGGCTCGGCTCCAGCCGAACTCCCGCTCGATGGGTTCGAGGAGCACCCCGGTCGAGGAGCGGAACGCCGCCGCGGCCACCAGCGCGCCCAGGGTCACGGCCGCGACGATCCACGCGGGGTGCAGCCGCCGTGGCGGCGGGGCGGTCTGGGCACTCACGGCGACCTCCGGGCTGGCCGCCTCCGTCTCGGCGGGTGCGGCGAGCCTAGGGAGCAGTCCGCATGCCGGGAAGGCCCGCCCACATCGCGAACCCCCGACCAGCGCCGAGCCGCGTCTCGCCCCGGCCCCCCGCCCTCCTGGCGACGCCCGCCCCCTCTCCGCCCTCCTGTCGCTGAGAGGCGACCAATGGGGGTTCTGACGGCGGCACAACCCCGATCTGTCGCCTCTCAACGGGAGGCTCGTGCACGAGAAGTCGGGGGCAGGGGGGCGAGCGGTCGGGGGCGAGAGGTCGGGCTCGGGGGCGAGAGGTCAGCCCTCGACGCGCAGCCGGGCGGCCAGGTCGGCGATGGCGCGCTCGGCGGAGGCGGTGTCGCCCGCCTTGGCCTTGGTGAACGCCTCCACGTGGACCGGCGACTGCCCCTCGATCAGCCACGCCACGAGCACGACGGGCATGACGCCGCTCCGCTCGACCCAGGAGTACCCCCACGCGCGCCCCTCGTCGGTGTCCCGCGGGTCCGGGGCCTCACCGCGCACGGCCTTGAGGCGGGACAGGGCGTCGGCATACGGGCCGGGCATCTCGATCAGCGAACCGGCCGACACGGTCGTCAGCCGCTTGGCCACGAACGAGCCCAGCCAGCCACCCCGCTCGGCGACGCCGCCCATGGTCTGGTCGAGGAGGGAGTCGGCGAAGGCCTCGGTGAGGAAGGGGTTCATGGGGCCAGCCTAGGCAGGTGGTCGGCGGTGGACCTCCGGGAACATCTCGGCGCCGTGCTGGTTGCACTGGGCATGACTTCGTTGTTCGACCCGATGACCCTGCGTGGACTCACGATTCGCAACCGGGTGTGGCTGGCGCCGATGTGTCAGTACTCCGTCGAGAAGCGGGACGGCGTCCCCACCGACTGGCACCTGGTGCACCTGGGCGCGCGGGCGCAGGGCGGTTTCGGGCTGATCCTGACCGAGGCGACCGCGGTGTCCCCGGAGGGCCGCATCAGCCCCGAGGACACCGGCCTGTGGAACGACGAGCAGCGCGACGCCTGGTCGCACATCACGGAGTTCGTGCACGGGCAGGGGTCGGCGATCGGCGTGCAGCTCGCCCACGCGGGGCGCAAGGCGTCGACCTACCGCTGGTGGGAGGGCGAGCCCGAGGGCACCGTCCCGCCGTCCGAGGGCGGCTGGGAGCCGGTCGGCCCCTCGGCCGAGCCCGGTGACGGCCTGGCGGTCCCGCACGAGCTGACGACCGACGAGATCGCCCAGGTGGTGCGGGACTTCGCGGACGCGGCGCGCCGGGCCGACGAGGCGGGCTTCGACACCGTCGAGGTCCACGCGGCGCACGGCTACCTGCTGCACCAGTTCCTGTCGCCGCTCGCCAACCACCGCACTGACGCGTATGGCGGTGACCTGCAAGGGCGTTCGCGCATCGTGGTCGAGGTGCTGGACGCCATACGGGCGGTGTGGCCGCAGGACAAGCCGGTCCTGGTGCGCCTGTCGGGCACCGACTGGATCGACGGCGCCTGGGACATCGAGCAGACCACCGCGCTGTCGCGGACGCTGCGCGAGCACGGCGCCGACCTGATCGACGTGTCCAGCGGCGGCGTGACGCAGGCGGCGATCCCGATCGGGCCGGGATATCAGGTGCCGCTCGCCGCCGAGGTGCGCGAGGGAGCCGAGATCCCCACGGCCGCAGTGGGACTGGTCACCGAACCGCGACAGGCGCAGGAGATCCTCGGCGCGGGGTTCGCCGACGCCGTGCTGCTCGCGCGGGCCGCGTTGCGCGAGCCCTCGTGGCCGCTGCGCGCCGCCCACGAGCTGGGCGTCGGCCCGCACGACGCGCCCTACCCGCCCGCCTACTGGCGGGGCGCGTGGCGATGACGTCGACGCCGGTGCTGCTGCTCGTGGCCCACGGCACCCGCAGCGCCAAGGGCCAGCGCACCGTGACCGGCATCGCCGAGCGGCTGCGCGAGCGTCGGCCGGAGCTGCAGGTGGAGCTCGCCTACGTCGACGTGCAGGAGCCGCATGTCGGCGACCGGGTCGCCGCGCTGACCGCCGCGGGGCTGCCGGTCGTGGTCGTGCCGCTGCTGCTGTCGCTCGGCTACCACGTCGAGGTCGACATCGCCCGGGCGGTTGCCGGGCGCGAAAGCGTCTGCGCCACATGGGCTCTCGGGCCCGACCCGATCCTCGCCGAGATCCTGGTCGATCGGGCGCGCGAGGCCGGGGCGGAGCCCGGGGACGCCCTGGTCGTGGCGGCCGCCGGCTCCAGCCGCGAGCGCGCCCAGGCCGACGTCGACGCGCTGGTGGCCGAGGTGGCGCGCCGGTGGGCCGGCCCGGTGAGCGTGGGCTACGGCTCGGCCGCGGCCCCCACCATCGCCGAGGCGGTGACCGCGGCCCGGGCGGCGGGGTCGCGAGGGGTCGTCGTGGCGGCATACCTGATCGGCCCCGGCCACTTCGCCGACGTGGTGACCCGGGCCGGCGCCGACCGGACCACGGAGCCGCTCGGCACGCACCCGCGCCTGCTCACCCTGGTCGAGCAGCGGTATGCCGAGGGCCTCGAGCGGCTCGCCCCCACCACCACCGTGCGCTGAGCCGCCGACCCCGGTCGGGCGGGGCGGGCGGCATACGCGCCTTGTCGCCAGCGGCGGGCGCATCGGGGAGACTGGAGCCATGGCCAGCGCATACCCGCACATGATCTTCGCCACCGAGGCGGCCGGGCTCGACAAGGCCCGCCTCGTGGCGCTGCTCGACGAGTCCGCCCCGGGCGGCACCACCGAGCAGACCGCGCTCAAGCTGACGTGGACGCGCGAGGGCTACACGTACACCTACTGGTTCGAGGACGCCGACCGCGTCGGGGAGATGTACGCCGACTACCTCCCCGAGGGCGCCCGCCGTCGACCCCTCGTCAACGCGACCACCGTCATCGACATGTCGGGCGCCGCCGACGCGGACGGCGAGCACGCCGAGGAGGCCCGCGGGATCGTGGCGCACCTGGCCGCGCAGGACGGGGTGCATGTGTTCGACGAGGGGCGCAAGAGGTTCGTCGGGATGTCGTATGGCGACGAGGAGCCCGCGCCCCAGCCCGCCGAGCCCGGGCCTGTCGAGTCCCGGCCCGCCGAATCCCGGCCCGCCGAGCCGGAGGCCGCTGCGGCAGCGCCTGAGCCTGTGGCGCCTGAGCAGATCAAGGCGCCCGAGCCCGCCGCGGCTGCTGCGGAGCCGGTCGTCGAGGTGATCGAGCCGGAGGGCGGCGATTTCGGCGAACCCGGGATCCGTGTCGACGAGCCGATCCGCGAGCCGGAGCCCACGCCGGCGTCCCAGCCGACGCCCGACCCCCAGCCGCAGCCGACGCCGGAGCCCGAGCCGATGCCCGAGCCCGAGCCGATGCCCGAGCCCCAGCCGACGCCCGACCCCCAGCCGCAGCCGACGCCGCAGCCCGAGCCGATGCCCGAGCCCCAGCCGACGCCCGACCCCCAGCCGCAGCCGACGCCGCAGCCCGAGCCGATGCCCGAGCCCCAGCCGACGCCCGACCCCCAGCCGCAGCCGACGCCGCAGCCCGAGCCCCAGCCGACGCCCGAGCCCGCGGCCCAGCCGACGCCCGAGCCCGCGGCCCAGCCTGAGCCGATGCTCGAGCCGCAGCAGCCCACCCCTGCGCCCCGCGCCGAGCCCACGCCCCCCGCCGCGCCGGAGGAGCCCGCCGAGGCGTCGGAGGAGAAGGGCTTCTTCAAGCGTCTGTTCGGCCGACGCTAGCCCGACCCCCAGTCGCAACGGGTGGACTTCACCATCGACCACGCTGGTCAAGTCCACCCGCTGCGGCCACGGCGACCCCCGCGACCCCACCACCGCGGGCCTCAACGGCTACGGGTGGACTCCACCATCGACCACGGCGGTCAAGTCCACCCGCTGCGGCCACGGCGACCCCCGCGACCCCACCACCGAGCCCCTGAACGACGACGGGTGGACTCCACCATCGACCACGCTGGTCAAGCCCACCCGCTGCGATCAGCGCGGACGGCCAACCCCACCACCGCGGCCCTCAATGGCAACGGGTGGACTCCACCATCGACCACGGCGGTCAAATCCACCCGCTCCGACCAGCGGGGGCGGCCAACCCCACCACCACGCCCTCAGTGGCTCAGGTCCTTCGCTCGGGTCTCCGGCAGCGTCAGCACCGTCGCCGCCGAGATCAGCAGCGCCACGATCGCGTACGCCGCGAAGGCCCACCGCCACTGGATCGCCGAGGCCATCCAGTTCTGCACGTAGGGCGCGGTGCCGCCGAACAAGGCGATGCAGATCGCATACGGCACCCCGAACCCGGTCGCCCGCACGTCCGTCGGGAACATCTCGGCGTACACAGCCGGCGCGATCGCCAGGTAGGCGGCGAGGAGCACGAGCATGACGGAGATGGCCAGCGCCAGCTGCCACATCGCGTGGTGGATCAGCGCCGTCATCGGCACGTAGAGCACCGCCGCGCCGAGCAGCGCGATCAGGATCGGGATCTTGCGGCCGATTCGGTCGGAGATGAGTCCCCACACGGGCAGCGCCAGGATGAAGACGGTGTTGCCGATGATCCCGGCCCAGAAGGCGTCGGACTTGTCGAACTTCAGCACCTTGATGGCGTATGCCGCGGTGCTCACCGACCACACGTAGTAGGCGATGGTCAGACCCATCGTCATGCCGATGACCTGCAGTGCCTGGCGGCGGTGGCGCCATACGCCGGCGAGGATGTGCTCGCGCGGGGCGCGTTCGCCGCCCTCGCCGACCTCCTCGGCGAAGATCTCGGACTCCTCGAGCCGGGTGCGCATCCACAGCGCGAAGATCCCGAGCACTGCGCCGAGCGCGAAGGGCACCCGCCAGCCCCAGGCGTCCATCTGGGCGTCGCTCAGCGTCGACTCGAGCACCAGCCCGAGGAACATCCCGAGCAGCAGCCCCATCGTCCCGGACACGTAGATCGACGACGCCCAGAAGCCGCGTCGCTCGCGCGGCGCCTCCTCCGCGAGATAGGTCTGGGCAGAAGGCAGCTCGCCGCCGTGCGCGAGGCCCTGCAGCAGCCGCGCGACGAGCAGGATGAGCGAGGACCACACGCCGGCGGCGTCATACGTGGGAGCGAGGGCGATCAGCAGCGAACCCCCGGACGCCACGAGGACGGCCACCATGAGGGAGTGCTTGCGCCCGATCCGGTCGGCGAGCCAGCCGAAGACGAACCCGCCGAAGGGCCGCGCCACGAACCCCACCGCGAAGATCGCGAGCGTCGACAGGAACGCCGAGGTCGGGTCGACCTTGGAGAAGAGCTGCGCCGCGATGTAGGTGGCGAAGGTCGCGTAGACGTTCCAGTCGTACCACTCGAGGGCGTTGCCGACGCCGGTCCCGATCAGGGTCTTCGCCCCGCGGGGCCGGGTCTGCGGCTGGGCCGCGGTCGAGGATGTGCTCACGTCGTCCTCCGTCGGAGAGTGCGTATGCCGAAGTCTGCATGCTCTCGCATCCGGGGCCGGGGAGCACCTCGGCACCCTGCGACCCCACGGGCCCGTCTGCACCCCGGCCCGAACGGGTAGGCCATCGGTCAGACCGAACCGAGGAGGACCCGTGCCCGACAACCCTGACTCGATCGCCGCCGGCCGCCGCACCGCGCCGCGCCGGCTCGTGCTCGTCCGCCACGGCCAGAGCGAGGGCAACGTCGCCGACGCCGCCGCCCGTAAGGCCGGCGAGGGACGGCTGGCGCTCGACTACCGCGACGCCGATACCCCGCTGTCCGAGCTGGGGCACGAGCAGGCGCGCGCCCTCGGCTGGCACCTGGCCGGCCTGGCCGACGAGCAGCGCCCCGAGGTGGTGCTGTGCTCGCCGTACGAGCGGGCCCGCGGGACCGCCCTGGCGGCGCTGCGCGAGGCCGGGCTGGACGACACGCTGGTCCTCGACGAGCGGCTGCGCGAGCGGGACCTCGGGATCTTCGACGGGCTGACCGGGGACGGCATCCGGGCCGACCACCCCGAGGAGGCCGAGCGGCGCACCAAGGTCGGCAAGTTCTACTACCGACCGCCGGGCGGCGAGTCCTGGTGCGACGTGGCGCTGCGGGTGCGCAGCGTGCTCGCGGACATCCGGCAGGAGTATGCCGACGAGCACGTGTGGGTCTTCAGCCACCAGGCGGTGATCATGAGCTTCCGCCTCGTGCTGGAGGGCCTCGACGAGAAGGGCATCATCACGATCGACAACGAGACGCCGCTGCCCAACTGCTCGATGACCAGCTACGACCGCGCGGAGGACGGCTCGCTGGAGCTGGACACCTACGCCGAGACCGCACCGCTGGACGAGGAGGGCACGCAGACCACGCGCGAGGAGCCGGCCGCGACCGGGGCCGACCGATGAGCCGTCAGCCCGAGGTCGTCTCCTCCGGCCTGCTGCGCGACTGGGCGCTGCCCGGCCAGGGCGGGGACAAGGAGAGCAACGGCCGCGTGCTCGTGGTCGGCGGCAACGTCCGCATGCCGGGTGGGGTGCTGCTGGCGGCCGAGGCGGCCCTGCGCGCCGGCGCGGGCAAGCTGCAGATCGCCACCGTCGAGCCGCTCGCCGTGCCCATGGCCATCGCCATCCCCGAGGCGTATGTCGCGGGCCTCGCCGCCGACGACGACGGCAACCTCGCGCCCGAGGCCGCCGACGAGATCGTCGAGCTCGCCGAGGGCTGCGCGGCGGTGCTGCTGGGCCCCGGGATCATGGCGCCCGAGGCCGCCGTGGCGCTGCTGGAGCAGGTCGTCCCGCGGCTCGACGTCCCGGTCGTCATCGACGCGCTGGGCATGGCCTATCTCACCGAGCACGCCGACGGGGTGCAGCACCTGGACGGTCGGGTCGTGCTGTCCCCCAACGCCGGTGAGCTCGCCACCACGCTCGGCGAGGACGAGGACGCGGTCGCGCAGGACCCGATCGGCGCCTCGCTGCGGCTGAGCCGCCGCGCCGGGGCCGTGGTCGTGTCGGGCGCCGCCACGACCTACGTCACGACGCCGGGCACCCGGGCCACCGCCGACATGTGGGCGGTCCAGACCGGCGGCGAGGGCATGGCCGTCAGCGGCTCCGGCGACGTCAAGGCCGGGGTGCTGCTGGGTCTGCTCGGCCGCGGCGCGGAGCCCGCCCAGGCCGGCGTGTGGGGTGCCTACGTCCACGGCCGCGCCGGCGAGCGCCTGGTGGCCGTGCACGGCCGCCGCGGCTTCCTCGCGCGCGAGCTGCTCGCTGAGATCCCCCGGACCCTGGCCGAGCTCGACGGGTGAGCGTCCTCCTCGGGACGTCGGGCTGGAGCTATGCCCACTGGGAGGGTGTCCTCTACCCGCACGGGATGCGCCCGAGCGACCGGCTCGCCTGCTACGTCAGCGAGCTCGACACGGTGGAGCTCAACGCGAGCCACTACCGCTGGCCGCGGGACGCGAGCTTCGCGAGCTGGCGGCGGCGGCTGCCCGAGGGCTTCGTCATGACCGTGAAGGCGCCGCGCGGGCTGACCCACGCCAAGCGGCTCTACGCGCCCGAGCGGTGGTCGCAGATCATCGGCCGGGGGCTGCACGAGCTCCGCGGCCGCCGGGGGCCGCTGCTGCTCCAGCTGCCGCCCGGCATGGAGCGCGACGACGCCCGGCTGGACTACGCCCTCGCGACCCTGCCGTCCTGGCTGGAGGTCGCCGTCGAGCTGCGGCACGAGTCCTGGCACCGCGAGGAGGTCTTCGCCCTGCTCGAGCGCCACGGCGCGGCCTACGTCGTCATGTCGGGGGCCCACCTGCCGTGCGTCCTGCGCGCGACCGCCCCCCTCGTCTACGTGCGGTGGCACGGCCCGAGCCACGACCACCTGTATGCCGGCAGCTACGGCGACGCCGACCTCGACTGGTGGGCCGATCGGATCCGGGAGTGGCAGGGGGCGGGGCACCGCGTGCTCGGCTACTTCAACAACGACGGGCACGGCCACGCGGTCCACGACGTCCGGAGGCTGCGCGCACGTCTCGGCTGCTAGGCCGCCACCCCGAGCCCGGGTCTCCGACCCCCACCCCGGCACACATCCTCTACTTGCGCATGACTTGCATTATCGTGTGGACATGACCATCACCATCCGCCGCGCCACGACGCCGGACGAGCTCGCCGGCGCCCGCGAGCTCCTGCTGACCAGCTTCCGCGACGACCAGGGCTACGGCTTCCAGCCGCAGTGGCACTGGGACGTCGAGCACCTGCGCGAGGTGTATGTCGACAACCCCCGCCAGGCCCTGCTGGTGGCCGTCGACGAGGAGACCGGCGCGGTGGTGGGCACCTGCGCCGCGCGGGTCGGCGGCCCCGCCAGCCCGCCCCACCCCGAGTGGCTGGCCGCCCGCTACGCCGACCGAGCGGCCGTCGCGCAGCTGGTCCGGCTGGTCACCGACCCGCGGCACCGCCGCCACGGGCTGGGGCGACGGCTGGTCGAGGCCACGGTCGACCTCGTGCGCGACGAGGGCGGCTACCGGGTGATCTACCTGCACACCAACGCGAAGTTCCCCGGCGCCCTGGAGTTCTGGCGCGGCGTGGGGATGGTCGAGGTCCACGACGCCCGCGGCGAGGAGGACGACGACCGGTTCGAGACCGTGCACTTCGAGCTCCCGCTCAGGTGAGCGCCGCCGAGGTGTGCCGGTCCTCGGTCGCCAGCGGGGAGTAGGACAGCGACCAGGTCCCCTCCGCGCTGGCGTCCACGGCCGCCGCCACCCCGAACCCCGCTCGGATCAGGCGTGGCTCGAGCACCTCGGCCGGCGGCCCGGACGCAAGCAGCCGGCCCCCGCCATGACCAGCACGTGGTCGCAGTAGCGCCCGGCCAGCCCGAGGTCGTGCAGCGACACCACGACGGTCCGCCCGCACGCCCGCAGGTGCTCCATCAGCTCCAGCTGGTGGCGCACGTCCAGGTGGTTGGTCGGCTCGTCGAGCACCAGGTATGCCGTCTCCTGGGCGAAGGCTCGGGCGAGGTGGGCGCGCTGCCGCTCGCCGCCGGACACCGCACGCCACGGCCGGGTCGCCAGGTGGGCGATGCCGACCTGCTCCATGGCGGCGGCCACGACCTGCTCGTCATACGGCCGGGGACCGCGCCAGCGGTCCTGGTGAGGGGTGCGCCCGAGGCCCACCACGTCCACGACCCGCAGGTCCTCGGCAACCTCGACCACCTGCTCCACGAAGGCGATCTCGCGGGCCCGCCGCCGCGCCGGCCAGCGGTGCACCGGGGAGCCGTCGACCAGCACGGTGCCCGCGGTGGGTCGGCGCAGGCCCACCAGGCAGCGCAGCAGCGTCGACTTGCCGCTGCCGTTGGCGCCGACGAGCCCGACGACCCCGCCGGTGGGCAGCACGTCGGTGACGCCCTCGATGATGGTGCGCTCCCCGGCGCACCAGGTCACGTCGCGCAGCTCGATGCTCACAGGTCGCCCCTCCGTCGCAGGATGGCCAGGAAGATCGGCACCCCGATCAGCGCCGTGCACACGCCCATGGGGATCTCCCGCGGCGAGAAGGCGACTCGGCAGATCGCGTCGGTCACCACGAGCAGCACCGCCCCGAGCAGCGCGCTCGCCGGCACCAGCGCCCGGTGCAACGGCCCGACGACGAACCTCATGGCGTGCGGCACGATCAGCCCGACGAAGCCGATGGCCCCGACGCTCGCGACGGCGGACGCCGTCATGACGGCGGTGACGACGAGCAGCAGCCGCCGCACCCGCCGGACGTCGACGCCGAGCGAGGACGCCGTGTCGCCGCCGAGGGCGAGGGCGTCGAGGGCACCGGCATACCAGCTGATCACGGCGAGGCCGAGCAGCAGCACGACGAGCCCCGTCGCGACCGTCGCCCATCGCGCCGAGCCCATCGACCCGAGCAGCCAGAAGGTGATCGCCCGGGTCGCCTCGGCGTCGCCGGCCGCCATCAGCACGAGCGAGGTGATGGCGGAGAAGAGGTGACCGACGACCACGCCGGTGAGCACGACACGGGTGGAGTCCAGGCCGCTGCGGCGCAGCAGCAGGAGCAGCAGCCCCAGCGCGAGCAGCGCCCCCACGAGCGCCCCGCCGGTGAGCCCGATGGCGAGCCCCACGCCGAGGACCGCCACGACCACGGCGCCGGCCGAGGCGCCGGCGGAGATCCCGAGGAGGTAGGGCTCGGCGAGGGCGTTGCGGGTGAGGGCCTGCAGCGTCGCCCCGCAGACCGCCAGACCGGCCCCGAAGACCGCCGCAGCGAGCACCCGCGGCACCCGCAGGTCCCACAGCACGGCGTCCGCGGTCGCCGGGACGGGTTGCGAGGGCAGGCCGAGGTGGGCGGCGAGAACGTGCAGCACCTGGGCGTAGGTGATGTCGGCGGCGCCGAGGCGCAAGGACACCACGACAGCCAGCGGGAGGGCGACCAGCCCGAGGACTCCGCAGGTCAGCAGGGTGCGGGCCCGCCCCGACGCGGTGGCCGCCACCACGGCCGGCCGGGTCGGGGCCGCCCCGGTCCCGGGCGTCGCGGTCACGGTCATCGGACCAGGCCCCGGCGCACCAGCTCGTCGCGCAGCTGCGTCAGCGCGCGGGTCCACCGCACCGACGTGTCCATCTCGACGCCCGGCACGACCAGGAACCGGCCCTCCTTGACGGCCACCATCTGCGCCGTCGCCGGGTTGGCCCGCAGCTCCCGGGCGGCGTCGCCGGGGCGCCCGCGCTCCTCGAGGTCGGCGACGACGATCAGGTCGGGGTTGCGGGCGGCGAGCTGCTCCCACTGCACCTCCGGCCACTTGTCGTCGACGTCGTCGAAGACGTTGACGGCGCCGAAGACGCGCGACATCGCCGACGCCAGGCCGGCCTTGCCCGCGACGTAGGGCTGACCGTCGTAGGCGGAGTAGATCCACAGCAACCGCGGCGGCTCACCGGTCGGCCGGTGCCGGCGGGCCTCGGCCACCGCGGCGCGCTGCTCGGCGACGAGCTGGTCCGCCCGCGCCTGCACCCCGAAGAGCCGCCCCAGGTTGCGGTAGTCGGTCAGCTGCGCCTCGATCGGGTCGGCGATCGTGCGGGCGCCCTTCGGGCACTCGGACTCGTTGAGGTAGGTCGCGACCCCGCGGGCCGCCAGCTCGTCGCGGGTGCCGGATCGGTCCTTGCTCGTCTCCTACGGCTGCGCGCCGCTCGGGCTCGCGCTGATCGCCCCCGCCATGGGCGCGTGGGGTGTCACGCCGGTGCTGCTCGGATGCGCGGCCGCGTGCCTGCTCGGGGCCGCCCTGGCGGCGGTCCCGAGGACGAGCCGGACGCTGTCCACCCCTGGCGGTCGCGCTCCGGCGACGCCCGTGGTCAGCCGGCGTTGATGCCCTGGGTCAGGCCTTCGGCGTTGCCCTCACCTTCGACCTCGCCGGGGGTCTGCGGGTCGCCCGAGGTGGGCTCGGCGACGCGCGGCTGCTCGTCCTCGCCGGTGTCCTGGTCGGCGTCCGGGTAGGCCGGGCGGGTCGCCTGCTCCTGGGCCTGGTTGACGCTGCTCTCCGGCGTCTGGTTGCCCCCGGCCTCGTGGAAGGGACCCTGGTCGGGCTGCACGGTCATGTCCTGCATGTCCTGTCCGCTCATGGGCCGGACATACCCCGCCGCCGGGCGCCTCACCCGGTGCCGTCCAGGGCGGCGGCATACGGTAGGGGCATGAAGCTCAAGCCCGCTACCGACGTGTCCACCGCCCCCCTCACCGTGCTCGGTCTGGCCGGTGGCTTCGCGCTCGCCCGCGAGACCGGCATCCGCCCGCTCGGGGGCGTGCTCCTCGGCGCCGCCGGCGTGCTGGCCGGCCGCACCTGGCTCGCCCGGACGGACCCGGCGACGACGGCGCTGCTGTCGGCCGTCTACGTGGGTGGTTTCGTCGGCTCGCACGTCCTCGCGAGGTCGATCGGCGCGTGGCCGGCCGTGGGCGTCGTGACGGCCGCGTCGGCGGGCGCCTCCTACGCCCTCTGCGACGCGCGCCCGTGAGCCGTATGCCGCTGCCCCCGCCGGCCGCCGCGCTGCTCGAGGGCCGGCCGCTGCTGGTCGTCTCCCCGCACCTGGACGACGTCGTCCTGTCCTGCGAGGCTCTCGTCGGGCAGGCCGAGCCGCTGGACGTGCTGACGGTGTGCACCGGGCGACCGGAGCAGGCCGTGCGCGAGGACTGGGACGTGCGAGCGGGATTCGCGGACTCGGACGCGGCGATGACGGTGCGGCTGGCGGAGGACGAGCGGGCCTTCGCGGGCACGCCGCACCGGCGGCACCTGCTGGGGCTGCTGGACCGGCAGTACCTCCCCAGCGACCTGCTCGACGACGCTCTCGGCAGCCTTGGCGGCAACCCTCTCGGCGGCCTCGACGGCGGCCGCCCCGACGCGGACGCCGCCACCCTCACCGGCTGGGTCGATGCCTGGCTCGCCGAGCACGAGGGCGGCCTGGTGCTGCTGCCCACCGCCACCGGGGAGCTGCCCTGGGTGCCGGGCCCGGCGCGCCCGCTCGCGGTCCGGGTGGTGCGCAAGGCGGCTCGGCTCGGGGTGCGGGTGGCTCGCGCCGTGGCCGAGCGGGTCCTGGCGCGGCGTCGCGGACCGGTGCCCGAGGTGGTCGTGGGCCCCGGCGTCAACGGCGACCACCGCTGGGTCCGCGACACGCTCGCGGAGCACCTGCTCGCCGCGGGGGCGCCGCTGGGGTTCTACGAGGACGTACCCTACGTCTACGGCCGGCCGGGTCAGGCGGAGATCGATCTGCTCACGCAGCGTCACGGTCTGGCCACCGAGGAGGTCGAGGCGGTCGAGGTGCGGGTCGACCGGGTGGCCAAGGCGGCCCGGGTCGCGGCCTACGCCAGCCAGGTGCCGCTGCTGATCGACAAGGAGCTGCCGCTGGACGTGCCCGAGGGGCTGCCCGAGATCGAGCGCTACTGGCGGGTGCTGCCTCAGCGGTAGGGCTGGGGGTTGAGCCCGGCGGTGCCGGCGACGCGGCCCGCGATGCCGCACAGGCTGACCACCATCCGGGCGCACCGGTCCGGGTCGCGGTGCACCGCCCCGGCGATCCCCAGCACCAGCGGCCACCGGGCGCTGCTGCCGAGGACGGCCAGCGAGTGGCCGTAGCCGAAGTGCTCGACCTCGGTGTGGGCGTTGGCGGCATTCTCCTCGAAGGCGCGGCGCAGCACCGAGGCGCGGGTGAGCCGCTGCGGCGGCAGTGGCTCGTCGACCACTGCGTCGGCGTCCCACACGAAGCGGGCCCCGACCGACTTGGCGTCGAGGAAGAAGGCGAAGTCCTCGCCCCCGGACAAGCCCCGGTTGGGGGCGAACCACGGGTCGCGGAGCCGCTCGACGAGTCGCCGCGCCACGAGGGTGTTCTGGGCGCCGTTGAGCGCCACGACCGGGCCGGTCTTCTTGGCCACCAGCGACGAGGCGAGGTAGGCGCGGATGAGGCGGGAGTGCCCGTCGAGCCGGCCCATCTCGACGGGGCCGCCGGCGCAGTCGGCGTCGTAACGGCGGGCGGTGGCGACCAGAGCGGCGAGGCAGCCGGGCCGCAACGACCCGTCGTCGTCATACATGACCAGGTAGTCCCAGTCGGGGGCGACGGCGTAGGCGCCGCGGATCAGGGCGTTGCGCGCCTGGGAGATCCCCCGCTCGCGCACCGCGCGATAGTGGATCGGCACCGGGGCCTCGGCGGCCAGAGCCTGCACCAGGTCGGCCACCTCGGGCTGGCAGGCGTTGTCGGCCACGACGACCGCCACCGGCTCGCCGGAGCGCAGCTCCGTCGCCTGCTTCACGATCTGACCGAGCAGCCGACGCAGCAGGTCAGGACGTCGATAGGTCGGCACGCCGACGACGACGGACATGCACCCTCCCCCCGCGGTTTCTCACTACAGAGTGTAGTGCCCGACTCTGGGAGGAGGGGTGCAGATGTGCCCATCCGGGCGCCCGGTGGCGGTTCAGGCCGGGGCGGCGCCCCCGTGACCGGCACTCGCGGCCCGCTGCTCGGCCAAGGCCTCCTCGGTGCCGGGCGTGTGGGTGCCGCGCAGCGACACGCCCTTGGTCTCCACCGTGAAGAAGAGCGCGACGAGACCGATCAGGCAGGCGGCGATCATGTAGTAGGCCGGCCACTGCTCGTCACCGGTGCGCTTGATCAGCCACTCGTTGACCAGGCCGGCCGTGCCGCCGAAGAGCGCCGTCGAGATGTTGTAGCCGAGCGCCACCCCCGCGTAGCGGACGTGCGTCGGGAACATCGCGGGGAAGGTGGCCGAGATGGTCGCCAGCTGCGGGATGTAGGCCAGACCTAGGATGGCGAAGCCGGCGATGGCCCCGGCGAACCCGGTCTGCATCAGCTTGTAGCAGGGCAGCGCGAGGACGGCGATGCCGAGCAGCGACATCAACCAGCTGGGCTTGCGGCCCCAGCGGTCGGAGATCGTCCCGGCCAGCGGCAGGAAGACCATCATCAGCAGCTGCCCGAAGATCGGGACGAGCAGCGCCTGGGTCGGGGTGAACGCGAGGCCCTGCAGGTAGGTCGGCGTGTAGCTCAGCAGCGTGTAGTTGACGACGTTGAGAGCGAGCACCAGGCCCATGAGCTTGAGCATCGAGCCTATGTGATGGGCGAAGAGCACCTTGATGGTGTCCACCATGCCGCGGTGGGAGTGCTGGTGCTCCTCGGCGGCCTCCAGCTCGCGGAAGACCGGGGTGTCCTCCATCTTGGAGCGCAGGTAGATCCCGACCATGCCGAGCGGACCGGCGATCAGGAAGGGGATGCGCCAGCCCCAGGACTCCATCTGCTGCGCCGAGGTCAGCTCGATGAGGCCGAGCATGAGCAGCGCGCCGAGGTTGAAGCCCGCGAGCGTGCCGAACTCCAGGAAGCTGCCGAGGAAGCCGCGGCGGCGGTCGGGGGCGTACTCGGCCATGAAGGTGGCGGCGCCGCCATACTCACCTCCCGCGGAGAAGCCCTGCACCATGCGGAGCAGGTAGAGCACCACGGGCGCGGCGATGCCGATGGTCCCGTAGGACGGGATGAGGCCGACGAGCACGGTGGCCGCCGCCATCAGGGTGATCGTGGTGGCGAGGACCGCCTTGCGCCCGATCTTGTCGCCGAGCGGACCCCAGATGAGGCCGCCGAGGGGCCGCATGACGAAGGAGATCGCGAAGCCGCCGAGCGTGAAGATCATCGCGTTGGCCGCGTCCGCCGGGAAGAGCGCCTTGGCGATGAAGGCCGTGCCGTAGGCGTAGATCCCGTAGTCGAACCACTCGACCGCGTTGCCGATGGCCGACGCGGCGATGGCTCGCTTGAGGAGGCCGGGCTCGACCTCGTCGTGCACCGGGTCCACACCGTGCGTGCTGGGTCCCATGGTGACCTCCTCCAGGCCGCGCGGTGATGGGGGGGCGCGGTTCGTTGGATTGTTGACAATCCGACGTTAGCGGGGGTGGGCTCGTCTGACCAGAGCCTGAGTGCACCTTTCTCACCCGTATGCCGAGTGTGCGGCGCTCGGCGGGGGCGCTCACGACCACCGTCTGGCCGCAGCGGGTGGGAAACACCACCCACGTCGACGGCGAAGTCCACCCGATACGAGCAGCGATGCGTCGGCGGGGCGCCCCACCACCGTGAGACCGCAGCGGGTGGGAAACACCACCGACGTCGATGGTGAAGTCCACCCGATACGAGCAGCGATGCGGCGGCAGGTAGGCCAAACCACCGTCCGGCCGCAGGGGGGGAAAAACCACCGTCTTCGATGGTGAAGTCCACCCGATACGAGCAGCGCGGCGCCCGTCAGCGGCCGGCGTGCTCCAGCCGGTCCAAGCCGTCACGCATGTGCTCGCGCAGCAGCGCGTCGGCGCGGGGCAGGTCCTCGGCCAGGATCGCTCGGGTGATCTGCTCGTGCTCGTCGGCGCGGCGTTCGGCGCCGTCATACGTGTCACCCATCCGGGTGAGGCACATGCGGATCTGGGTGATCATCGACGCGTGCATGGAGCGCAGCCGCGGGCTGCGGGCGAGCCGCACCAACGCGACGTGCCAGCGCATGTCGGCGCTCGCCGCACCCTCGGGCTCGGCGCCGCGCATCTCGGAGACGATGTCCAGCAGCGACGCGGCCTCCGGCGCGAGCCCGGAGCCGACGATCTGCTCGACGGCGGCGCGCTCGAGGGCCTCGCGGGCGAGGTACATGTCCCGGATCTCCCCGGGGTCCAGCTCCATGACGAAGAGCCCGCGGTTGCGGTGGCTGACCAGCAGCCCTTCCTGGGTGAGCCGCTGCATGGCCTCGCGCAGCGGCCCCCTGCTCACCCCGAAGCTGGCCGCGAGCGCCGTCTCGCCGAGCTGCTCGCCCGGCCCGAGGACCCCGGTGGCGATGGCCTCGCGCAGCCGCGCCGCGATCAGGGACGGGGTGGAGTCCTGGACGATGGGTGCCAGCGGCGGTCGGGTGGGGCGGGGCTGCTGCGGGGCCATGCGGGTGCCTTCGTCGTCGGGTGGGCCGCGCGGGACCCCCTGAGGCCCCAGTCTACAATCGGACAATCACTGTCGGTGACGTGGCGGCTAGCCCGATCAGGACGTGCCCACCAGCCGCAGGATCAGCAGCGCATAGACCCGCGCCGCGTCGAGCAGCTCGGCGACAGCCACGGACTCGTCGGCCTGGTGGGCCTGCTCGCTGACGCTGCCCGGCCCCAGGACCACGGCCGGTATGCCGAGATCCCGCACCACGAAACCGCCGTCGCACGCCGCGGTCCACACGTCGACCTCCCCCGGACGACCCACGGCTCGCGTCGCGTCGACGCCGGCCGTCACCAGGGGGTGGTCGGGCTCGGTCTCGAAGCCGGGCATCTCCATGGTCACCTGCAGCTCGACGCCGATGCCGTCGCCGACGATCCCCGCGGCCTCGACGCGGTCGCGGAGCTCCGCCGCGATGCGTTCCGGGTCCTCGCCCGGCATGAGCCGCCGGTCGAGCCACAGGTGGCAGCCCGGCGCGACGATGGAGGTGCCGCGGCCGCCCTCGATGCGCCCGACGTTCCAGGTGCCGGAGCCGAGCCGGTCTTCGGCGGCCGCCACGAGCCGCTCGTGGTCGGCCCGGACCAGGTCGACGATCCGCGCCGCCGCGTCGATCGCGTTGCGCCCGTCCGCGGGCCGCCCCGAGTGCGCGGCCACGCCGGTGACCTCCACCTCGAGGTAGGCGTCGCCGCGGCAGGCCACCACGACGGACAGGTCCGTCGGCTCGGCGACGACGCAGGCGGCATACGGGCCGGGCAGCAGGTCGGGCTGGGCGACGAGGTCCCGGATCCCGAGGTCGAGGTCCTCCTCGTCGACCGTGCACGCGAGGGTCACCGCCCCGGTCAGCGGGACCCCGGCGCGGCGGACGGCGTCCACGGCGAGCACGACGGCCGCGAGGCCACCCTTCATGTCCGCGACGCCACGACCGACGAGCCGACCGGCCTCCTGCCGCGGTTCGAAGGGATCCCCGGACCAGCCGGGTCCCGCGGGCACCACGTCGGAGTGCCCGAGGAAGAGCAGCCCCGGCCCAGAGCCCGACGCCGGACCAGACCCCGACCCCGACCCCGGCAGCGTCGCCACCAGGTTGGGCCGCCCCGGCGCCACCTCCCGGGTCGCCACCGTCAGCCCCCGCTCGCGGCAGGCCGCCGCCAGCACGTCCACGGTGGGCCCCTCGGTCTCGCCGGGGTTCTCGCCGCGGGCCCGCACCAGCGCGAAGGTCAGGTCGACCAGCTCGGCCTCGTCCAGCAGCTCGAGGACGCGACGCTCGGCCGCGGTCACCACGGCCTCAGCCTTCGGCCCGGGCGCGGTCCAGGGCCCGCGCGAGCCGCTCGATGCCCACGTCGGTGCGCTCCGGCGTGGTCGAGGCGAAGCACAGCCGGAAGGCGTCGTCGAAACGGCCCGACGGCGACAGGGCCGGCCCCGGGATGAAGGCCACGCCCTCGGCGAGGGCGATCTCGAAGAGCCGCTGCGTGGACACCGCGGCGTCCTCGCCCTGCAGCGTCACCCACAGGAAGAAGCCGCCCTGCGGGTCGGTGGTGCGGACCCGGTCGCCGAGGTGGCGCGCGATGGACTCCTGCATCGCGTCCTTGCGGGTGAGGTACTCCTTGCGCAGCCCCTCCAGGTGCGCCTGCAGCCCACCGGACCGGATGAAGCCCTCGACGACGTGCTGGTTGGGCACGTTGGTGCAGGTGTCCATGGCCTGCTTGGCGTTGATCAGCAGCTGCCGCAGCCGGGGGTCCGCGTCGACCCAGCCGACGCGCAGCCCCGGCGCCAGGATCTTGGAGAAGGTCCGGACCGAGAAGATCAGCGGGTCGTCCGGGCTGATCTCGGCGAAGCCGCGCACCCGCTCCCCCTCGAACCTCAGCAGCCCGTAGGGGTCGTCGTCCACGATCACCGACCCCCACCGGTGGGCGAGCTCGACGAGCCGCACCCGCCGCTCCTCGGACAGGGTCACGCCGGAGGGGTTCTGGAAGTTGGGGATCGTGTAGATCGCCTTGGGCGTGCGCCCGGCCTCCCGGACGAGCCGCTCCAGCTGGTCGACGTCCATGCCGTCGTCGTCGCAGGGCACCTCCAGCAGGTCGGCGCCGTAGGCGAGGGCCGTGCCCGAGCCGTTGGTGTAGGTCGGGGACTCGACGACGACCAGGTCCCCGGGATCGACATACAGCTTGAACGCGAGGTCCAGTCCCTGCATCCCGCCCGAGGTGATGACCACCCGCTCGGCGCGGGTGGGCTCGTCGGTGTCGGCGGAGACGTCGACGAGCGCCTCGATCAGCCCGGGCTCGCCCTCGGTGGCGCCGTAGGTGAAGGAGCCCTCGTCGTGGGCCTCGGTCGCCAGCTGCTTGAAGATGTCGACCGGGATCACCTCCGGCGCGGGCGCCCCCATCGCGAACCTCACGATGTCGTGGGTCTGCGCCGCCAGCAGCGACGTCGACGAGTCGATGACGGAGCCCACCAGCCCGTCGGCGCGCGCCGCGAGCGGCTGCAGGCCCTGGTCGGCCGACCCGGCGATGCCCTCGGTGGGGCGGGGGCGCAGCGAGTCGATCGTGGTCAGCATGTGGTCCTCCTCGGTCCGGGGGCGTGCGTGGGTGGCCGGGTCGTCGGGCCTTCAGGCCCGCAGCAGACCCCGGTCGTATGCCGTGAAGCACTCGGCGCCGTCATCCGTCACGCGGATGGACTCCGACACCTCGTAGCCGAAGTCCTGCATCCACATGCCGCAGATGACGTGGAAGGTCATGTTGGCGGCGAGCACCGTGTCGTCGTCGCTGCGGATGGAGATGGTGCGCTCGCCCCAGTCCGGCGGGTAGGCGATCCCGATCGAGTAGCCGAGGCGGGACGGCTTGGACAGGCCGTAGCGGGCGAGGCAGTCGTTCCACGCGCGCGCGAGCTCGATGACGGGGACGCCCGCGCGGGTGGTGGCGAGCACGGCGTCCAGCCCCGCCGCGACGGCTTCCTCGAGCCGCTCCAGGCGCGGGTCGGGGGTGCCGAGGACGATCGTGCGCGCCAGCGGCACGTGGTAGCGGCGGTGCGCGCCGGCCAGCTCCACGACGACGGCGTCGCCCTCGACCAGGCGCCGGTCGGTCCACGTGAGGTGCGGGGTGTCGGCGGACTCGCTGGTCGGCAGCATCGGCACGATGGCCGGGAAGTCGCCCCACACGTCGCCGTCACCGAGGGCCTGCGCCCGCTGGATCTCGGCGGCGACGACGTGCTGCGGCACGCCCACCTCGATGGTGTCGACGGCGGCCTGCATCGCCTTGGTGGTGACCTGCGCGGCCTTGCGCATCAGCGCGATCTCGGCGTCGGACTTCACCGCCCGCACCCAGTTGACCAGCTCGTAGGAGTCGACCAGCCGCCACTGCGGCAGGGCATGCTCCAGGTGGCGGTAGGCCTTGGGCGAGAAGTAGTGCGAGTCGGTCTCCACCCCGACGCACTGCCCCGCGAAGGGCGCCACCATGCCGCGCCGCTGCAGCTGCGCCCCCACCCACGCGAAGGGGTGGGTGTCGGGCCGGTGCACGAGCTTCTCCGGGTAGCCGACGACCTGCTCCATCGGCAGCCAGGAGGTGCGGTGCGCCCCCTGCGCGTCCATCGCCCGCGCGAAGAGGACCAGGTCCCCCTCGGACGGCACGAAGAGCAGCTGCGGGGTGTAGAACGACCACGCGTTGTAACCCGTCAGGTAGAACAGGTTGGCGGGGTCGGTGACCACGAGGGCGGCCAGCCCCTGGTGCGCCATACGGGCGCGCACGGCGGCCAGGCGGTCGGCGTACTCCGCCGGGGTAAAGGTCATCTCGCGCTCGGTCATGTCGCTCCGTCAGGCCCGGGGGGTGGCGAGGTACTTGACCTCGAGGAACTCCTCGATGCCGAGCTTGCCGCCCTCGCGCCCCAGCCCGGAGGCCTTGACGCCGCCGAAGGGCGCCGCAGGGTTGGACACCAGGCCGGTGTTGAGGCCGACCATCCCGGTCTCGATCGCCTCCCCGAGGCGGAAGGCCCGCTCCAGGCTCTCGGTGTAGACGTAGCCCATGAGCCCCCACGGGGTGGCGTTGGCGAGCTCGACGACCTCCTCCTCGGAGTCGTAGGGGATGAGCGGCGCGACGGGGCCGAAGATCTCCTGGGTCATCAGGTCCGACTCCGGGCTCACGTCGGTCAGCACGGTGGGGGCGTAGAAGTAGCCGGCTCCCTCGGGGCGGTCGCCGCCGCAGCGGACGGTGGCGCCACGCTCCACGGCGTCGCCGACCAGCTCGCTGACCTTGGCGAGCGCCTTGGGCTCGACCAGCGGCCCCACGTCCACGCCGTCGCCGAGACCGTCGCCGACCGAGAGGGCACCCATGCGCTCGGCGAGCTTGTCGGCCAGCCGGTCGTGGATCGAGCGGTGCACGAAGATCCGGTTGGCGGCGGTGCAGGCCTCGCCCATGTTGCGCATCTTGGCGACCATCAGGCCGTCGACGGCCTTGTCGAGGTCGGCGTCCTCGCAGACGATGAACGGCGCGTTGCCGCCGAGCTCCATCGAGGACCTCATGACGTGCTGGGCCGCCTGCTCCAGGAGCTTCACCCCGACGGCGGTGGACCCGGTGAAGGAGACCTTGCGGGCCAGCCCGCTGCTCATCCACGGCTCGACGACCGAGCCGGCGTCGGAGGAGCACACGACGTTGAGGACCCCCGCGGGCAGCCCCGCCTCGACGAGGATGTCGACCAGCGCGAAGGACGACAGCGGGGTCAGGTGGGCGGGCTTGAAGACCATGGTGCAGCCGGCCGCGATGGCCGGGCCGATCTTGCGGGTCCCCATCGCCAGCGGGAAGTTCCACGGCGTGACCAGCACGCACGGCCCCACCGGCTGGCGGGACACGAGGATGCGGGTCTTGCCGTCGCCGGAGAGCATCATGTCCCCGCCGATGCGCACCGCCTCCTCCGAGAACCACCGGAAGAACTCCGCGGCGTAGGCGACCTCCCCCTTGGCCTCGGCGAACGGCTTGCCCATCTCGCTGGTCATGATCAGCGCCAAGTCGTCCTGCCGCTCCATGATGAGGTCGTAGGCGCGGCGCAGGATCTCGCTGCGCTCGCGCGGGGCGGTGCGGCCCCAGTCGCGCTGGGCCGCCGCGGCCGCCTCGATGGCGCGGCGCGCGTCCTCCGGGCCGCCGTCCGCGATGGTCGCGATGACCTCCTCGGTGGCGGGGTTGACCACGTCGTGGGTCTTGCCGGAGGCGGCGTCGCCCCACGCGCCGTCGATGAAGACGCCGGTGTGCACGGAGGCCAGGACCTCCTGGGCGCGACGGGCCTGGGACTCGCTGGCGGTGACGAGCTGGACGGTCATGGGGGGGTCCTTCCGGGGTCGGGCGGTGAGGGACGTGGTCGAGCGGGATCGAGCGGGTCGTCACGGCCCTCAGCCCGGGACGACCTCCTCGACCGTGGCGCGGAAGCGCTGCAGCCCCAGCTCGATCTCCTCCTCGGAGACGACGAGCGCGGGCATCACCCGGACGACGTTACCGAGCGGACCGCAGGTGAGGGTGAGCAGACCATGGGCGGTCGTGCCCTGCTGCACCGCGAGCGCGGTCGCCGCGTCGGGGCGCCCGTCGGCGGTGGTGAACTCGATGCCCTGCATCAGCCCCAGGCCGCGCACGTCGCCGATCGCGTCGACGTCGGCGGCCAGCGCGTCGAGCCCCGCCCGCAGCTGGTCCCCGCGGACCCGCGCGTTGTCCACGAGCCCCTCGTCCCGGATCACGTCGAGGGTCGCGCAGCCGGCGGCCGCGGCCACGGCGTTGCCGCCATACGTCCCGCCCTGGGAGCCGGGCCAGCCCCTGCTCATGAGCGCCTCGGAGGCGGCCATCGCGCTGATGGGGAAGCCCGACGCGATGCCCTTGGCGGTCAGCAGGATGTCGGGCGCGACGTCGGCGTGCTGGTGCCCCCAGAACCGGCCGGTCCGCCCGCAGCCGGCCTGCACCTCGTCGAGCACCAGCAGGATGCCGTGCTCGTCGGCGCGCTCGCGCAGCCCCTGCAGGAAGCGCGGCGGGGTCGGCAGGTAGCCGCCGTCCCCGAGCACCGGCTCGATGAGGAAGGCCGCGGTGTCGGCCGGGGAGGTGCGGGTCGCGAAGAGGTGGTCCAGCTCGCGCAGCGCGAAGTCGATCGCGGTGTCGACGTCCCAGCCGTAGCGGTAGGCGTAGGGGAAGGGCGCCATGTGCACCCCGCCCATGAGCGGGGAGAAGCCGGCCGCGAAGCGGGTGCCCGCGGTCGTGAGGGTCGCCGCCGCGACCGTGCGGCCGTGGAAGCCGCCCTGGAAGACCACGATGTTGGGGCGTCCGGTCGCCATGCGGGCCAGCCGCACCGCCGACTCCACGGCCTCGGAGCCGGAGTTGGCGTAGAAGACCGAGTCGAGCCCCTCCGGGAGGACCTGGCCGAGCCGCTCGGTGAGGTCGAGCAGCGGCTGGTGCATCACCGTCGTGTACTGCGCGTGGATGATCTTGCCGACCTGCTCGCGGGCGGCCTCGACGACCCGCGGGTGGCAGTGGCCGGTGCTGGTGACGCCGATGCCCGTGGTGAAGTCGAGGTAGTCACGGCCGTCCTGACCATGGATCCAGCAGCCGGAGGCGTGGTCGACCACGACGGGTGTGGCCTGCTTGAGGAGAGGGCTCAGGGAGGTCATGAGCCGATCCTGTCCCCGCGTTGGTCGGATTGTCAACAATCTGCAACTCTCACTACGATGGCCGTATGTCGCAGCCTCGTCCCCGCCTCGTCGTCCTCACCGCCGACGGCACGCAGCCCCCCGGCAACGAGGCCGCGCTCCGGTCCCTCGCCGACCTCCGCTACGCCACCGAGGCGGACCTGGCCGAGGCGCTGCCGGGCGCGGACGTGCTCTTCTCGTGGGACTTCTTCAGCGGCGCGCTCCGCGCGGCGTGGCCGGCCGCCGACGCGCTGCGGTGGGTCCACGTGGCCGCCGCCGGGGTCGACGCGATGCTCTTCGGCGAGCTCGCCGAGTCCTCGGTGGTCGTGACCAACTCCCGCGGCGTCTTCGACCAGCCCATCGCGGAGTTCGTGCTCGCCTCCGTGCTCGCCCACGACAAGCTGCTGCACGAGAGCAAGGCGCTGCAGCGGCGGCACGAGTGGCGCCACCGCGAGGTCACCCGCACCGCAGGGCGACATGTGCTCGTGGTCGGGACCGGCGCCATCGGGCGGGCCTGCGGCCAGCTGCTGCGCGCCGCGGGGCTGCAGGTCCGAGGCGCCGGTCGCCGAGCCGTCTCCGGCGACCCCGACCTCGGCGAGATCGTGCTGACCAGCGAGCTCGCGCAGCACGTCGGCTGGGCCGACCACGTCGTCCTGATCGCCCCGCTCACCCCGCAGACGCGCCACGTCGTGTCCGCCGAGGTGCTCGCCGCCATGAAACCCACCGCCCACCTCATCAACGTCGGACGCGGCGCCCTCGTCGACGAGACCGCCCTCGTGGCCGCGCTGCAGCGGGGCGAGATCGCCGCGGCCTCCCTCGACGTCGTCGAGACCGAGCCGCTGCCCGACGACTCCCCGCTGTGGGACCTCGAGCAGGTCGCGCTGTCCGCCCACATGTGCGGCGACGTCGTGGGGTGGCGCGACGAGCTGGCCGCCCTCTTCGAGGACAACCTGCGCCGCTACGTGGCTGGGCGGAGCCTGCGCAACGTGGTCGACAAGCACAGCGGTTTCGTGGCGCGCGGGTGAACTCCGCGGGTCGCGCGGCTACGACGACCCCGCGATCGGGCATCCGTGGCCACATGAGCGCCACCACGGCACACGACCTGACCGGGGACTGGAGCGGCCCGCTGGTCGCGACGGCCATCCACGCCGGGCACGACCTGCGCGCGGAGACCGCCGCCCTGATGACCCTCGACGAGGGCGACCGGCTGCGGGAGGAGGACCCGCACACCGGCGTGATCGCCGCCGGGACGCCCGCGACCGTCGTGGTGCACCGCTCCCGCTTCGAGGTCGACCTCAACCGGGACCGCGACGGCAGCGTCTACCGCACCCCCTCCGAGTGCTGGGGCCTGCGCGTATGGCGCACCAACCCGCTGCCCGCCGACGTCGCCGAACGCTCCCGGGAGCTGCACGACGCGTTCTACCGCGACCTCGCCGCCCGCCTCGACGAGGTCGCCGCCCGCGGGCCCTTCGTGGTCTACGACGTCCACTCCTACAACCACCGCCGCGCCGGCGCCGACCAACCGGCCGAGCCCGACGCGACAACCCCGAGGTCAACCTCGGGACCGGCTCGCTGGACCGGGAGCGGTTCGCGCCGGTCGTCGCGGCCTTCACCGGGTCGCTGGCGGCCGTGGAGACCAGCACGGGCCGCCTCGACGTGCGGGAGAACGTCCGGTTCCGCGGCGCCCACCTGTCGCGCTGGGTCAACACGCGCTACCGCGGCCTCGGGTGCGCGCTGGCGCTGGAGTTCAGGAAGACCTTCATGGACGAGTGGACCGGCGAGGTCGACCAGGCGCGGCTGGTCGAGCTGCGCGACGCCCTCGCGGCGACCCACGAGCCCGTGACCGCGGCCCTGGCGCAGCTGGGGCGGGGCGGCCGGTGAGCCCGCAGGCCCCCGCCGCCGGGGGCCTGGCGGCCGCGGACCTCGCCGCCGACCACGCGCTGGCGCAGATCTCGACGGACATCCGCTTTCTGCTGGACGTGACCCCCACCGACGCGGCGGCGGTGCGGGACAGGTTCGTGACCGAGGGCGGGGAGCCGGAGTTCGCCTACCGCGACCTGTCGACCGACCCCGACGTCGTCGAGCAGATGCTGCGCGGGGTGGACCTGGACGCCGTGCAGGACCCCACCCTCGCGCACCTGCTCCGCGCCAAGCACCGCGAGATCGAGCTGCAGGCCGAGATGCTGCGGGCGCGGTGCACCGACGACTTCCTCGCGCTGTCCCTGGAGGCCTACGGCGGGGTGTCGCCGTGGCTGCTCGCCACCGGCGAAAAGCTGCTGACCGCGCTGCCTCCCGAGGAGGACGCCGCGCCCCTGGACGCCCAGGCCTTCCTCGCCGTCGCCGAGGCCGAGATCGGGCACTACCGGGCGCTCGACCCGGACGTCGACATGCGGGTGCAGCTGCGCGACGACGTCTCGGGGGTGATGGTCGAGGGCAACGCGCTGATGATCCCCGAGCACGCCCGCATCGCCGTCAGCCGCGCCGACGCCCTGCTCCAGCACGAGGTGGGGACCCACCTGGTCACCCAGGTCAACGGCGCCCGGCAGCCGATCCGCTGCCTCGGGGCGGGTCTGGCGGCATACGACGAGACCCAGGAGGGGCTCGCGGTGCTCGCCGAGATCGCCTGCGGCGGCCTGACCGTCGCGCGGCTGCGCCAGCTGGGCGCGCGCGTCGTGACCGTGCACCGGATCACCTCGGGGGCGTCGTTCAGCGAGGCCTACCAGGGGCTGACCGAGGCCGGCGTGCCGCGGGCGAGCGCCTTCACGACCACGATGCGCGTCTACCGCGCGGGCGGGCTGACGAAGGACGCGATCTACCTGCGCGGCCTGCTCGAGCTGCTCGAGCACGTGTCCCGCGGGGGAGCGCTGGACCTGTTCTTCCTCGGCAAGTTCTCGCTGCGCGACCTGCCCCTGGTCAGCGACCTGCACGCGCGAGGCGTGCTCGCCGAGCCCCTGGTCACCCCCCGATACCTGCTCGACCCCGAGGCCACGGACCGCATCGCGCGGGCCGCGGCCGCCGACCACCTGACCGACCTCACGATGGAGGCCACCACATGAAGATCGGATTCGTCGTCAACGACGTCGCCACCGAGCAGTCCGTCTACACCACCACCCGCCTCGCCATGGGCGCCACCCAGCTCGGCCACGAGGCCTGGCTGATGGGCATCGGCGACTTCGGCTACGAGCCCGACGGGTCGCTCTCGGCCCGGGCCCGCCGCGGCACCGCCAAGAACTACCGGTCGCTGGAGCGCTACCTCGCCGACGTGCAGAAGCCCGACGACGAGGAGATCCTGCCGCTCGGCGACCTCGACGTCGTGATGCTGCGCAGCGACCCCGCCGAGGACGCCAACGAGAACCCCTGGGCCAACAACGCCGGCGTCGCCTTCGGCCAGCTCATGGCCAACGCCGGCGTGCTCGTCGTCAACGACCCCACCACCCTGGCGAGCGCCCTGTCCAAGGCCTACGTCCAGCACTTCCCGGAGGCGGTGCGGCCGCACACGCTGATCTCCCGCGACCAGGAGCGGATCTCCGGCTTCGTCGACGAGCTCGGCGGGCGGGCGGTGCTCAAGCCGCTGCAGGGGTCGGGCGGCTCGGGGGTCTTCCTGGTCGACCGCAAGGAGTCCCCCAACCTCAAGCAGATCATCGAGGCCATCGCCCGCGACGGCTACGTCGTCGCCCAGGAGTACCTCCCCGACGCCACGGACGGCGACGTGCGGATGTTCGTGATGAACGGCCGGCTCCTCGAGGTCGACGGCAAGCCGGCCGCCTTCCGGCGCCGGGCCAGCGGCGACGACATCCGCTCCAACATGTCGGCGGGCGGCAAGGCGGTCAAGGCCCAGGTCACCGACGAGATGCTGGCGCTCGTGGACGCCGTCCGGCCCAAGCTGGTCTCCGACGGGATGTTCCTGGTCGGGCTCGACGTCGTCGGCGACAAGCTGATGGAGGTCAACGTCTTCAGCCCCGGCGGGCTCGGGTCGTGCGAGGCGCTGCACGGGGTCGACTTCGTCCCGGCGATCATCGGGGCGCTCGAGCACAAGGTGGCGATGCGCGCGCACTACGGCCGCGAGCTCAAGAACATCGACCTCGCGACGCTCTGACCCTGCCGCCTCCTCGGGCAGGGTCAGAGCCGGCCGCGATCACGAGCGGTCGTCGGCACCGGTCAGTGGCGGTGGCTGCCCGTCGTCTCGAGCCGCCCGTTGACCACCGCGACCTCCACCGGCACGTGCGGCAGGTCGAAGGTCTTGTCGACCGTGCCTGCGGACAGGTCGATGACGGTCAGCCTGCGGTGGTCGGCGTCGGTGACGTAGGCCTTGAAGCCGGACACCGTGATGGCCGGACCGGGCTGCTGCCAGTCCTCCTTCTCCTGCCACGGCTCGATGGCCTTGATCGAGGCGGTCACCTTCCTGGTCTGCGGGTCGATGACCTTGACGCTGCCGTCGTAGGTCAGCACGAGCCCCTCACCGTGCGGTCCCCGCGCGAGCGAGCGGAACCAGTAGGGCGAGCCGACGTCGACCGTCGACAGCGTCGCCGTGCGGGTGTCGATCAGCGCCGCGCGGGTGGGGCGCTCCTGCTTGGCGGCCTTGTCGACCTTGTAGTCGCCGAGCACGACGGGCCAGTCGTGGCCGCCCGCGAGGTTGCCCGACCGTGAGTAGGCGTCCGCGACCTTGACCTTGTGGAAGGCCCCGTCGCGGTAGACCACGGGGCCGTTGGTGCAGCCGAAGACGGCGGTGTCCCCCGTGGCCGTCGGCTTCGCGGCCGCCTCGCCGTGCACGCCCGGGCAGTCCCGGGTCTCGGCGACGACCTTGCCGTCCTTGAGCACCTGCACCGTGGACCGCGACTCCTGCGTGCCCTGCGTGGTGATCAGCGAGCCGTCGCCGAGCTCAAAGGCCACCCCGTGGTGCGGCGCGGCGGTCTTGTGCTTCTTGCCGGTCCGGGTGTCGATGGTGGTGAGGCCCTGCTCGTGACTCATCACGAGGCGCGGCGACAGCGAGGCGACCTCGCGCTCGCCGGAGCCGGCGGCGGCGGGCGACGCCGTGCCGGTGGTGGACGTGGTGGACGTCTCGGCGCCCGGCTGACCGCAGGCGGCGAGGAGGGCGACGGAGCTGGCGAGCCCGGCGAGGACGCGGAGGGAGGGGGTGTGCATGGCCGCAGGCTAAATGATATCGGTTCTCATTCCAAGTATGGGTGTGTCGGGGCCTGGCGCCACGCAGCCGTGGCCCGCCGACGCTCTCGGGCAGAGCGCCGACGGGCCACGGCAGGGTGGTCGCAGCGGCAGGTCAGGCGTGGGCCGCCGCGGGCTCGGCGGACAGCGAGACGGGGGCGGCGGCGTCATACGCGGCCGTGTCGAGGAGCTTTTCGCGCCGGGCGACGATGACCTGGACGAGGACCTGGCCCGCCACGTTGGTGGCGGTGCGGCCCATGTCGAGGATCGGGTCGATCGCGAGCAGCAGCCCGACCCCTGCGAGGGGCAGGCCCAGCGTGGACAGCGTCAGGGTCAGCATGACGATCGCGCCGGTCAGACCAGCCGTCGCGGCCGAGCCGATGACGGAGACGACCACGATCAGCAGGTAGTCCAGCGGCGACAGCGACAGGCCGAAGAACTGCGCGACGAAGATGGCCGCGATGGCCGGGTAGATCGCCGCGCAGCCGTCCATCTTGGTGGTCGCGGCGAGCGGGCTCGCGAAGGAGGCGTACTCCCGCGGCACCCCGAGCGACTCGGTCACCCGCTGGGTCACGGGCAGCGTGCCGAGCGACGAGCGCGAGACGAAGGCCAGCTGGATCGCCGGCCAGGCGCCCTTGTAGAAGCTGCGCGGGCTGAGGCCGTGCGCCAGCAGCAGCACCGGGTAGAGCACGAGCAGCACCAGGGCGAGACCGGCGTAGATCGCGAGGGCGAAGGTGCCGAGCTGCCCGAGCGAGGACCAGCCGTAGGTCGCGACCGCGCGCCCGATCAGGCCGATGGTCCCGAGCGGGGCGAGCAGGATGACCCACCACAGCACCTTCTGCACGATGGCGAGGGCGCTGGCGTTGAGGCGCAGGAAGGGCTCGGCCTGCTCGCCGACCTTGAGCGCGGCGATGCCGATGACCAGCGCGATCACGACGAGCTGCAGCGCCTTGAAGGAGACCGAGGTCTCCAGGGCACCGTCGACCTGGTGGGTCGTGACGGACAGGCCGAAGATGTTGGCGGGCACGAGCTGGTCGATGAAGTCGAGCCAGCCGCCCTGCGTGGTGGGCGCCTTGGCGGCGGTCTCGCTCACGCTCGTGTGGTGGCCGGGCTGGACCAGCAGGCCGAGGCCGATGCCGATGAGCACCGAGGCGAGGGCCGTGATCGCGAACCACAGCAGCGTCTTGCCGGCGAGCCGGGCCGCGTTGGCGACGCCGCGCAGGTTGGCGATGGAGGCGATGATCGCGGTGACGACCAGCGGCGGGACGAGCACCTTGAGGAAGGTGACGAAGGTGCTGCCGATGGTGGACAGCGTCACGGTCAGCCAGTTGTCCCCGCCGTCCGCGGTGGGGCCGATGGCGCGGGCGACCCAGCCGAGCGCGAGCCCGAGGACCAGGGCCAGCAGGATCTGGATGCTGAAGGAGGGGAGCCGGAGGCGCCTGGTGGGCGTGACGCTCGCGGAGCTGGACATGGGACCTTCTCTGACGCAGGGATGGATAACGCAGACGACAAGTCTGCATAACGCGACATTATTCCAGCCCGTATGCCGTGCTAGCGCCCCGCCCGCTCCGCCTCCGCCCCGATGTCGGCGATCTCGGTCGCGAGCATGGTCCGCGCGACGCGGACGCAGACGGGCCGCAGCAGCCACCAGAGCAGCCGCTGGGCGGGGGTGGCGTCGGCGTGCCGCACCCCCAGCGTGAGCGCCAGCCGGGTCCCGCGCGCGTGCCGGGTGAGGTCGGTGGTCGTGACGTGGTCCACGCCGTCGGTCGTGCCGGTCACCACGGTGCGCCACGGCTGCTGGATCTCGGCCACCCGCATCAGGTGGCGCTTCGGACGTCCGAGCGTCACCCGCGTCTCGCGCCACTGGCAGCCGACCCGGTAGGCCAGCCCCGTGACCGGCTCGAGCTCGCGCAGGTTGGACCGCACCTGCGGCGCGCGCTCCAGATCGGTGAGCACCCGCCACACCTGCTCGGGGGTGGCGGCGACCACGCCACTCACGGTGACGCTCTGCCGAAACACGGTGACCTCCCGTCGACGCGGTGACGCCTGACAGGCTAGCGGGAAGGGTCTGTCAGACCTCCGTGCTTGAGTGTCCGTGTCAGAGCTGGGGGCAGCGACGAGCGGCCGAGGTCGGCCGGCGAGAGGTGTGGGTGTGATGGGTGGCAGGGGTTTCCCGGGCGGGATGGACGATTCCGGGCAGAGCGGGCGGCGCGCGGACGTCGCGGCGGCGACCCGGGGGCTGGCGCTGGAGGGGGTGCGAGGCCTGGCGGCCGGCTCGACCTGGGCGCTCGACGTGGCCGTGACGGGCCTGGTCGCCCTCGCCCACGAGGAGCAGGCCCGGGCCGTGGTCGAGCAGACGCTGGTCGACCGGGCGCGGCAGGTCGTGGCCGAGCAGTGGCGGGCGGGCTGGCAGCCGCTCGACCTGCACCACGTGGTCCAGCGGGAGCGGCTGCACCGGCAGGCCGCGCCCGAGACGGTCGCGCAGGTCGCGCAGCTGCTGGGCGACGTGATGGCGCTGGACCTGGCGGCCTACCCCCGCTCCACGGTGGAGCGCCGGTGGCACGACCAGCTGGAGCTGGCGGAGGCAGCGGTGTGGTGGCCGGAGGGACAGACGCTCCTGGGCGCGCGCGGCCGCAGCTGGGGCAGCGAGACGCTCGCGGTCGAGGCGCTGCTGCGGCTCGAGCACGTGCTGCGGGCACTACCGGAGATCCAGCAGCTGGGCGCCCTGCCGGGTGAGGCGGTCGCGCCGCGGGCGGCGGCTGCGCAGGCCCACGTCGACGACAAGGTGCTGGCCCGCGTCCGGCAGCTGCTGGCCAAGGCCGAGTCCACGCCCTACGAGGCCGAGGCCGAGACGTTCACGGCCGGGGCGCAGGCCCTGATGAGCCGGCACAGCATCGACCTCGCCATGCTGGCGGCGGCCGCCCGGCCCGGGGCCGCCGAGCGCCCGGACGGGCGGCGGCTGTGGATCGAGACGCCCTACGTCCGGGAGAAGGTCCTGCTGCTGGGCGCCGTCGCCGAGGCCAACCGGTCGCGGACCGTGTGGTCCAAGGAGGACGGCTTCGTCACGCTGCTCGGCTTCGGGCCCGACCTCGATGCGGTCGAGACCCTCTACACGTCGCTGCTGGTGCAGGCCACCCGGGCGATGCACGCCGAGGGGCGGCGGCTCGACCGGTTCGGCGGGTCGCGGACCCGCAGCTTCCGGCAGTCCTTCCTCGCCGCCTTCGCCACCCGCATCGGGGAGCGGCTGACCGCCGTGACCGAGGCCGAGACCAGCCAGGCCGCCGCCGACCTCGCCGCCGGCGGGGGCCGGGACCTGGTCCCGGTCCTGCAAGAGCGCACCGCTGCCGTGGAGGGCTACGTCGAGGAGCTGTTCCCCCGGCTGCGGCGGGTCCGCATGTCGGCCGGGCGGGACCGTGAGGGCTGGGTGCGGGGACGCAGAGCCGCCGACCAGGCCGCTCTGGCGTGGGGTCGTGCGGTCAGCCGCTGACGCCGCGGCGGGTGAGGCCGGCCGCGGCCACGACGAGCAGCAGGAGCGTCCCGAGGACCACGCTCACCACCACCGCGACCCCGGTGTGCCACACGCCGACCGCGAGGGCGACCGCGGCGGCCCCCACCCAGACGACGGCCCCCACCCGGTGGCCGGCCACCGCGAGGTCGGCGTAGACCAGCACCTGCACCAGCGCGAGGACCACCCCCACCGCGGTGAAGACCCAGGCCAGCGGACCGAGCTCGGCGACATAGCCCGACCCGGCCACCACGGCCACCAGCAGGCGTCCCGCCAGCGCCGCGACCAGGACCCCGACCGCGCCCACCCCGGCGGTCAGGGCCAGGGCGGACCGCAACGCCGCGGCGCGCTCCTCGGGGCGGGCCATGCGGGGGAAGTACATCGTCGCGACGAACTGCGGGCCCCAGAAGGCCACCTTCGCGAAGAGCGACCCCATGGTGTAGACGCCCGACTCGGCGCGCCCGAGGAAGTGGCGGGCCAGGATCAGGTCCAGGTTGGCCAGGACGAGCAGCCCGGCGGTGGGGAGCGCCCCGGCGAGGCCGGCCCGGGCGCGGGCCCAGCCGGCGGCCCAGACACCGCCGCCGGCCTCGACGTGGCCGCGGCCGGCACCCCGCAGGACGAGCAGCACCACGAGCGCGGCGACGGCGAACCACCCGGCGGTGTACCACCCCATGACCCCGAGCACCCCCTGCCCGAGGGCGGCGGCCAGCACCGCCGCGGCGACCTTGGCCACGCCGGTCACCAGGGCGGCCAGCCCCAGGGAGGCGAAGAGCTCGGCCCCCTGGAGCACCCCGAGCCCGGCGAAGGCGACGGTCATGGGCACCGCTGACACGGCGAGCACCACCAGGGCGCCCGGGCCGGGCAGGTGCAGCAGGGGCGCGAGCAGCGGCGCGGCGGCCACGAGGAGCAGGCCCGGGACACCTCCGACGAGCACCGCGGCCGCCAGCAGCCCGGGATCGGCGGCGCGGCCCGGGCCGCCCGTCCGGTCCTGGCCAACCTCTCGGCCCTTCTTGACCTCTCGGCCCTGGCTGACCTCGCGGCCCCGGCCGGCCGCCACGCCGCGGGCGGTGACCAGCTGCAGCCCGAGCCCGGGCACCGACAGGATCGTCGACAGGTTGATGAGCGAGCCGACCGCCCCGAGGTCGTCGGCGCTCAGCACCCGGCCCAGCACCACGAAGAACGCGTAGCCCAGGAGGGCACCGGCGAAGGTGCCCGCAAAGAGCAGTCCGCCCGGGGCCAGGGCGCGAGGCGTGCGCGGCACGAGGGGCTCCTTCGCCGGGGAGAGCGCTGGTCAGGGTGGTCAGCGTGCCATAGTGCCCGCATGCGTCGGCGGTGGGTGTGGCCCGGATCTCCCGGGTGCGTCGCCGCCGTCACCGGGTCCCTTGCGGCGATCGCCGTGGCCCTGCTGTGGCTGTGGCCGGCCCTCGGGAGGGGCCAGCTCCTCTACCGCGACTTCGTGCAGGTGCCGGACCCGGTCCTCGGGCCCGCGGCGCTCGGCGTCGACGGTCAGCCACCCCGGGCGGTGCCCCTGGACGCCGTGACCGCCGTCCTCGCGCACGTCGTCCCCTCCGGGGCCCAGCAGCAGCTCCTGCTGGTGACCTCGGTCGCCCTCGCCGGGTGCGGGATCGCGGTGCTGCTGCGGCGGCACGGCGTCGCCGCGACGGCGCCGGCCGCCGTCGTGGCCGTCTGGAGCCCCTACGCCGCCGAGCGGCTGCTCCTCGGTCAGCCCCCGACCCTGCTCGCCTGGGCGATGGTGCCGTGGCTCGTGGCCGCGACCCGGTTGGACGGGCCGTGGTGGCGACGCCTCGCGGCTGTGCTGGCTGCGGCCCTGCCGGCGGCGCTCACACCGTTCGGCGGGGTGCTGGCGCTCGCGACGGCCCTCGTCGCCACGCTCGCGACCCGGGGCCGGACCGACCGGGCCCGGTGGGAGCCGCTCGCCGTGCTGGGACTGGGCCTGCTGTGGTGCCTGCCCTGGTTGGTGGTCGCCGTACGCGGCACGACCGGAGCCGGCGAGGTCGCGGGCGCCGAGGCCTTCGCGGTGCGGACGGATGGTCCCGGCGGCGTGCTCGATGTGCTCACCGGCGGGGGGATCTGGGCGCCGGCGGCCACCCTGGCCTCCCGCCAGGCCCCAGGGGCGCTCACCGCCTCGCTGATCCTGCTCGCCCTGGCCCTCGCCGTCGCGCTCGCCCTCGCCGTCACCCTGGCCTGGGCCGGGAGGGCCGGGCCGGCGCCGACGGCCTTGCGCGGTGGTGGACCGCGCCCTCGACGGATGCCGGGCGCATGGCGGGGCCTATCGCCGCAGGGCCTCTCGCGACCGGAGGTCGTGCTGCTGGGTCTCGCGCTGATCCTGCCGCCGGTGGTCGCCCTCGCCCTCGCGACCCCGGCAGGACTGGTGGTCTGGGGCCCGGCCCAGCGGCTCCCCGGGCTGGGCCTCGCCCGCGACACCCATCGCCTGCAGGGCCTGTCGGTGCTGGCCACGGCCGTGCTGGTCGGCCTGGGCGTGGCGGCGCTGGGGCGGCTCGTCCGGCGCCGCGACCAGCGGCTGGGGCACGTCGCCGCCGGCGCGGCCGCCGTGACCGTGGCCGCTCTCGCCCTGCTCACCGCACCCGACGCCCCGGCGCGGCTGCACCAGGCCTACCGCCCGGTGACCTTCCCGGCGGGGTGGGCGCCGGCGGTGGCTGCCGTCGGTGACCGCACGACGCTGGTGCTGCCGTGGCAGGCCTTCCGGCAGCAGGCGTGGGCCGGGCCGCAACCCTTCCTCGACCCGGTGCCGCTCGCGCTGCCCGGCCGCGTCGTCGCCGCGCGTGACCTGCATGTCCGCCGCGACGGCAGGGAGCTCGTGGTCGGGTCCGACGACATCACGCTCGCTCGCGCCTGGGCCGGCGGCGACCTCGATGCGCTGCGCGCGGCCGGCATCCGGGCCGTCGTGGCCTGGCAGGGCACCCCGGGAGCAGCCCCGGCAACGGCAGCGCCAGCCCCAGCCAACGCAACGCCAGCCCCAGCACCTGCGGCCTCCGGCCTGCGCCCGATCGTCACGTCCGGGCCGCTGCTCGTGTGGCTGCTGGACGACCCCGCAGCATCCCCCTGACCGCGGCCCCTCAGGCTGGTGGCAGATCTTCGGGTTCCAACCCGAAGAGCTGCTATCGCGCTGCTCGGAGTTCACGGCATGATCACGGTCCGGCCCGGCCGGGCGAGGAGAATTCCTTGGACCATCGAAATAGTGCGTAGAGTTGGCGGAAGATGGATCCAGGACGGGCCGTCGACCACCACGCACCGGACGGAGGTCTCGTGCCCATGATCGAGACCGGACACGAGCATGAGGGCCGCAGCGAAGTTCCGACCCTGACCACGCCGATTTAGAACGAGCTCGACGAGTTACGCGCGCGGCACCTCGTCGCGGCACTGGTCGAACTGTCGGGACGCGGGGGACGTGAGGCCGACATAGCAGACCTCCTCGCCACGCGACTCCAGGCACTCCGAATCGAACAGCCGCGCGCGGTGGTCGCCACCATGGCCGAGAACCTCCGCAACGGCGAGCCCGTGACGATCGTGACCGACCAGGGACGCGTGTTGCACGAAGACCCGTCCTGGGCACCCGCCGGGCAAGACCCTGACGTCCAGGCCACGGAAGACCCCCTGGACGAGGACCGACTCTGCAAAACTGAGCGAAGCTACGAATCACGGACGTGATCGCGCAGCAAACCAATGGAAGTGCACCACGAGCGTGAGGTGCCTAACGCCCACATAGGTCGTGCGCTACCGGATGGTCAGAGCAACCACGCTCAGGAACGGGGCAGACGCCCTGGCCGCCGGCGGCCCATGTTGTGGGCCAGAACCGTTCTGCGGCCGGTTAGTGGAATCTCCCACCACCGGCGCGGTAGGTGGCGATGAGGCTGCGGACAAGGCTTCTTAGCCGGCGAGTGAGGGTAGCCAACGACGAGCGTGAGGGCGTCGGTGCGGGGGTTGAAACGGTACTAACCCCCTTTTTCTGTCCAGACGAGATGACCATGACACTAACGGTGCATAACAGAAGCACCCATCGTTCTTGCCGTCTCATGACCCGATGCTAGACGTTCCTGCTGTACGCCGTCGCTGCAACCAACCAGGAGCCGGACAGTCTCATCAGCTGCACCCGCCTAGACGAGGCATGGAACCTGGGTGTGGTCCGTCGCGCTGGATGCCCTCGGCACGAAAGGGGCCTGGTGCGCCCTGTCTTTCGGCCGTTGCCGATCGTTTCGTGCAACGATAGAGATGGAGGAGGGACGTTCGCAGACGAAGTGCGGCAGACCCTCACCCCCCTTCCCCGCGCGGGCGGTCTCGACCGGTCTCGAGATCGCCCGCGATAGCGGTTGGCGCCCAGGTGAGGCGGGAGGATCAGGCGCCCCGGTCGCTACTTCCTCAACGCGGTGCGTTCTTGGGTGGCTCCATAGCGGGCGATTCCGGATGGTGCAGAACCCCGAGGCGAGCCCGACGCAGGTAGAGATCGGCGTCAGCAGCCGCCAGGACCTGCTCGTAGTCATCGCCCGGGCCCCATCGAGCCACACCGACGCTGGCCGCGTAGGGGATCCACCCGTGAGGGGCTTCGACCCGCCCGATGCCCACCGACTGGACGGTGACGGCGATGCTCTCAGGGTCCAGGTCTGCCCCAACCACGTCGAGGAGGAACTCATCACCCCCGACGCGAGCGATGAACCATCCCTGCTTCTGCAGCTCCGTCAACCCGCGGGCGACGGACTCCAGGACTAGGTCACCGATGGGATGCCCGTAGGTGTCATTGACGCACTTCAGCCCGTCGACGTCCATGACAGCGAGAATGCTACTGGTCGCTGACCGGCCCGCCACGTATGCCTGCCAGCGCCGCCGGTTGGGCAGCGCCGTCAAAGCGTCATGGTTGGCAGCTCTCTCGAGATCGTCCAGGTGGGCCCGGTTCTCGCTCCAGTCTTCGATGATCACCATCACGGTCACTTCGCCATCAATGACGACGGCAGACTTGGTCACGCGAGCATGGACGATCTCACCCGATCGCGTCAGCAGCCGGCGCTGGGTCCGCAACCCCGTGACCTTCTGCTCCAGCAGCTTGGCTGCATCCTGGTTTCTCGCTCTGAGATCATCAGGGTGGATCACGTCGGTGAACGAGAGCTCAAGCGCCTCCTCGCGGGTATACCCCAACATGGCCGCAAAGGCGGGGTTGGCGTCTCGAACTCGGCCGTCCCGCCCGTGGACCACGACGCCAAGGGGGAGCGCGTCGATCAAGAGCCGGCATTCATGGGCATCCATAGCGATCCTTTGACTCGCGTGGTGAGCACGGGTTCGCCCCGTCGTATCCGTGCCAGGTGCCGCATCACGAGAGTGACCGCCGGTGCCGTAGCACGGCTCCTGTACCACTGTGCCAGACGGAGCCGGCTCTACGGCAGACAGCACTGCCTACGTCCAGAACCGTAAGAACCATCCCAGGTCGCCACTCACTATCGTTCCAGCGTGGAAACAGTGTAGAACAGCTCCAGATCGGAGCTGACACCTTTCTATCGGCAGTGGCAGCCGTCCACCTGGTCGCGTGAGACCTCGGGCTCCTCGCCCCGTCTCATCGAATCCCGTGTCGCGTCATAGTCTTCGTCGTCGCGGCCGTTCCCGAAACGGCACACCACAGCCCATAACGACCAGGTAACCCCCAGCAGGCCAGTCGCACTCATCGGTATGACATACGCGGGACTGCTGAAGGTTTGATTGACCCTTCGGGTGTGGTGCTGTGTGGCGCTGCAGGCCTCGGGCCGCTCGCTCTGCGCGCAGTCAGCGATGGTGGTCGTGCGGGTCTTCTCCCGCGGGATCCCGCGCAGACCCTGGGCTCTCATCAGCCGCTCGACGGTGCACCGGGCAACCGTGACGCCGACCGGGGGACCGCGGGGCGGCATACGAGCGTGTTGTGAGGCAGATCACACCACGACCGGCATGATCCGACGTAAGGTAACCGACCAGTAACTTGGCTCACCCCCGCCGGGTTGCGTGGCGCCTCCCCACGTGGAGCTCCCCCTTCCGCCTGAATGACGAAGAGGTCCGTCCATGCCTTCGCAGCACCACGGCCGCAAGGTCGCCGCCCTGATCACCGCCCTGTCCTGCCTCCTCGGGATCGGGGCCGCCACGCTGGCCGCCCAGGCCCTCGCCGCCTCCGCGCCCGACGACGCCAAGGCCGCCACGACCGGGCACGAGACCAGCGTCAAGCCGGCCGAGATCATCGGTTACGGCGGCTGACGGCCCCGGCCGTCACGCCACCTGGCCTACGCCCACCGCCGTGCGTATCGCCTTCCTCAGCTGGCGCGACCTCACCCACCCCGAGGGTGGCGGAGCGGAGCGCTACGCCCAGAACGTCTGCGCCGGCCTCGCCGTGCGCGGGCACGACATCACCTTCCTGTGCGCCGCCCACGGCGACGCCCCCGCCGAGGAGCACCTCGACGGCTACCGCATCCTCCGGCAGGGCGGACGCGCCGGCGTCTACCCGGCGGCCGTGCGGCGGCTGCGCGCCCTGGAGCGCGAGGAGGGTCACGTCGACGTCGTCGTCGACATCCAGAACGGCCTGCCCTTCGGGTCCCGCCTCGGCACCCTGTCCCCGGTCGTCGTGCTCGTCCACCACGTCCACAAGGAGCAGTGGCCGGTCGTCTTCCACCGCGCGGTGGCCGACCTCGGCTGGTGGCTCGAGTCGCGCGTCGCGCCGTGGCTCTACCGCGGCTGCCAGTACGTCTCGGTCTCCGAGCGCACCCGCGACGAGCTCGTCGAGCTCGGGGTGGCGGCCGACGACGTCTCCGTGATCCACAACGGCACCGACGTGCCCTGGTCCACCCGCAGCTCCCGCACACCGCACCCCAGCCTCGTCGTGCTCGGTCGCCTCGTGCCGCACAAGCGGGTCGAGCTCGCGATCGACGCCGTGCAGGCGCTGCGGCACCGGTTCCCGGGGCTGCGGCTGCGGGTCGTGGGCGATGGGTGGTGGCGCGAGCAGGTGGTCGAGCACGCCCAGCGTGTCGGGGCCGCGGACGTCGTCGACATCCTCGGGTTCGTCGACGAGGTGACCAAGCACCGCGAGCTCGCGTCGGCGTGGGTCTCGCTCGCGCCCAGCCTCAAGGAGGGCTGGGGCCTCAACGTCATCGAGGCGGCCACCCACGGTGCCCCCACGGTCGCGTTCCACGGCGCGGGAGGCCTCTCGGAGTCCGTCGTCGACGGCCACACCGGGCTGCTGGCCGACGACCTGCCCGGGTTCGTCGCGGCCGTGGCGCGGCTCCTCGAGGACCACGACCTGCGGCACCGGATGGCCCTCGCCGCCGAGGAGCACGCCGCGCGCTTCTCCTGGGAGGACACCGTCACCAGCTGGGAGCGGCTGCTCGCCCGCACCGCCGCCCACCAGCCGCCCGTGGCCGTCACCGACCAGGTCGTGACGGCGCCCACGGGCGAGCCCAGCCGGGTCAGCGCATGACCCACGCGACCACGCCGGCCCCGGGAGCGGGGCTCGCGGCATACGGCTCGGACCCCCGACCAGGCCGTATGCCGCATACCCCCGCCGACCCGCCGCGCCGTCCGCCGAGGCACGCCGCGACCGGGCGGCGGCTGCCCCCGCTGGCGCCCGTCGGGTCGCTGCGGCGCTCGGTGCAGCTCTTCCGGGCGTTCACGGTCGAGCAGACCGACCCCGCCTACTTCTACGGGCTGCTGGCGCTCGACTCGGTCCGCGAGGCGAGCCGGTGGTGCGACCTGGACGGCGCCACGATGGTCGACGTGGGGGGCGGGCCGGGCTACTTCGCCGACGCGTTCACCGAGGCGGGGGCGCGATACGCCGGCATCGATCCCGACGCCGGCGAGCTGGAGCGGCGCGGCACGGTCGCCGGCAACACGCTGCGCGCGTCAGGGCTGGCGCTGCCGGTCGCCGACGACGTGGTGGACCTCGCCTACTCCAGCAACGTCCTGGAGCACGTCCCCGACCCGGAGGCGATGGTCGAGGAGATGGTGCGGATCACCCGGCCCGGCGGCACCGTGGTGCTGTCCTGGACGCCGTGGCTGTCGCCGTGGGGTGGTCACGAGACCGCGCCGTGGCACTACCTGGGCGGGCGACGCGCGGCCGACCGCTATGCCCGCCGCCACGGCCACCGCCCCAAGAACGACTTCGGGCGCTCCCTCTACGACTGCTCCATCGCCCGGATGCTCACCTGGCTGCGCGCCGCTGAGCGCGACGGCCGGGTCGAGACCGTCGAGGTGCTGCCGCGCTACCACCCGGCCTGGGCGCGCTGGCTGATCCGGGTGCCCCTGGTCCGTGAGGTCGCCTCGTGGAACGCCGTGGTCGTGCTGCGGGTGCGATGACCTCGACCCCACCGGTCGTGTGGCGGGTCCGTGTGGTCACCGCCTGCCTGCTCCTCACCGCCCTGGCCTTCCTGCAGGGCGGTGGTCGCGTCGTGCCCGACACCAAGCTGGACCTGACCCTGGACCCGTTGGCCTTCCTGCAGCGCGCGCTGCACGTGTGGGACCCTGCCGGGCACCTCGGGCAGCTGCAGAACCAGGCCTACGGCTACCTCTTCCCGATGGGGTCGGTCCACCTGCTGCTGCGGCTCGCGCAGGTCCCGGAGTGGGTGACGCAGCGGCTGTGGTGGTCGCTGGTGCTGTGCACCGCCTTCCTCGGCTTCTGGCGGCTGACCCGGGCCATCGGGGTGGGCGGCTCGTGGAGCCGCTACCTGGGGGCGCTGCTCTTCGCGGTGTCGCCGCGATTCCTCACCGAGATCGCGATCACCTCGATCGAGGTGTGGCCGATGGCCATGGCGCCCTGGGTGCTGCTCCCGCTCGTGGACCCCCGGCCTCGCCACACCCGTCGTCGGGTGCTGCAGTCGGCGCTGGCCTTCGGCTGCATCGGCGGGGTCAACGCCGTCGCCACCGGCGCTGCGCTGGTGCTGCCCACCCTCTGGTGGCTGACCCGGGCGCCGTTGCGGCGGGGCCTGCGCGACCTCGCGGCCTGGCTGGTCGCCTGCCTGCTCGCCGGGTCGTGGTGGCTCGGCCCGCTGCTGGTGCTGGGCCGCTACAGCCCGCCCTTCCTCGACTGGATCGAGGACGCCGCCGCGACGACGAGCACCGCGAGCGCGTTCAGCGCCGTGCAGGGCACCACCCACTGGCTGGCCTACCTGCGCCTGTCCGACGGCCCGACCTGGCCGGCCGGCTGGCTGGTCGTGTCGCAGCCGGTCCTGGTCGTGGTCACCACGGTCCCGGCGATCCTCGGCCTGGCCGGTATGGCGCTCAAGGGGCTGCCGCAGGCGGGGTTCTGGCGGCTCGCCACGGTGACGGGGCTCGTGCTGCTGACGCTGGGCTTCTCCGGTGCGGGGCACGGGCCGGTCGCCGAGCCGGTGCGGGCCCTTCTGGACGGTCCACTGGCGGCGCTGCGCAACATCCACAAGTTCGAGCTGGTGCTGCGGATCCCGGTGCTGGTCGGGCTGGTCCACGCCGCGCACGCGCTGGCCGGCCCCGCCCGGCACCGCCGCGCCGGCGCCCCGCTGATCCGCCGGGAGGTGGTCGGCGCGCTCGTCGGAGCGCTCGTGGTGACCGCGGCCGCGCCGGGGGTCGCGGCGATGCTGCCGCGCGACGGCGCCTACGAGCAGATCCCCGACTACTGGCGCGAGGCCGCGCGCTGGCTCGACGACCGGCCCGGTCCGGGGACGGTCCTCGTGGTCCCCGCGGCCCCCTTCGCGGACCTGACCTGGGGGTCGCCGCGCGACGAACCCCTGCAGGCCCTGATGCGCCGGCCCTTCGCCGTCCGCGACGCGGTGCCGCTCGGGTCGGCGGGGAGCACGCGCTACCTCGACGAGGTGGAGCGGGCGCTGCGGACGGGGTCGGCCACGCCGGCGCTGCGGCAGTCCCTGGTGGACGCGGGCATCCGCTACCTCGTGGTCCGCAACGACCTGCGCGCGGCGGCCCGCCAGGCCCCCGTCATCGCGGTGCACCAGGCGCTCGCCGACGCGGGGATCGCTCGGGTGCAGACCTTCGGGCCGCCGACGGGCAGCGCCTACGAGAGCGACGCGTTCACGGTCGACGAGCACACGCTGCTGCCCTACCCGAGCCTGGAGGTCTACGACGCCGGGCCGGTCACCGACGCCCGGCTGGTGCCGGTCACCGACCTGGTGTCGCTGACCGGCGGCCCCGAGGACGTGCCCGCCGTCGGCGGTCGGCTGCCCGGCGGGGTCACGGTCCTCGGGGACGACCGCGCGGCCCTCCCGGCCGGCACCCGCCTGCCCGAGGTCCTCGCCGACGGCAACCAGCGGCGGGAGGTGAGCTTCGGGCGCGCCTCGGACAACCGGTCACCGGTGCTCACGGCGGACGACCCCGGCAGCACCGCGCGGCGGGTCAAGGACTACCTCGTGGACCCGCGGGCGCCGCGCACGGTGCTGCGGTGGGAGGGGATCGCCGGGGTCAGCGCCTCCAGCTCGGCCTCGGACGCCGGCACGCTGGTCCACACCTCGTCGGGGGACTCCCCGGCGGCCGCCCTGGACGGGGACCCGGGGACGCACTGGCTCTCGGGCACCTACCAGCGGTCGGTCGGCGAGTGGCTGGAGGTGCGCCTGACCGCGCCGCGCGACCTCACCGGGACCCTCGTCACCTTCGCCTCGCCCGGGCCGGGTGCTGCGGCGCCGGTGCTCGTGGACGTCACGACGGACGCCGGTACCACCACGATGCGCGTCGACGCCGACAGCTCGCCCGGGGCCGCCGGGACGCTGCTGCTGCCCCCGGGCCCCAGCGCGCGGGTGCGGCTGACGCTGCGGACCACCACCGAGGGGGTCCAGCGCGGCTTCGCGGTCAGCGAGATCGCCATACCGGGGCTGCGGGCGGTGCCGCGGCTCGTCATGCCCCCGACCCCGTCCGGCTCGCCCGACGTCGTGCTCGTGCGCCGCGAGGAGACCGGCCGCACCGGCTGCCTGCGCCAGGGCGGCCGCCCGCTGTGCGCCGACACCCTGACGCAGTCCGGCGAGGAGGCCGGGGGGATCTATCGCGAGCTCTCGACCAGCAAGAACGCGACCTACGGCTGGTCCGGCACGGTGTCCATGCGCTCCACCGAGGACGCCGCCAGCCTGCTCGACGCCCCCACGCGGGTGCGGGCGACCGCCAGCTCGAGCCGGATCCCGTCGATCGTGGCGCGTCCGGGCGCCGTGGTCGACGCCGACCCGCACACCGGCTGGATCGCCGCGCCCACCGACCCCCGACCCACGCTGCGCCTCACCCTCCCGGCGCCGCGCCGCCTGACCGGGCTGCGGCTGGACAACGATCCCTACCTCCCGGCCTCGCGCCCCCGCCGGGTAGAGGTCCGGCTCGGGGACGGCTCGGTGCGGGACCTGCCGGTCGCGCTGGACGGCACGGTGCGGTTCACCGCGACGACGGACCGGCTCAGCGTGACCTTCACCCGCTGGGACGGTGCGCGCTCGATGGAGCCGGTGTCCCGCTACGTGCAGACCCTCCCCGTCGGCGTCACCGAGGTGGTCCTGCTCGGCGCCGAGGACCTGGTCCGGCCGCTTGACCGCGGCGCCCCGGTGGGCCAGCGGTGCGGCGACGGCCCGGAGCTGCGCGTCGACGGCCGCACCTGGCGGTCCCGCCTCGCGGCCACGGTCGGCGACGTCCTCGACCAGCGCCCGCTCGCCTGGCTGCCCTGCGACGGCGCCGAAGCCCTCACCCTCGACCCCGGGGACCACCTCCTGTCCGCCGCGGCCTCCGAGTCCGTGCAACCGGTGTCGCTCGAGCTCGCGACCCTGGCCGCCCCCGTCCGGCGCGGCGCGACGACCGGGACCGACGTCGCGGCCCGGGACGGCGGCTACCCCCTGCCGGAGCGTGCCACGGCGACCGTCCTCGTGCTGCCCCACAACGCCAACCCGGGCTGGCGCGCCACCGACGACGCCGGGCACCCCCTGACGCCGATCCGGCTCGACGGCCGCCGCCAGGGCTGGGTCGTCCCCGCCGGGCCCGCCACGGTCGTCCGGCCCACCTTCACCCCCCAGGTGCCGTATGCCGTCACCCTCGCCGCCGGGTTCCTCGCCCTGCTGCTCGTCGGGGCCGGGGTGTGGTGGGAGCGCCGGGTCGCGGCACGGCACGCCGGCGCGGGGCCGCTGCGCGAGGCGCGGGGAGCCCGCTGGCTGGCTGCCGCCGCCGCGGTGGTGCTGCTGCCGCTCGTGGGTGGCGCCGCCGGGGTCGTCGCGGTGCTGCTGGCGACGGCGTGGAGCGTGACCGGGGCGCTGTGGCGCCGGGAGGGCGTGGCCCGGGCCGCCGCCACGGTCGTCCCGGGGGCGGTGGCGGTGGCGCTCGTCGCGGCCCGGCCCTGGGGAGCCGGGGGCGCCGCGATCCACTCGTGGTGGGTGCAGGCGGCGACCCTCACCGCCGTGGCGCTGGCGACGCTGCACCTGCCGGGGCGGTGGGTGTCAGGTCGGCGCCCGCCGCGACAGCTGGAGCCTCAGTCCCAGCCGACGACGCCCCAGTCTCAGCACGAGTCCCAGTCGCAGCCGACGAAGACCCAACCCCAGCCCAAGCCTCAGCCCCAGCGCCAGCCCCAGCCATCCGCAGGGCCGGCCGGCGCCACGCGCCGCCCCTGACCCCGCGTCGGCGGTCCTGCCGCCGGGCCCAGCGCATCACTGGCGCCTCCAGCCAGCGGTGGCTGACGGTCGCCACGGCCAGCGACCCCACGAGCGTGACCGGCCAGAGGACCGCGAAGTCCCCGTCGAAGGGCCGGTGCCCGATCGCGTCCGCCACCAGCTGGAGCACCACGAGGTGGTAGCAGAAGACGCCGTAGGACAGGTCGCCGAGGACCCGGCCGGGCCGGGAGCCGAGCGCCGCCACGACCCGGGAGCCGGTGACGTCGACGGCCACGCAGGGGAGCACGACGAGCAGCCCGAGGACGGTGTAGCCGACATTCTTGGTGGCGGCCTCCAGCGTCGTCGCCGGGTCGAGGCCGAGGGGGCCGGCCAGGCGGGTGGCCAGCAGCAGGTAGACCGCGGCGGCCGCGGCCCACAGGGTGCCCGGCGCTGCCACGAGGTCGTCCACCGCGGTGCGGGGGAACGCGTCGACCTGGCGGCCCTCGTGCCACACCGCGAGCGCCATACCGGCTCCGAACCAGCCGAGGTAGGCCGGGAGCCACAGGTTGGCCGTCCCGGACCAGCGATCGTGCGTCAGCACGATCCACGCCGTGGCTGCCAGGGGCGAGGCCGCGAGCGTCAGCAGGGCCGACCGGGCCCAGCGGCGGCCCCGCAGGCGGGAGAGCAGCCAGGCCAGCAGCGGCAGGACGAGGTAGAAGGCCCACTCCGTCGACAGGCTCCACATCTGGGTGAGGCCGGGCACCGAGGGTTGTGGCGTGTAGATCTGGGTGAGCGTCGCGATCCGGAGGTACTGCTCGGGGCCGACGTGGGCGGGACATTCGACGAGCAGCGCGGCGGCGAGCACCGCGACCCACGCCGCCGGCAGGACCCGGAGCGCCCGGTGGCGCCAGTAGGACCGCAGGTCACGGGCCCGGGCCGCCTCGGCGTCGGTGGCGCTGCCGAGGCGGAGCCGGACGTGCGGGCGGTAGAGCAGGAAGCCCGAGACCACGAAGAAGATCGGGACGCCCACGTCCATCCGGGCGAGCAGGCCCGCCCACGCGCCGTGCAGCGAGTCGCCGCTGCTGAAGCCGACGTGGGTCGTCAGCACCAGCAGCGCGCCGACGATCCGCAGGCCGTCGAGGGCCACGAACCTGGTCGTCCGGCGCTGGAGCATGGCAGGAGGGTAGTCGGCGGCGGCGCGTTTGTGACCCCCCGGTAACCCGTGCGGCGGTGGGGGCGAGGAGGGGGGCAGACAAGGGGGCTACCGGCTGGTACAGTCCCGGAAACCTCCGTCGCTACCCACCAGTAGACCCGTCGGGGTCCACGACTCACCCACTCGTCAACGTCACCGTCGCCGTTCCCTGAGCAGGAGTCCCACCCATGCGTCGCATCCTCGGCGGTCTCGCCGTCTTCCTGGGCGTCCTTGCCCTCGTCCTCGGGCTGCGCGCCGACGCGGTCTACCACCGGCTGGCCAAGGTCAAGCTGGACCAGTCCACGACGGCGGTGTCCGAGGGCACCGGCGTCTCCGTCATGCGGGTGTGGGGCGACGGCAAGACCGTCCACTTCGCGCCGCTGACCGGCCAGCGGGTCCGCAACACCCGCAACGTCACCGGCATCCCCGGCAAGGTGCCCGAGTCCCAGCGTGACACCCAGGCCTTCTGGCAGATGGGTCTCAAGACCGAGATCGTGGACGTCCAGCCGATCGCGATGACCAACGAGGGCGTCTCGCTCGACCGAGTCAGCGCCATGACCACCAACTGCTGCGGCGACTACACGTCGGTGGGCACGCTCGACGAGCCGGGCCGGACCGCGTCGAGCCGGCACGAGGGGCTGTTCTTCAAGTTCCCCTTCGACGCGCAGAAGCGTTCCTACCCCTTCTGGGACGCCGAGCTGAAGGGCGCGCGGGACGCGTCCTACGTCCGCAACGAGACCATCCAGGGCGTCACGACCCAGGTCTACGAGCAGCAGATCCCCACGACCCGCCTGCCCGGCAGCCAGTCGGTGCCGCGGTCGATGTTCGTGGCGGACGCCATCGGCAGCGTCGACGCCTCCGTGGACTACGCCAACACCCGCACCTTCTGGGTAGAGCCGACGACCGGCGTCATCCTCAAGGGTCAGGAGCAGATCGAGCGGACCCTGGTGTCCGACGCGGGCCGGGTGACGCTCGTCAAGGGCACCATCGCCTACACCGACGCGACCCAGAAGGCCCTCGCCGACGAGTACGCCCCCAAGGCCAAGGCCCTCGCCTTCGTGCGGGACCTGCTCGGGCCCG